>MNXU01000038.1:0-125622 GCA_001872285.1 Betaproteobacteria bacterium CG2_30_68_42
ACGAGCGCAAGGAGGCGACGGCGTGAGCAGCGGAGGGGGCCCCGTGAGCGAAGCGAACGGGGGCGTAGCGCCCGCGAACGCCGTCCAGTCGCCGACCCCGCCGAGGGTCGATGATCGACGAGCGCAAGGAGGCGACGGCGTGAGTTCCAGGGGGCAGGGGGCAGAGGACAGACGGCGCTGGGATGCGACCGGCCCTGTCCCCCGCTTACTGTCCCCTGATCCCTGACATGCGTCTCGCATTCGCCGGAACCCCTCGGTTCGCGGCGAGCGCGCTCGCCGCGATCCACGAGGCGGGCCACCAGATCGTGCTGGTGCTCACCCAGCCGGATCGTCCGGCGGGGCGTGGAATGGTCGTGCAGCCCTCCGCGGTCAAGAAGCTCGCACTCGCGCACGGGCTGGAAGTCGATCAGCCGGCCTCGCTCAAGCCGCCGGAGGCCGCAGTGCGGTTGCGCGCGGCGAAACCCGATGTCATGGTGGTCGCGGCCTACGGGCTGATCCTGCCGGCCGCGGTGCTGGCGATCCCGCGGCTGGGCTGCATCAACATCCATGCTTCCCTGCTGCCGCGCTGGCGCGGGGCGGCGCCGATCGAGCGCACGCTGCTCGCCGGAGACCGCGTGACCGGCATCAGTCTGATGCAGATGGACGAGGGGCTGGACACCGGGCCGATCCTGGCGCAGACGCCGGTGGCGATCGACGAGCGCGAGACCGCGGGCAGCCTGCACGACAAGCTGGCGGCGATCGGTGCGCGCGAAATCGTCACGCTCCTGGAGCGCCTGCCGGGAGGGGGCTTGCAGGCCACGCCGCAGGCGCAGGAAGGGGCCTGCCATGCGGCGAAGATCCGGCGCGAGGAGACCTGGCTCGACTGGACCGCAGACGCCCTCGAACTCGACCGCGCGGTGCGCGCATTCGATCCCGCGCCCGGCGCGCGCGCGCGGCTGAACGGAGCCGATCTGAAGATCCGGGCCGCGCATGTGACCGAGGGCAGCGGCGAGCCGGGCCGGGTGCTCGCCGCCGGCCCCGAGGGCATCGCGGTCGCCTGCGGGCGCGGGGCGCTGCACATCGAGGAACTCCAGCGCGCGGGCGCGAGACGCATGAGTGCGGCGGCCTTTCTCGCCGGTTTCCGCGTCCACCCGGGCGACCGGTTCGCGCTGTGAAATGCTTGAACCGCACGGCACCGCCACCATGTAAGGCGTTCGCAGCATCCACTCGACGGAGAAAGAACACATGCTCGGCAACTGGCTCAAGACGACGATCCTGATGGCGGCGATCATGGCGCTGTTCGGCGTGATCGGCGCGATGATCGGCGGGCAGCAGGGAATGATCCTCGCGCTCGCGTTCGGCGGGGCGATGAACTTCTTCTCCTACTGGTTCTCGGACAAGATGGTGCTGCGCATGTACAACGCGCAGGAAGTCGACGAGACCAGCTCGCCCTACCTGTACGGCATCGTGCGCGAGCTGGCCGAGCGCGCCGGGCTGCCCATGCCGCGCGTCTACATCATCGACGAAGCGCAGCCGAACGCCTTCGCCACCGGCCGCAATCCGGAGCATGCGGCGGTGGCGGCGACCCGCGGCATCCTGCAGATGCTCTCGCAGCGCGAGCTGCGCGGCGTGATGGCGCACGAGCTCACCCACGTCAAGCATCGCGACATCCTGATCTCGACCATCTCGGCGACCATGGCCGGTGCGATCTCCGCGCTCGCCAATTTCGCCCTGTTCTTCGGCGGGCGCGATTCCGAGGGCCGCCGCTCCAATCCCATCCTGGGCCTGCTGGTCGCCCTGCTCGCCCCGCTGGCGGCGGCACTCATCCAGATGGCGATCTCGCGTGCGCGCGAATTCGAGGCCGACCGTGGCGGCGCCGAAGTTTCGGGAGACCCGAACGCACTCGCCGATGCGCTCACCAAGATCGACGCCTATGCCCGCGGCATCCCGATGGCGAGCGCCGAGGCCCACCCCGAGACCGCCCAGATGATGATCATGAATCCGCTCTCCGGCAGCGGCATCCAGAACCTGTTCAGCACCCACCCCTCGACCGAAGAGCGGGTCGCGCGGCTGCGCGCGATGGCCTGAGGCGCTACGCCCGCGCCGCGAGGTAGGCGACGACATCCTTCAGGGTGCCGAGCCTGCCGTAGTCGGCCTCCGGGATGTCGATGCCGAAGCGCTCGTGCAGGCCGAGGATGACGTTCAGCCAGTCCATCGAATCGAGGTCGACCTGATCGCGCAGCGGCGCGTCGGCCTCGATCGCCGCCTCCTCGATCTCCGGTGCGATCATTCTGAGCGTGGCGATGACGCCCGCACGAATCTCCCCCTCGTCCATCTACAGGTCCTCCGGTCGCTGCAGCAGTTCGCGGATCGCGGCGAGGAACAGCGCGCCGCGGTGGCCGTCCGAGACGCGATGGTCGGCGGCGAGGCTCGCGGTCACCACGGGCATGACCGTCAGCGCGCCGTTCTCCGCCCACGGCTGCTCGCCGATGCGGCCGAAGCCCACCAGCGCCACCTGCGGCGGATAGATCACGCCGTAGACCGCCGCCACGCCCTGCTCGCCGAGGTTGGTGACGGTGAGGGTCGGATCGGACATCTCCGAGCTGCGCAGGCTGCCGGCACGCGTCCGCCTCACGAGATCGGTGAGATCCCGCATGAGCTGCTCGAGCGACTTTTCGCCGACGTCGTGGATGGCCGGCGCGCTGAGCCCGCCCTGCCTGAGCGAGATGGCCACGCCGATGTGCGCGGCGGCGGCGGGCTCGAAAATGCCGTCGCGATACAAGCCGTTCATCTCCGCAACCTCGCGTGTCGCCAGCGCCACGGCCTTGAGCAGCAGCACCGCCGGCAGCAGCCGTTCGGTGACCGGCCGTGCGGCGTTGGCCCGGGCGAGCCAGTCGAGCGCGCGGCGCATGGGGATGGGCTCGCTCAGGTAGTAGTGGGGGATCTCGCGCTTGGAGCGGCTCATGGCGGCCGCGATCGCGCGGCGCATTTCCGCCGACCTGTCGGGCGCGGCAACCGTCTTCGCGGCACCGGCCGCGGCGGCCTGCTCCACGTCTGCAAGCGTCACCGCGCCCTCCGGACCGGTGCCGGTGAGCGAGGCGATGTCGACGCCGAGTTCCTCGGCATGCTTGCGCGCGGCAGGCGAGATGCGCCGGCGGCCGCTCGTCACCGCCTCTCCGCCGGCGCGGGTGACAGGGCCGGGGCGAGGGGGCGCCGGTGTAGGCGCTGTGCGAGTCGCGGCGGTCTTCGGCGTTTCTCCCGCCTCGAGCAGCGTCGCCAGCACCGTGCCGACCGGAATGGTTTCGCCAGGCGCGACGAGCAGTTCGACCACCGTGCCCTCGCTCCAGATCTCGACGTCCACCGCCGCCTTGGAGGTGTCGACGATGGCCACCACCTGGCCCTTCTTCACCGCATCGCCGGGTGCGACCTTCCACTCGAGGAGCTTGCCCTCGTCCATGTCTGCGCCCAGCGACGGGAGTTTGAATTCGATCATTTTCCGAGTACCCCTCTTGCGGCGGCGACGATCTTCGGCACCTGCGGCAGGGCGGCCTCCTCCAGGTGCTTCGCGTAGGGGATCGGCACCTCCTCGCTGCACACGCGCGCGACCGGCGCGTCGAGATCGAAGAAGCAGTTCTCCAGGATGCGGGCCATCACCTCGGCCGCCAGGCTGCCGCTCCTCCAGCCTTCGTCGACGATCACGGCGCGATGCGTCCTGCCCACCGTGGCGGCGATCGTGGCGGTATCCAGCGGCCGCAGCACGCGCAGGTCGACCACTTCCGCCGCGATGCCCTCCGCGGCGAGCCATTCGGCGGCCTCGAGCGTCTTCGGCAGCGAGCCGCCGTAGGTGATCAGGCTGATGTCGCCGCCCTCGCGCCGCACTGCCGCGCGGCAGATGTCGCAGCGCCAGTCCTCGGGCAGTTCTCCCTCCTGGTTGTAGAGCTGGGCATGCTCGAAGATCACCACCGGGTCGGGATCGGCCAGCGCCGGCGCGAGCATGCCGCGCGCATCGCTCACCGTCGCCGGCGCCAGCACCCGGATGCCGGGGACATGCGCGTACCAGTTCTCCAGGCTGTGCGAGTGCTGCGCGGCGAGCTGGCGCCCCGCGCCGGTGGCCATGCGCACGACCAGCGGAACCGGGAACTGCCCGCCCGACATGTGGCGCAGAGCCGCGGCCGTGTTCACGATCGGATCGAGCGCGAGCAGGCTGAAGTTCACCGTCATCACCTCGACGATGGGGCGCATTCCGCCCAGCGCGGCACCGATGCCTGCGCCCACGAAGCCGAGCTCGGAAAGCGGCGTATCGCGGATGCGCTCCGGCCCGAATTCGTCGAGCAAACCCTTGGAGCAGGCATAGGTGCCGCCATACCTGCCAACGTCCTCGCCCATGAGGAAGACGCGCGCATCGGCGGCGAGCGCTTCGCGCATGGCCTGGCGGATCGCCTCGCGGTAGCTCGTCTTCATGTCGGCGCCACCACATCCCTGAGCAGATCTTCCACCGGCTCCCATGCCGCGGCTTCGGCGAATTCAACCGCCGCCTGCACCTGCGCGTTCGCCCGCGCATCGAGGGCGAGGAACTCCCCTTCGGTGAGCTTTCCCTCCGCCTTCAGCCGCGCGGAGAAGGTATGGATGGGACCGCGCCGCTTCCATTGCTCGACCTCGGCCTTGTCGCGGTACAGCTCCGGGTCGAACATCGAGTGGGCGCGGAAGCGGTAGGTCTGCAATTCGAGGAAGAACGGGCCGAGGCCCTCGCGCACCTGGTGTGCAGCAGCCTTCATCGCTTCATGCACCGCCACCACGTCCATGCCGTCGGCCTTTTGCGCCGGCACGCCGTAGCTGCCGGCCTTGGCGCACAGGTCGGTCTGCGACTCCGAGCGCCCGAGCGCCGTGCCCATGGCATACAGGTTGTTCTCGCAGCAGAACAGCACCGGCAGCCGCCACAGCGCGGCGAGATTCATCGATTCGTGGAAGGCACCCTCCGCCATCGCGCCCTCGCCGAAGACGCAGGCGGTCACGCGCTGCCTGCCCTGCATGCGGTCGGCCAGGGCGAGCCCGGCGGCCAGCGGCAGCCCGCCGCCGACGATGGCGTTGCCGCCGTAGAAGCGCGCGGCCGCGTCGAACAGGTGCATCGAACCGCCGCGCCCGCGCGAGCAGCCGGCGCTCTTTCCGAACATTTCCGCCATGATCGCGTTCATCGGCACGCCACGCACGAGCGCGTGGCCGTGCTCGCGGTAGGTGGCGACGATGGCGTCCTCGGGCGTCAGTGCATGCAGCGCACCGACCGCGCACGCCTCCTCGCCGATGTACAGGTGCAGGAAGCCGCGGATCTTCTGCGCGCCGTAGAGCTCGGCGCACTTCTCCTCCATGCGGCGGATTCGCAGCATGTCGAAGAGAAGCTCCTGCGCGAAGTGCTTGTCCCAGGGCACCGGGCCTGAGGGGGGCGGCGCGATCATGACGACTCCAGCGTGGAGGTGTCGCCTTCCGGCAGCCCCAGCTCGCGCGCCTTGAGCAGCCGCCGCATGATCTTTCCGCTGCGCGTGCGCGGCAGGCTGGCGACGAAGGCGATCTCCTTGGGCGCGACCGCCGCACCGAGCCGCTTGCGCGCGTGCCCGAGCAACTCCATGCGCAGCGCCTCCGAGGCCTCGAACCCGGACTTGAGCGAGACGAAGGCCTTCACCACCTCACCCACGGTCTCATCCGGCTTGCCGATCACTCCGGCCTCGGCCACCGCGGGATGCTCCATCAGCGCGCTCTCCACCTCGAACGGTCCGATCAGGTGGCCGGCGCTCTTGATGACGTCATCGGCGCGGCCCACGAACCAGTAGTAGCCGTCGGCGTCGCGGCGCGCGAGATCGCCGGTCAGATACCAGTCGCCGGCGAAGCACTTGCGGTAGCGCTCCTCCTCGCCGAGGTAGCCGCGGAACATCGACGGCCAGCCGCGCCTGATCGCGAGTTCTCCCTCTTCGCCGGGTGCGGTGACGAAATCGAGACCGGTCTCGCGCCGGTGCACGATCGCCGCCTCGATGCCCGGCAGGGGCTTGCCCATCGAGCCGGGCTTGATGTCCATCGCCGCGGTGTTGGCGATCAGGATGCCGCCGGTCTCGGTCTGCCACCAGTTGTCGTGGATCGGCAGCCCGAGCACCTCCGCTCCCCACCACACCGCTTCCGGATTGAGCGGCTCGCCGACGCTGGCGACGAAACGAAGGGCCGGAAAGCGGTACTCGCGCCGCAACTGCGCCCCGGCCTTCATCAGCATGCGGATCGCGGTGGGCGCGGTGTACCACACGCTCACGCGCTGATCCTGCAGGATGCGGTACCAGCGCTCGGCATCGAAATCGGCCTCGTCGACGAGGCTGGTCACCCCGTGCAGCAGGGGCGCGAGGATGCCATAGGAAGTGCCGGTCACCCAGCCCGGATCGGCGGTGCACCAGAAAACGTCGTCCGGGTGCAGATCCAGCGCGACCGCGCCCGTCATGTAGTGCATGAGCACCGCGTCGTGGACATGCACCGCACCCTTGGGCGTGCCGGTGGTGCCGCTGGTGAAGTGCAGCAGGGCCGCGTCCTCGGGGTCGGTCGGCGGAATCTCGAATTCGTCGCTCGCCGCGTCCATGCTGCGGGCGAGATCGATCGTGCCGGGAATCCCTTCGCTCCCCTCCCCGCAGACGAGCACCTGACGCAGCCCGGGAAGGCTCGCGCGCACGCCCTGCACCTTGCGCCGGTACAGGGACGCGGTGGTCAGCAGCACGCTCCCCGCGCCGAGCCGGATGCGGGTCGCGATCGGCTCGGGCCCGAAGGCGGAGAACAGCGGCGAGACCACGGTGCCGTTCTTGAGGGCGCCGAGCACCGCCACGTACAGCTCGGGGATGCGTCCGGCGAGCACGAACAGGCGGTCGCCCTTGCCCACCCCGAGCGCGCGCAGCACGTTGGCGTAGCGGTTGGTGAGCCGGCTCAGCCGCGCGAAATCGAGCTCGGTCAGGGTGCCGTCGCGGCGAAGGAAGCGGAAGGCGATGCGGGAGGCGTTCGCACCGCGCGCATGCCGCTCGACCGCTTCATGGGCGATGTTCAGTCCGCCGCCGGGCAGTCCCTCGAGCCGGGCGCGCACGTCCTCCCAGCGAAACGCTCCCCCGCGCGCCTCGAAATCGGCGAGCCCCTGCGCACCGCGCAGCGCAGCCGCGCTCTTGCGGATGACGCCCGTCCTCATGACCATCCCGTCCCGAGGAGCAATCGGCGAGGATTATCCGGCGCGGCCGCGGATGTTCTTTGATCAAACGCAACTTCGTGCCGAATAGGCCGCAGCCGCGTCAGCTCACCCGGAAGTTCGTGAACTGCCAGGGGTCGCCGGCATCGAGTTCTTCCGGGAACAGCCGCGCGCGCCCGGAAAGCGGCGTCCAGTCGGACCAGACCCCGACGACGCGGCCGAGGTAGGGCCGCGCGATTTCGAGGACGAGCTGCCAGTCGAGCTGCTCGGGCTCGACGACGCCCTCCTGCGGATTGCGCAGCGCCCACACGATGCCGGCCAGCACCGCGGCGGTGACCTGGAGGCTGGTCGCGCTGTTGTGCGGGGCCAGCCGCCGCGCTTCGTCCAACGACAGTCGGGAACCGTACCAGTAGGCGCCGCGCGCGTGACCCATCAGCAGCACGCCGAGCTCGTCCACCCCTTCGACGAGGTCATCCTTCAGCACCCTCCGGCGCTCCGGCGCCTCCCAGTTGCGAGCGGCCAGCTCGCCGACCGAGAGCACCGTGTCGTCGCACGGATGGTAGGCGTAGTGCACGGTGGGGCGATACTCGGGCGCCTCCGGCGCTCCGAGCGTCAGGTAGTCCGCGATCGAGATCGACTCGCCGTGAGTGATCAGGGAAGCCTGCATGGGCCCGGAGAGCGGCGTCCAGCTTCGCACCAGGGTGGCGGCGCCGGGACGGTCGAGGTAGATCGCTGCGCGGCTGCCGGAGGCGTGCCGGTGGCCGTCGGGCGGAAAATGCCGCTCGCTCGTTCCCCAGCCCAGTTCGGCCGGCTGGCAGGCCTCGCCGACGAAGCCCTCGACCGACCAGGTGTTCACGAACTCCCCGGGGGCCTTGCGCGGGTGCGCCACCTGGGTGTCGCGCTCCGCGATGTGGATCGCCTTCACGCCCAGGTCACGGGCGAGCCGCGCCCAGGCTTCGCGCGTGGCGGGGACTGCGGGGCGCGCGCCGGTCGCGGCGGCGACATCGAGCAGCGCCTGCTTGACGAAGTGCGAGACCAGGCCGGGATTCGCCCCGTGGGTGAGGATCGCCGTGGGGCCGCGCCCGTTCCGGCGGCCGAGGGCGAGCGCAGCTTCGCGCAGCGCATAGTTGGTACGCTCGCGCGGGCTCGTGCTCGCATCCGTATAGCCGCCCGCCCAGGGCTCGATGCAGGTGTCGATGTACAGCGCGCCGCGATCGCGGCACACGGCGATCAGCGCCGCGCTCGAGACGTCGTTCGCGACATTGACCAGGAAATCGCCGGGCGCCAGCCGCGGGGCGAGCAGAGCGCGGTAGTTGTCCGGCAGCAGCGGCGTCGCGGCGAACTCGACCCCAAGCTCCGCCGCAACCGCACGCCCGTCCTCGTCACCGGCGAGGATCGAGATCTGCGCCGGCCGGATCTCCAGATGGCGGAGCAGCAGCGGCAGCACGCCCTGGCCGATCGAGCCGAAGCCGACCATCACCATGCTCCCGCGGAAGGATGCGTATTTCGGGAACCGTCTCATGGGCACACATACGGGTCGGGCGTCGTTCGGATAGGGCAAGGATATGCGAGGCGCGCCGCGCGCACAAGCCCGCCGCGCAATGCCGTCGTCCCGGCGGTCCGGTTCGACGTCCCACCAAGGCGCGGCGTCCGGTCAGCCAGCCCCTCGGATGCAATCGGCGGAGCGCATTGCACCGGAACTGCAAGACGGTTTCGGATTGCGGGTTTCTGGATTCGGGTTCGTGGCGAAGCCCGAGACACCAAAGCCGGCCATCGGCGCGGTGCGTCGCCCTGCATCGACTCCGCCGCGCGCGCCGGGCCGACGGTCGCCGCCGGCCCGACCGAGGGCCTGGAGCGCAATTCTGGCAGCGGGTGAATGCGATCTGAGCTGCCGTTCCGACGGGGGCCACGACGCGCGAACCGCAGCAGCGAATGCGCAATGTCAAGACCTGACCCCTTTTTCCGGGAACCGACGAGGCCGATGTGCGCCGCTCGCCGCGCCCCGCCGCTTCAGCGCCGATCCAGCTCGACGTCGTGCCACGAGGCGGGATCCTCGCGCGGCTCGATGTGGGTGAACACGCTCGCGTGCGGGAGCGCCGAGCGCACGTCGGCCTCGATGCGCTCGCAGACTTCGTGCGCCTGCGCGACGCTCCAGGCGCCCGGCACCAGCACGTGCATCGTCACGAACGCGCGGCGCCCGGCGAGCCGGCTGCGCAGCGCATGGAAGACGATCCCCTGGGCGTGCCAGGACTGGAGCACGCCGGCGAGCGCGCGCTGGTCCGCCTCGGGCAGGCCGGCGTCCATCAGTCCCGACCCCGAACGGCGCAGCAGCTCGATGCCGGTGCGCACGATGTTCGCCGCGACCGCGAGCGCGATGATCGGGTCGAGCCGGTTCCAGCCGGTGACGGTCACCGCGCCCAGCGCCGCGAGCACCCCGGCCGAGGTCCATACGTCCGTCATCAGGTGGCGGGCATCGGCCTCGAGCGTGATCGAGCCGTAGCGCTGGCCGGCTGCGAGCAGCACGCGGGCCACCGCGAAGTTGATCGCCGATGCCGCGATCGAAACCGCGAGCCCCAAGCCGAAGCGCTCGATGGGGCGCGGATGCAGGAAGCGCTCGATCGCGGCGGCCCCGATCGCGACGGCCGCCGCGAGGATCATCAGCCCCTCGAACGCGCTCGCGAAGTATTCGGCCTTGGAATGCCCGAAGGCATGTTCCTCGTCCGCCGGGCGCTCGGCGATGGCGAGCATCGACAGCGCCATGATCGCCGCGGCGAGATTGACCAGGGATTCGAGCGCATCGGAGAGCATGCCCACCGACTGCGTGAGCTGCCAGGCGATGCCCTTCAGGGCGATGGTCGCCAGCGCCGCCGCGATCGACAGCCATGCGTATTTCTGCAGCGAATCCTCGTTCATGGCTCCGGCGCCTGCGTGCGTCCGGCGGGATTATCGCCGAGCCGGAAGCCGCGGATGAACTCCTCGCCGAGCAGGCTTCGGGCGGGGCCCTGCGCCACCACGCGCCCGCCCGCGAGCACACAGGCGAGATCGGCGATCCCGAGCGCGAGGCGCGCGTTCTGCTCGACCACGAGCACCGTGAGGCCGTCTTCGCGGCGGCGCCGATCGATCATCCGGAACAGCTCGCGCGCGAGCCGCGGCGCGAGCCCCAGGCTGGGCTCGTCCATCAGCAGCAGCCGCGGCCGCGCCATCAGCGCGCGCGCAATCGCGAGCATCTGCTGCTCGCCGCCGGAGAGCCGCCCCGCGGGCTGCCGCGCGCGCTCTCCGAGCACCGGGAACTCGGAGCACAGCCGCGCGAGGTCGCGTTCGATGCCGGCGGCATCGCGGCGGATCCATGCGCCCATCAGCAGGTTCTCGCGCACGCTGAGCAGCGGAAAGAGCTCGCGGCCCTCGGGCACGTGCGAGATGCCCGCACGCACGATGCGCTCCGGGGGCAGTCCCGCAATCGACCGGCCGCGGAAGACGACAGTGCCGCGGGCCGGGACGAGCACACCGGCGAGCGCGCGCAGCAGGGTGGTCTTGCCGGCGCCGTTCGCGCCCAGCACTGCGAGGATCGCTCCCTCGGGCAGCTCCAGGCCGACAGCGGAGAGCGCGGCCAACGCACCGTAGCGGACCTCGAGCCCGGCCACCGACAGGATCGCCTCAGCCACCGAGCCAGGCCTCGATGACGGCGGGGTCCTTGCGAACCGCCTGCGGCGGACCCTGCGCGATCACGCGCCCGCGGTCGAGCGCGATTGCGCGATCGGCCAGGCGCGAGACCATGCCCATGTCGTGTTCGACCAGGAGCATGGCCGGCCCGCCCGTGGCGCGGATGCGCTCGATCGCGGTGGCCATGTCTGCGCGCTCTTCATCGCTCAACCCTGCCGAGGGCTCGTCGAGCAGCAGCAGCCGCGGCTCCGAGGCGAGCGCGCGAGCGAGCTCCACGCGCTTGCGCAGCCCCCAGGGCAGCTCCGCGACCATGCGTTCGGCCTGCGGGCCGAGACCGAGGGAATCGAGCGCTGCCCGCGCCCGATCGCGCTCGTCGCGCTCGGCGCGCTTCACCGCGGGCAGCCCCAGCAGGTCGGCCACCACGCCCGAGCGGCGGTGGCGATGGCGGCCGACCAGCACGTTCTCGATCACGCTGGCATGGTCGAACAGCGCGATGTTCTGGAAGGTGCGGGCGAGCCCGAGCGCGGCGATGCGGTGCGCGGGAGTGCGCGTCAGGTCGCGGCCGGCGAAGAGCACCCGGCCCGCATCCGGGCGCACCAGCCCCGAGACCGCATTCAGGACCGTGCTCTTGCCCGCGCCGTTCGGGCCGATCAGCGCGCACAGCTCGCCCTCCCCAACCTCGAAACCGACATCCGCAACGGCGCGGATGCCGCCGAAGGCGATGCACAGCGACTCCACGGCGAGCATGCTCACGGCGTGCGCTCCGATTTCCGGTAGGCCCTGCGCCGGCCCGGCGCCGCGCCGCCGCGTCGCGCGCGCGAGCGCAGCCGCAGCCACAGTCCGTTGAGGCCCTCGGGTTCGAAGAGCACGGTGAGCACCAGCACCAGCCCGAACAGGGCCGGCTGCAGGCCGCTCTGGCGCGCGATCCCCTCGGGCAGCAGCTCGCGCGCGAGGATCAGGGCCTGGGGCACGGCGATCAGGAATGCGGCCCCGAAGACGACCCCGGCAGCCGAGCCCAGGCCGCCGACGAGGATCATCGTCAGCAGCTCGATCGAGAGCAGGATGTCGAACGCCTCCGGGCTGATGAAGCCGATCCGGTGCGCATAGAGCGCGCCGGCGATGCCGGTCGCGCCGGCCGACAGGGCGAAGGCGACGGTCTTGTAGTGGGCGGCGTCGATGCCCAGGCTGCGCGCCGGAATCTCCGCATCGCGGATCGCGGTGAGCGCGCGCCCGGTGGGCGAGCGCAGCAGGTTGGCCAGCGCGAACATCGCGCCAACCGCCACCGCCAGGCAAAGGTAGTAGAACTCCCACTCCTCGCCGAGGCGATGGCCGAAGAGCACGACCGGCGCGACCGCCATGCCGGCGTTGCCGCCGGTGAGCGCTTCCCAGCGTGCGAACACTTCCACCGCGATGAAGCCGAACGCGAGGGTGGCGATGGCGAGATAGATGCCCTTGAGGCGCAGCGCGGGCAGCCCGACGAGCGCGCCGCAGCCCGCGGCGAGCAGCCCGGAGGCGGCAGCCGAGACCGGGAACGGCAGCCCGCGCGCCTGCGCGATCGCCTCCGTGTAAGCGCCCACTCCCAGGAAGGCCGCATGTCCGAGCGAGATCTGGCCGGTGTATCCGACCAGCAGCATCAGCCCCGCACCGGCGACCACGTAGATGCAGATGAAGCTCAACTGGGCGAGGGAATACTCCGCGAGCAGCAGCGGCGCGGCCAGCAACAGGGCTGCCGCAGCGACCGCGAGCGCGGTCCTCGCCACCGCTCAGACCCGACGCGGTGCGGCGTCGGCGAACATCCCCGCGGGCCGCAGCATCAGCACCAGCAGCACGACGACCCAGGCGGCGACGTCCTTCGCGCCTTCCGGAAGGTAGAAGCCGGCGGCCGACTCCACGACGCCCAGCACGATGCCGCCGGCGAGCGCGCCGGGCAGGCTGCCGAAGCCGCCGATCACCGCGGCCGGGAACGCCTTCAGCCCGATCAGGCCCATGTTGGTGTGGACGAAGGTGATCGGCGCGAGCAGCACGCCCGCGATCGCCGCGATCGCCGCCGAGAGCGCCCACACCGCCGAATGCAGCCGCGCGAGCGAAACGCCCATGTAGCAGGCGCCGAGCTGGTTCTGCGATGCCGCGCGCATCGCCAGCCCCAGCCGGGTGCCGTGGAAGAACAGGGTGAGCGCCCCACAGAGCACCGCGGTGGTCGCGATCACCATGGCATGATCGGCGGAGAGCGTGAGCTCTCCCGCGTGCAGGCTCGCTCCCGCGAACGGGGTCTCCAGGCTGTGGGTCTGCGCGCCCCATTCCGGAACGGCTGCCACGAGCCCGCGCGCCATCAGACCGATGCCCAGGGTGAGCATGACGATGGCGAACTGCGGCCGGCCGAGCACCGGGCGCAGCACCACCCGCTCCAGCGCCGCGCCGGCGAGGGCCATCAGCACGACCGCAGCGGCGAACGCAGCCCAGTAGGGCAGGCCGGCGGAGGTGAGGGCCACGGCGAGGAATGCGCCCAGCATCATCAGCTCGCCCTGGGCGAAATTGACCGTCTCGGTGGCCTTGTAGACCAGCACGATACCGAGCGCGACGAGCGCATACACGCAGCCGACCGCCACCCCGCCGAGCACGAGCTGCACGAATTCGATCAAGCCTCGCCTTCCCTCCTCGCACCCTCGCGTGCGGCCGCCGGATTATCGGCCGCGGCCCCGGCCCCGGCAAGCGTTCCCGGCCGCGAACCGGCGGACTCCCGGCGCCGGCGGTAGACTCGCCCGTGCCATCCTGCCGAGGAGCGATCATGAACGAAGGCGACGAATCCCCATTGCACACCCACGAAGTGTTCAACCAGTCGCGCCCGCTGGAGGACTACAACCCGTTCACCCGCGATGCCGCGCTGCGCGAGGGGCTCGCGCGCGAGGGTGCCGGCTGGGCCGATGGCTGGCTCGTCGAGCGCGGCGCCGAGCTCGGCAGCGCCGAGTGGATCGAGCGCGGCGCCATCGCCAACCGCGACGCGCCGGTGCCGCGGCTCTTCGATCCGCAGGGCAGGCGGCGCGACGAGATCGAGTTCCACCCGGCCTGGCACGAGTGCCTCGCCTACCTCAAGCGCCACGGCGTGGCGGCCGGACCGTGGGCCGATCCGCGCCCCGGCGCCCATGTCGCGCGCGCCGCGCTCTTCATGCTGTTCGCGGGCGTCGAGGACGGCAGCCTGTGTCCGGTGACCATGAGTTTCGGCGCGGTGCCGGTGATCGCGCGCGAGCCGGACATCGCACGCGACTGGCTCGCGTCCTTGCTCTCCACGGATTACGACCCGCGCTTCCTCCCGGTCTCGCGCAAGCGCGGCGTACTGATGGGCATGGGGCTCACCGAAAAGCAGGGCGGCTCGGACGTGCGCGCCAACACCACGCGCGCCGAGCCCGCAGCCGATGGCGCCTGGCGGCTGACCGGCCACAAGTGGTTTCTCTCGGCGCCGATGTGCGATGCCTTCCTCGTCACCGCGCAGGCGCCGGGCGGGCTTTCCTGTTTCCTGCTGCCGCGCTGGACGCCCGACGGAAGGCCGAATGCCATGCGCATCCAGCGGCTCAAGGACAAGATGGGCGACCGCTCGAACGCGAGCGCCGAGGTCGAGTTCCACGGCGCGTGGGCGCGCCGCGTGGGCGAGCAGGGCCGCGGCATCCGCACCGTGCTCGAGATGGGCAACTACACACGTCTGGACTGCGCGCTCGGCAGCGCCGGCCTCCTGCGCCGCTGCGTCTCGCAGGCGCTCCACCACGCAACCGAACGCGCCGCCTTCGGGCGACGGCTGCGCGCGCAGCCGCTGATGGCGAACGTGCTGGCCGACCTGGCGATCGAATCCGAGGCCGCCACCGCGCTCGCGCTGCGGCTCGCGCGCGCCTTCGACGCCCAGCGCGACGAGGCGCAGACCGCCTTGCGGCGCCTGCTCACGCCGATGGCGAAGTTCTGGCTGTGCAAGCGCCTGCCGGCCGCGGCGGCCGAGGCGATGGAGGTGCTGGGCGGCAACGGCTACGTCGAGGAGAGCATCCTGCCGCGGCTGTTCCGGCAGAGCCCGCTCAACTCGATCTGGGAGGGTTCCGGGAACGTGATGTGCCTGGACGTGCTGCGCGCGATCGCAAGGCAGCCGCGCGCGCTCGAAGCCTTCGACGCGGAACTCGCGCCCGCGGACGGCCGCAGCGCCGTCTTCGACCGCTTCGTGGCCTGGCTCAAGCAGGACTGGCAGGACTCGGCGGGCAGCGAAGGCCAGGCGCGGCGCTTCGTACAGGACATGGCGCTGGCATTGCAGGGCGCGCTCCTGCTGCGCTTCTCCCCCGAGCCGCTCGCCCAGGCCTTCTGCGCCAGCCGGCTCGCCGGCGACTGGGGTTACAGCTTCGGCACGCTGCCGGCGAACAGCGGTCTCGACGCGATCATCGAGCGCGCATGGCCGGAGGATGCCGCGGATGCGCTAGACTCCGTCGGCCCGGCAAACAATGGAGAAAGCCAATGAAGCTCGATGACGCATCGCTCTTTCGGGACCTCTGCCTGATCGACGGCCAGTGGGTCGGCGCCGAAGGCGGGGCCAACTTCGCAGTCACCAACCCGGCCACCGGCGAGACGCTCGGCAGCGTTCCCGATCTGGGCGTCGCCCAGGTGCGGCAGGCCATCCGGGCGGCGGAGGGCGCCTGGCCGGCGTGGCGCGCGAAGACCGCGAGTGAACGCGCGCGGGTGCTGCGGCGCTGGTACGAACTCATCCTCGCCAACGCCGACGACCTCGCGCGGATCATGACCGCGGAACAGGGCAAACCGCTCGCCGAGGCGAAGGGCGAGATCGCCTATGGCGCGAGCTTCGTCGAATGGTTCGCCGAAGAGGCGAAGCGCGCCTACGGCGACGTCATCCCGAGCCCGGTCGCGGACAAGCGGCTGATCGTCATCAAGCAGCCGGTCGGCGTGTGCGCCGCGATCACGCCGTGGAATTTCCCCTCGTCGATGATCACGCGCAAGGTGGCCCCGGCCTTCGCCGCCGGCTGCACGGTGGTGGTCAAGCCGGCCGAGCAGACTCCATTCAGCGCGCTGGCGCTGGCGGAACTCGCCCAGCGCGCGGGCTTTCCGCCCGGCGTGTTCAACATCGTCACCGGCAATGCGGTGCGCATCGGCGCCGAGCTCACCTCGAACCCGGTCGTGCGCAAGCTTTCCTTCACCGGCTCGACCGAGGTGGGGCGGCTGCTGATGGCGCAGTGCGCGCCGACGCTCAAGAAGATCTCGCTGGAACTGGGCGGCAATGCGCCCTTTCTCGTGTTCGACGACGCCGATCTCGCTGCCGCCATCGAAGGCGCGATGTCCTCGAAGTATCGCAATACCGGCCAGACCTGCGTGTGCACCAACCGCTTTCTGGTGCAGGACGGCATCCACGACGCGTTCGCCGAAAAGCTGGCCGAGCGCGTGCGTGCGATGAAGGTGGGCGAAGGCACGCAACCCGGTGTGGTCCAGGGTCCGCTCATCGACGAGCAGGCGCTCGCCAAGGTCGAGGAGCACGTGGCGGATGCGCTCGCCAAGGGCGCGCGCGTCGTCACCGGCGGCAGGCGGCACGCGCTGGGCGGCACCTTCTACGAGCCGACCGTGCTCGCCGGCGTGACTTCCGCCATGCGCTGCGCGCGCGAGGAGACCTTCGGTCCGGTGGCGGCGCTCTACCGCTTCCGCGACGAGGACGAGGCGACCCGCATGGCCAACGACACCGAGTACGGGCTGGCCGCCTATCTCTATTCGCGCGGCATCGCGCGCTGCTTCCGCGTGAGCGAGGCGCTCGAATACGGCATGGTCGGCGTCAATACCGGAATCTTCTCCAATGAGGTGGCACCGTTCGGAGGCGTGAAGAACTCGGGCATCGGGCGCGAGGGCTCCAAGTACGGGCTCGACGAGTTCCTCGAGATCAAGTACCTGTGCCTCGGGGGCATCCGGTAGTCGGAAATCCTGCGGGCGCCCGCCCGGCGCTCAGCCCTTCAGGCTGTCGCGGATCTCGCGCAGCAACACCACTTCCTCAGCCGGGGGCGGCGGTGCAGCGGGCGCGGGAGCGGCGGCTTCGCGCTTGAGCCGGTTGATCTGCTTCACCATCAGGAAGATCGCGAAGGCGAGGATCGCGAAGTTGAGCGCGATGGTGATGAAGTTGCCGTAGGCGAAGACCGGAACGCCGGTCTTCCTCACCGCCTCCAGCGTCATCGCCGTGCCGGGCGGAATTTCCTTGAGCGCGAAGAAATAGTTGGAGAAATCCAGCCCTCCGGTGAGACGCCCGACCACCGGCATGACGAGATCATTGACGAAGGAATCCACGATCTTGCCGAAGGCTCCGCCGATGATGACCCCGACCGCCAGGTCGACGACGTTGCCCTTGACCGCGAATTCCCGAAACTCGCTCCCGACGCTCATGACGCATCTCCCTCAAGGAAAGGACGGCTGCATGCCTGCAGCCGGTCGCGAATTCTATGTCGAGTCCTGCCGCGGCTGCGCAAGAGTGTCGCGGGCCGACATCCGGCGCAATGCGCTTCGTTCGTTGCGCCCGTCCTGTCCCCTGTCACCTGCGCCTTGCCGGCAGGGCGAGCAGATAGGCGGCGGCGAGGAAGGGCCACAGCGACGAGGCGATCCGGGTCAGGCCGTTGAAGTTGAGGAAATGGCCCTGCCCGGCCCAGGCGAGATAGGGATTGCCCGGCGCGAGGTTGGTGAGCGCGGTCATGGCGAGCAGGGCGAGCACCGCGAGTGACACCTGGGCCGGCCTCGGCAGCCACAGCGCGAGCGCGAGCCCCGCCGCGCCCAGTGCGAGCCCGGGCCGGGCTCCCGGCGTGAGCCAGGCGAGCCAGGCCGAAGGCTCGACCAGCACCGCCCAGGCGAGCGCCTTGGCCGCGGCGGCTGCGATGAACGCCGCGACGAGCAGCAGCACCGAGGGCTCGCGCAGGCTCATCCATGCTGTGAGCCCCGCACCCATCACGCCGGTCGCGGCGATCAGCAGCTCGAGTGCGAAGAATAGCTCGCCGTCATAAGCGAGCGGCGCGGACAGGCCGAGCAGGCGGAGGAGGCTCCCGTTGCCGAGCGCCGGGTTCTCCGGATTGAGCTGAGTGAGCAGCCACACCGCGATGAGCAGCAGGCCGAGCTCGCCGAGGCGCCCGTCCGGGAAGCGCCGCGCGCGCCAGCGCGCGATCGCGCCGCCTTCGGCGAGCACGTTCCGGTAGCGCAGCCCGAGCGCACAGCCGCCCAGGGCGCCGAGCAGATTGCAGCCGAAATCCACGTTGGAGGATACCCGGCTCGGCAGAAAATTCTGTGCGCTCTCCATGCCGAAGCTGAGCAGACTCGCGCACGCCCATGCGAGCGCCGCTGCTGCCCCCGGCCGCAGCCGCCGGCCGATCGCGGCCACCGCCAGCCAGCCCAACGGCACGTAGGCGGCGACATTCGTCGCGAGATCGAACCCGGTCGGGTAGCGCGGCCAGCCCGCGGTGAGCCACGCGAGGATCGGCGCCCCGCCGTCCCTCCATCCGGCAAACGGATACAGGCTCGCATAGACCACGACCGCCGCATAGGCAGCCGCGAGGTGGCGTGCGAGGCTGTCTGCGCGCGCTCTCATCGCGGCCGGGGCGGGTCAGCGCAGCCGCATCAGGCGCTCGATCAGGCCGATCGGTGAGAAGTCGCCCGCATCGATGCGCGGAAGCTCGATCGCATCGAGCGTGTTCTTGACCAGCAGCCCCAGCTCGGTGTCGCCTTCCATCAGCAGGCGGCGGCTGAAGAACAGCGTGTCGGGGTCTTCCTCGCGCAGCGCGAGGGCGAGGAAGTCGCGCGCGGCGGCGCTGATGCGCAGGTCCGGCTCTCCCGCGGCGAGTCCGGCGTGGAAGCCGGTCGGGCCGAGGTAGAAACGCAGGTTCAGACCGGCGTCGGTGACCACCAGCGCGATGCGCTTGCCCAGCAGCGGCTCCAGGGGCTCGCGCGGGATGACGCGCCCGAGCGCGAGGTTGAGCGCCGCCACGAGAGCGAGCGCGGGCGGAAACTGCGGCAGCCGCGAGACGATCGCGCCGACCGGGGCGGGGAGGGTGAAGGCGGGCAGGCGGATCATGACCGATCGGCCCGGAAACCGAATTCGACGGCGTTCAAGTCCCAGGTTCCGAGATTCAGGTTTCAGGCTCCAGGTTCCAGGTTCCAGGTTCCAGGTTTCACATCACGGGCTTTTCTGCCCCCTGTCCCCCACCCGCTCGAAGCCGGGCCGCCCGTGCCAGAAACCGTTGCAGGGATCGGCCGGCATGTGGGGACGCGCGCGCGCGTCGGCCTCCCCCGGCGTGAGGCTGCCTTCGATCGCGGCGCGGAACAGGCGCGCGATCTCCGCGGTGCCGCTCGACTGCGGCCCGATGCGGGCGATGTCCACCCCCGCCTCGCGCAGCGCGGCAGAATCGGGCAGCAGGTCGTGGACCTTGTGGGACTGGGTCTGGATGCCGTTGAGCACGAGGAAATCCTCCGCGTCGCGGGTCTTCACTTCCAGCCCATCGGGGAACTCGATGCAGCGGAATTCGCAGGTGTCCTTCTGCAGGTTGAAGTGCCGCGCGGTGAAGCAGCGCGCCGACCAGGCGAGCGGCAGGCGCCCCCAGGCGAAGACCTCGCACTCGACGCCGGCGGGCGCGCCGCAGCGCAGCGCCTCGAGCATGGCGCGATTCATCTCGTGGGGCGCGACCCAGCGCATGGCGCCCAGACGTGCGAGCAGCGCGAGCGTGCGCTCGTTGTAGACGTTGAGGCTCGCTCCGGCGACGAACGGCACGCGGCGCTCGGCGAGCAGCCGCACCGCGCCCATCTCGTTCGCCTCGACCCGGAAGCCGTCGTTTTCGACCAGACGGCGCACCACCTTCAGATCGGACTCGGACTCGATCAACGCCTGGGTCGAGAGCACCGCCTCCTTGCCGGCCGCGGCGATCGCCCGAGCGATGTCGATCCAGTCGGCGGCGCGCAGCTCATGGCGCCGCGAGCAGACCGTCTCGCCGAGGTAGACGATGTCGACCGGCATCGACTCGACCTCGCGGTAGAACGCGAGCGTTCGGCTGCGCGGCCAGTAGTAGGGCAGGGGTGCGAGCGAAAGTTTCATTTCCATGGGCGCGAGTAGGCGCCGAGGGTATGCGTCTGTCCTTCCGACACCTTGTTCAGCTCGGCGATCCAGGCCGGCGCGGGCGCGAACGCGGCGGGATCGCGCAGGCAGCGGTCGATCGCCTCGCGCCAGATGCGGGTGACTTGCGCCACATAGGCCGGAGAACGCTGGCGGCCCTCGATCTTGATCGCCCGGATGCCGGCGCGCGCGAGCTCCGGCAGCAGCTCGAGCGTGTTGAGGCTCGCGGGCTCCTCGATCGCGTAATAGGTCTGTCCGCCGACCTGGTAGCGGCCCTTGCACAGCGTCGGGTAGGCGCTGCGCTCGCCGGGCGCGTAGCGATCCACCAGCACGCCGTTCAGCCGCGTCTCCACGCCCTCCGCGGTCTGCTCCCAGCGCACCGCCTTGCCCGGCGAGCAGGCACCGGTGCAGTTCGGGCCGTCCCCGGTGACGTAGGCCGAGAGCGCGCAGCGGCCCTCCACCATGACGCACAGCCCGCCGAAGCCGAACACCTCGATCTCCACCGGCGTATGGGCGACGACGTTCTCGACCTGGGCAGCCGAGAGCACGCGCGGCAGCACCGCACGCCGGATCCCGAAGTGGCGATGGTAGAAGTTGATCGCCTCGTAGCTGGTCGCCGAGGCCTGCACCGACAGATGCAGGCGCAGTTCCGGATGCGCGCGGTGCGCGTATTCCATCAGCCCGGCATCGGCCAGGATGACGGCATCGGCGCCCAGATCGGCGGCGCGATCCACCGCGCGCTCCCAGCGCGGGAAGCTGGCGCTGGTCGGATAGGTGTTGAGCGCGAGCAGCACCTTCACGCCGTGGGCGTGGGCATGGCGGATGCCCTCGCGCAGGCCGGCTTGGTCGAAGTTCAGCCCGGTGAAGTTGCGCGCGTTGGTCTCGTCCTTGAACCCGGCATAGACGCAGTCCGCGCCGTGCTCGACCGCCGCCTTCAGCGCCGGCAGGCCTCCGGCAGGGCAGACGAGCTCGATGCGCGCGGGGGCGGGGGCAGCGGCCTGGTTCATGGATGCGGGCATGCGAGATGCGGGTGGACGAGCCGCGATTCTACGCGGCCGCCGCCGCGGCCGCGCTTGAGCACGGTCAAGTTGCCCCTGCGCACGCTCAGGTCGGCGGCACGTGCTGGCCGGCCGGATGCAGGTGATGGCGAAGATGCGGCTCGGGGAGGTCGCGGCGTCCGATGCGCTGGGGAAGGAGCGATCCGGCCGCCATCCCGGCGATGGCCGCGAGCAGTCCGGCGAGCTGCGGCGGCCAGATCCCGCCGATGCCGAAGATCTCCAGCGAAAGCCACACCGAGAGCCCGGCGAACGCGGAGACGAACGCACCCTGGGTGGTCGCCCGCCGCCAGTACAGGCCGGCCACGAGCGGGACGAAGGCGGCGACCAGGGTGACCTTGTAGGCGTTGCCGACCATCTCGTAGATGCTCGAGTCCGAGTCGAGCGCGAAGGCGGTGACGAGCACGGTGAAGACGGCGACCACGCCGCGCAGCGTCCACAGGAACTGGCGGTCGCTGAGGCTGCGGCGCAGCAGGCCCTTGAGGATGTTCTCGGTGAAGGTCACCGAGGGCGCGAGCAGCGTGCCGCTCGCGGTGCTCATGATGGCCGCGAGCAGGGCGCCGAAGAACACGATCTGCGCGACGAGCGGCGCGCGCGTCATCACCAGGGTGGGCAGGATGTGCTGCGGATCGTTCTCGATGAGCCGCGAGACCATCGCCGGGTCGATGATGGAAGCGGAATAGGCGAGGAACAGCGGTGCGAAGGCGAACACGAAATACAGCCCCGCGCCCGCGAGCGTGCCCGTGACCGCGATGCGCTCGTTGCGCGCCGAGGTCACGCGCTGGAACACGTCCTGCTGCGGGATCGAGCCGAACATCATCGTGACCCACGCCGCGACGAAGGCGAGGATGTCCTTCGCCTCGGGCGCGGGCCAGAACTCGAACTTTCCTGCCTGCTGCGCGTGCGCCACCACCGCCGCGAAGCCTCCGGCCTCGCCTGCGATCAGCCAGGTCAGGTACATGAGGCCGCAGACGATCAGCATCATCTGGAAGAAGTCGGTCCAGGCCACCGAGAACATGCCGCCGAAGAAGGTGTAGAGCAGCACGATGGAGGCGCCCAGCACGATGCCCTGGGCCGGCGTCATGCCGCCGTCGCCCAGCAGGCTGAACACCAGCCCGAGCGCCACGATCTGCGCCGAGACCCAGCCGAGGTAGGACGCGATGATCGCGAGGCTGGAGACGACTTCGACGCTGCGGTTGTAGCGGTTGCGGTAGAAGTCCCCGATGGTGAGCAGATTCATCCGGTAGAGCTTCGCCGCGAAGAACAGCCCCACCAGCACGAGGCACATCGAGGAACCGAACGGATCCTCGATGATTCCGCCGAGGCCTTCCTTGACGAAGCGCGCGGAGATGCCGAGCACGGTCTCGGAGCCGAACCAGGTCGCGAACACGGTGGCGGTGACCACGTACAGCGGCAGTGAGCGCCCGGCGACGACATAGTCCCTGGTGCGATGCACGCGGGTGGCCGCCCACAGGCCGATGCCGACGAACAGAATCAGGTAGAGCAGCACGAAGGCGATCAGCATGGCCGGTGTCCGCGCAACGAAACGGCGCGATTCTAGAACGGCGGCAGGAGCCGGAAAAGCTCCAGGCCCAGCAGGGCGAGCAGCACCGCGAGCACGCCGGCGAGCAGGCGGTTCTGCCGCCGCTGGGAAGCCGCGATTCCCGCGAGCGCCTCGCCGCGAAGCTGCGCGCGCGGCTGGGCCAGCGCGTCGTGGAGCAGGCGCGGGATCTGCGGCAGGCTCGCTGCCCAGCTCGGCGCTTCGGCCTCGAGATTCCTGATGAGGCCGGGCAGGCCGACGCGATCCTGCATCCAGCGCTCGAGGAACGGCTTGGCGGTCTTCCACAGGTCGAGGTCGGGATCGAGCTGGCGCCCCAGTCCCTCGATGTTGAGCAGCGTCTTCTGCAGCATCACGAGCTGCGGCTGGATCTCGACGTTGAAGCGGCGCGAAGTCTGGAACAGGCGAAGCAGGGTGCGCCCGAACTCGATCTCGCGCAGCGGCTTGTCGAAGATCGGCTCACACACCGCCCGGATCGCGCCCTCGAATTCGTCGGGGCGGGTGTCGCGCGGCGCCCAGCCGGCCTCGATGTGCGCCTGCGCGACCCGCTTGTAGTCGCGCTGGAAGAAGGCGAGGAAGTTCTGGGCGAGGAAGGCCGTGTCGCGCGCGGTGAGCGTACCCATGATGCCGAAGTCGAGCGCGACGTACTGTCCGGTCGAGGTGACGAAGATGTTGCCCGGATGCATGTCGGCGTGGAAGAAACCGTCCCGGAACACCTGCGTGAAGAAGATCTCGACCCCGGCCTGGGCGAGCTTCTTGATATCCACGCCCTGAGCGCGCAGCCGGTCGACCTGGCTGATGGGAGTGCCGTACATGCGCTGCATGACCATCACCGCGTGCGTGCAGTAGTCCCAGTAGACCTCGGGCACCGCGAGCAGCGGAGAGTTGAGGAAGTTGCGCCGCAGTTGCGAGCAGCTCGCCGCCTCGCGCATCAGGTCGAGCTCGTCGTCGAGATGCCGGGCGAATTCGGCCACCACCTGGCGCGGCTTGAGCCGCCTGCCGTCGGGCCACAGGTGCTCGACCAGCCATGCGGCGCTGTCCTGGAGTGCGACATCGTTGGCGATCACCGACCGGATCCCCGGCCGCAGGATCTTCACCGCCACCTCGGTGCCGTCCGGCAGCAGCGCGAAGTGCACCTGGGCGACCGAGGCGCTCGCCACCGGTTCCGGGTCGAAGCGCTTGAACACCTCGCCCACCGGCCTGCGGTACTCGCGCTCGAGCACGGCGAGCGCCTGTTGCGACGAAAACGGCGGAACGCGGTCCTGCAGCTTCGCCAGCTCGTCGGCGATGTCGGCAGGCAACAGGTCGCGCCGCGTCGAGAGCACCTGGCCGAACTTGACGAAGATCGGCCCGAGCGCCTCCAGCGCCTTGCGCAGCCGCACCGCGGGCGGATCGTCGAGCCGGCGCCAGAACAGCACGATGCGCGAGGCGCGCAGCAGCAGCCCGGTCGGCTCGTGCTCGGTGACGAGCTCGTCGAGCCCGAAGCGCAGGCTGACCGCGATGATCCTGAGCAGGCGAAAGAAACGCACCGTGTGACCGCGGCAAAGGGCGAAAGCGCGAATTTACCCACATTGCGGGCGTGCGGGAAGCGCCGCGCGGGAAAGGCCAGTGCTCCCGCTTCGGTATAATGCGCCTCCTCCCGTGCGAAGACCCGCGATGGCTGTCGATCTGAAGGGCGAGCTCACCGAACTGCTGCGCAGCGCGCTCGCGAGCGTGGCGCCGGAGTGCGCCGATTCTGCCATCGGGCTCGAACGCCCGCGCCAGGCGGCGCACGGCGACTATGCGACCAACCTGCCGCTTCAGCTCGCGCGCAGCCTGCGCAAGAGCCCGCGCGAGATCGCCGCGATGCTCGCCGCGGAACTCCCGGCCTCCCCGCTCATCGAGCGGGTCGAGGCCGCCGGTGCCGGCTTCCTCAATCTGTTCCTGAGCCGCGCGGCCAAGCGTGAGGTCGTTCGCCGCATCCTGGAGGCCGGCGACGATTACGGGCGCCTCCCGCTGGGCGGCGGCGCGACGGTGCTGCTGGAATTCGTCTCCGCCAACCCGACCGGGCCGCTGCATGTCGGCCACGGGCGCGGCGCCGCCTGCGGGGCGAGCCTCGCGAACGTGCTCGAATTCGCCGGCCACCGGGTCACCCGCGAGTTCTACGTCAATGACGCGGGCAGGCAGATGGACATCCTCACGACCTCGACCTGGCTGCGTTACCTCGAGCTGCGCGGGGTCAGGATCGCGTTTCCTCCCAACGCCTACCGCGGCGAATATGTACGCGACATGGCGGCGCGGATCGAAGAGGCGCATGGCAGCCGGTTCGTGCGCGACGCCGAGGAGGTGATCGCCGGCACGCCGGGCCTGCCCGAAGCCGAACGCGACGATGACGAGGCCGATGCGCAGCGCGAGGCACATCTCGACGCGCTGATCGCCAACGCCAGGCGGCTGCTCGCCGACGACTACGCCTACTTCCACCAGTTCGCGCTCACCGAGCAGCTCGCAGATGCGCGCGAGGATCTGGGCGGGTTCGGCGTGCACTTCGATCGCTGGTTTTCCGAGCGCTCCCTGTTCGAGACCGGCATGGTCGAGCGCGTGGTGGCGGCGCTGGAGAAGGCGGGCCACGTCTACCTGCAGGACGGGGCGAGGTGGTTCCGGGCCGCCGCGTTCGGCGACGAGAAGGACCGCGTGGTGCAGCGGGAGAACGGGCAATACACCTACTTCGCCTCCGACATCGCCTATCACGCGAACAAGTTCGAGCGCGGCTTCGCGCGCATCATCGACGTATGGGGCGCGGATCATCACGGCTACATCCCGCGCGTGAAGGCGGCGCTCGCCGCGCTCGGCCTCGATTGCGACCGGCTCGAGGTCGTGCTGGTGCAGTTCGCCGTGCTCTACCGCAACGGCCAGAAGACCTCGATGAGCACGCGCGCGGGAGAATTCGTCACCCTGCGCGAACTGCGCGAGGAAGTCGGCAACGACGCCGCGCGCTTCTTCTACGTGCTGCGCAAGTCCGACCAGCACCTGGACTTCGACCTCGACCTCGCCAAGAGCGAAAGCAGCGACAATCCGGTCTATTACGTCCAGTACGCCCATGCACGCGTGTGCTCCGTGCTCGCCCAGTGGGGCGGCGATGCGGCGCTCATCCGCGGGTTCGATCCCGGGCCGCTCGCCTCCGCCCGCGAGCTCGCCCTGTGCCGGCGGCTCGCCGAGTTTCCCGAGGCGGTCGAGGAAGCGGCGCGCGAATTCGCGCCGCACGTCATCGCGTTCTACCTGCGCGAGCTGGCGACCGAGTTCCACGGCTGGTACAACGCCGAGCGCATCCTGGTCGAGGACCCGGCGCTGCGCGATGCGCGGCTCGCGCTCTGCGTCGCGGTGCGCACCGTGCTCGCGAACGGCCTGCGCCTGCTCGGCGTGAGCGCGCCGGCTTCGATGTAGGACGAGCGAATGCCCTTCCCGCAAGCGTCGCGAACGAGTCCGCGCGAGGAACGCGGGGGCACGCTGGCGGGCGTGCTGATCGGGCTCGTGGTGGGCGCGCTCGTCGCGGTCGGCATCGCCTGGTACATCAACCGGACGCCGGTGCCGTTCCAGGACCGGCTGTTCAAGCCCGAGTCCGCGAAGCCGGGCGACGCGGCGGGCACGCCGCGCGCGCGCCCCGCGCCCCAGGAGCCGCTCGCGCTGCCGGGCAAGCCGGGCGACAAGCCGATCGAGAAGCCGCGCTTCGACTTCTACAAGATCCTGCCCCGCGGCGAGGAAGCCGCGCCTGCGCCCTCCGCCGAGCCCAGGCCGGCGCCGGTGGCGCCTCAGCTCTACCTTCAGCTCGGCACCTTCCAGGATCCCGCAGACGCCGACAACCTGAAGGCGCGTCTCGCGTTGACGGGAATCGAGGCGAGCGTCCAGCAGGTGATCCTGCCCGACCGGGGCACCGTGCACCGGGTGCGCCTCGGCCCCTTCGCCACGCCGGAGGAAATGAACCGGATGCGCGCCCAGCTCGCCGCCGCAGGAATCGGCGCGAACGTCGCCAAGGGCGGCGGAAACTGAATTCCACCCGCCGGGGCGGTCCCGGCCATTCGCGAGGAGCATGACGATGGCAACGAGGAGACGTTTTCTTGCGGCGGGCGCTGCGCTTGCCCTCGCTTGCGCGACGGCGCGCGCGGCCCTGCTCGCCGGGCGCGACTATGTGCGCCTCGGGCAGCCGCTCGCCACCGAGTCCGGATCGAAGATCGAGGTGCTGGAGTTCTTCTGGTACGGCTGCCCGCACTGCTTCGATCTCGAGCCGGTGATCGAGCGCTGGAGCGCGAAGATGCCCGCCGACGCCGCACTGCGGCGCGTGCCTGCGATCTTCCGTGCCAACTGGGAGCCGGGCGCGAAGCTCTTCTACACGCTGGAAGCGCTCGGGCAGACCGCGCGGCTGCACCGTCCGGTGTTCGACGCCATCCACAAGGAACGCATCCCGGTGCACACCGGCGAAAAGGTGATGGCCGACTGGCTCGAGAAGCATGGCATCGACCGGAAGAAATTCCAGGACACCTGGGCATCCTTCGCGGTGCGCGGCAAGGTCGAGCGCGCCAAGCAGCTCACCCGCGCCTCCCGCATCGAGGGCGTGCCGGCGCTGATCGTCGAGGGCCGCTATCTCGCCCAGGCGAACAGCCACGAAGGGATGATGGCGGTGGTCGACCAGCTCGTCGCGCAGGTACGCACGGAGCGCGGCCGGAAATAGACGTCCAGCCGCCCGCCGGCACGATGGCGCAGAGCGTATTCCTGACCGGCGCATCGGGCGGGCTCGGAGCCGCGCTGGCGGCGCGCTACGCGGCGCGCGGCGCGAGCCTCGGACTGCTCGCGCGCAGGGCGGAGCCGCTGCGCGCCCTGCAGGCAAGGCTGCCCGGCACGCATCGCATCTATCCCGCGGACGTCGGGGATGCGGACGCGGTGGCTGCGGCCGCGGCGGACTTCATCGCGCACGCGGGCCTGCCCGCCATCGTGATCGCAAACGCAGGCATCTCTGCCGGCACCCTGACCGAGGAGGCCGGAGATGCCGCGGTGTTCGAGCGGCTGCTTCGCACCAACGTGCTGGGCGTCGTGCATACTTTCCAGCCGTTCGTGCGGCCGATGCGCGAGGCGGGGCGCGGCACGCTCGCCGGCATCGCCTCCGTCGCGGGCATCCGCGGGCTGCCCGGAGCGGGCGCTTACTGCGCGTCAAAGTCCGCGCTCATCACCTGTCTCGAAAGCCTGCGGGTCGAGCTGCGCCGAAGCGGGGTTAGGGTCGTCACCCTGTGTCCCGGCTACATCGCCACAGCGATGACCGCGGTCAACCCCTACCCCATGCCCTTCCTGCTGCCCGCGGACGCCGCGGCGCGCAGGATCCTGCGGCTCATCGACCAGGGGCGCAGCTACGCCGTGGCCCCCTGGCAGATGGCGGTCGCGGCGAAGCTGATGCGCGCTCTTCCGAACTTCCTCTTCGACCGTCTCTTCGAGCGCGCCGGGCGCAAGCCGCGCGGGCTGCCGCTGCCGGGGGACGGGGGACGGAGGACAGAGGACAGATGAGGTTCTTCGGACATTTCCGTGGCGCATCCTCCGTCTGTCTTCCGGTGGCACATCCCGGTGTCTGCCTCGAAACCGCCGCCATTGCGAGGAGGCCGCAGGCGGAACACATTCGGCGGATCACGCTGCGCTGAACCGCCCTACGAAGTCCGTTTGCGCATCCTGGCGCTCGATTACTTTGGCAACGAACCGGATAGGCAAGGTTTCCGGGATGACCGCGCGCGACACCGCGCTGGTCGATGCCGTTGGCACGCTGCACCGGCCCGCAGACGCCGAGCCGCGCATCGTCAGCCTGGTGCCCAGCCTCACCGAACTGGTGTGCGAGCTGGGGCTCGCCGCCCGGCTGGTCGGCCGCACCGGCTTCTGCATCCACCCGAAAGAGACGTTGCGGCACATCCCCAAGGTGGGCGGAACCAAGGACGTGAAGATCGACCGGGTGCGCGCGCTCGCTCCCACCCATGTCATCGTCAACATCGACGAGAACCGGCGCGAGGACGTGGAGGCGATCGCCGCGTTCGTGCCCCACGTCATCGTCACCCACCCGCTCGCGCCCGAGGATAATGTGGCTCTCTACGCGCTGCTGGGCGGCATCTTCGGCTGCGGGCGCGAGGCCGCGCGGCTCACGCAGCGGTTCCGTGCCGCCCGCGAGAGGCTCGCGCGCGCCACCGCCGGGCTTCCCCGCGAGAAGGTGCTCTATCTGATCTGGCGCGCACCCTGGATGAGCATCGGCCGGCGGACCTACATCTCGGCCATGCTGGAAGCGGCCGGCTGGGACAGTCTGCCGGATTCAGGCGAGGCGCGCTATCCGGTGCTGGAACTCACCGAGCCCTGGCTCGCGCCCGTGCAGCGCGTTCTGTTGCCGGGCGAGCCGTACCCGTTCCGCGCCCGCCACGCGCGGGAGCTCGCCACCCTGCCCGCCCTGGCCGGCAAGCCGGTGCTGCGCATCGACGGGGAAATGACGTCGTGGTATGGCAGCCGCGCGGTCGCCGGCATGGATTACCTCGCCCGGCTGCGCCTGCAGCAGGATCCGGGCCTCGGGTAGCGCTCTCGCGCGCATCGCCCGCCGCGGTAGTATTGCGTCGAATCACCGCATACGGCCATGTACCTTCCCGCACATTTTGAAGAGACGAGGCTCGATGTCCTCCACGCGCTCATGCGTGCGCGTCCGCTCGCGACCCTCGTCACGCTGTCGCCGGGCGGCCTGAACGCGGACCACATTCCGATGCATCTTTCCGGAGAGCCCGCACCGCTCGGCACGTTGCGCGGCCATGTCGCCCGCGCGAACCCGATGTGGAAAGAGTTCGACCGGGAGGTCGAAGCCCTGGCGGTCTTCCACGGCCCTGAAGCCTACATCACACCCTCCTGGTACCCGGCGAAAGTGGAAAGCGGACGCGTGGTGCCGACCTGGAACTACGCGGTCGTTCATGCCCGCGGCATGGTGCGCGTGGTCGACGATGCTGCGTGGCTGCGCGCCCACCTCGAAGCGCTCACGGCACAGAACGAGGCATCACTCTCCGCGCCGTGGCAGGTGTCGGACGCGCCGCGCGAGTTCACGGACAAACTCATCGCCGCGGTCGTCGGCATCGAAATCGTGATTCAGCGGCTCTCCGGTAAATGGAAGGTCAGCCAGAACCAGCCGGCGCGCAATCGAGCCGGGGTCGTCCGGGGTCTGCGCGAAACGGGATCCGAGGGGTCTGCGGAGATCGCCGAACTGGTCGCCGAGGCTGCGCGCCCGTCGGACGGCGAGTGAGGACATGAGGGCCCGTTTCGGCGCGGTCCTCCTCGTCCTTTCGCTGCATGTCGCGGCCTGGGGCCAAGCGCCCGCGGAACCGGAAGCGGCGAGCGGGTTCGCTCCCCGCCCGGAAGCGCGCGGCCGTCTGTTCATGGCGGCCACCGCCAGCCGCCACGCGACCGATGCCGCGGTGGAGATCCTGCAGGCGGGCGGCAGCGCGGCCGATGCGGCCATCGCCGCGCAACTCGTGCTCGCCGTCGTCGAGCCGCAGTCCTCCGGCCTGGGCGGCGGGGGCTTCATGCTCTATCACGACGCGCGGCAAGCGAAGCTGCACGCCTACGACGGCCGCGAGACTGCGCCCGCGGCCGCCCGGCCTGAAAGGTTCATCGGACCCGATGGCAAGCCGCTGGCGTTTTTCGATGCCGCCATCGGCGCTCGCTCGGTGGGCGTTCCGGGATTGCCGGCGCTGATCGGGCTCGTCCATCGCAATCATGGCCGGATGCCCTGGCCGCGGCTCTTCGCGCCGGCCATCCGTCTGGCAGCCGATGGCTTCCCGATGTCGGCTCGCCTGCACAAGCTGCTCGCGGAGGACCGGTTCCTGCGCGACGATCCAGGGGCACGCGCCCTGTACTACGAACTGGACGGACGTGCCCGGCCGGTGGGGACGAAGATCGTCAATCGCGAACTCGCCGCCACGCTGCGGCTTCTCGCGCGCGAGGGCAGCAGGCCGTTCTATGAAGGCGAGATCGCGCGCGACATCGTGGCTGCCGTGCATGGGCACCCGCGCAACCCCGGTGACATCGAGCGAGGCGATCTCGCCGCCTATCGCGCCGTGGAACGCGCGCCGGTGTGCGGCCTGCGCCTTTCCGGGCTGCGCGTGTGCGGCATGCCGCCTCCGAGTTCCGGCGGCGTGGCCGTGCTGCAGATCCTCGCCTATTTCGAGGCCGGGGAAGCGGGCTCGCCGCTCTCGGCGCAGGCGGTGCACCGCTTCGCCGAGGCGGGCCGGCTCGCCTATGCCGACCGCGGCCGCCATCTCGCGGATCCGGATTTCGTGCGCGTGCCGGTCGCGGAACTGCTCGATCCGACCTACATTGCCCGCCGAGCGCGGCTCATCCGCGAGGATGCGAGCATGGGCCGCGCACAGGCGGGCGAGTTCGCCTCCACGCCCTCCTCCGGCGTCGACGAGGCGCCGGAATTGAGCGCGACGACGCATCTTTCCATCGTCGATGCCGAGGGAAATGCCGCGGCGCTCACCAGCTCGATCGAGGCGGCATTCGGCAGCCGCATCCAGGTGCGCGGTTTCCTGCTCAACAATCAGCTCACCGATTTTTCGTTCCGCGCCGAGGACAACGGCAAGCCGATCGCGAACCGCGTCGAGCCGCGCAAGCGTCCGCTGTCCTCGATGGCGCCGACCCTGGTGTTCGATCGCGACGGACGCGTCGCGGCAATCGTGGGCTCTCCCGGAGGCAGCCGCATCATCAACTACGTGGCGAAGACGCTGATCGCCCTGTTCGCCTGGCAGTTGCCGCCGGCCGAGGCGCTCGCGGCTCCGCACTTCGGCAGCCGCAACGGGCCGACCGAGCTCGAGCGCGGCACCCCGGTCGAGGCGCTGGCGCCGGCGCTGGAGAAGCTCGGCCACAAGGTCGTTTCGGAGGAGATGACGAGCGGCCTGCATGTCGTCGTGCGCCGCGGGGATGCATGGATCGGCGCAGCGGATCCGCGCCGGGAGGGCAGCGCGCGGGGCGAATAGCGCCGCGGGGTCGCAGCCGCGCACGGGCGTACGGTTCTCGGGTATGCTTTCGCCGACGCGCCGGCGTCCTCGCACATCGGATCGCAGACAGCCATGACGGAACACTACCGCACCCTCCGCGTTCTCGCGATCGCGTTTCTCGCCTCCGGTCTCGCAGGCGTTCATGCCCGGGCGGCCGACGTCGCGGGGCCGAAGTACCCCGACGTCATCGCCGCGAAGGTGCAGCCAGCAGGCGCAGGCAGCTTCGATTTCGACGTGACGGTTTCGTCGCCCTACGACACGCCCGAGCGATACGCGGACGCATTCCGCGTGGCGGGCAGAGAGGGCCGCGTCTATGGCGAGCGGAAGCTGCTCCACGACCATGCCGGCGAGCAGCCCTTCACCCGCGAGCTGTACGGCGTGAAGGTGCCGCCCGGCGTCCGGACGGTCACGGTCCAGGCACGCGACCGGAAGTTCGGCTACGGCGGCAAGTCGATCGAGGTCGGCCTGCCGGGCCGCTGAGCGGCCGAGGCAGGATAATGGGGTCAGACACGATTATTGAAGCTGCCGCGCGTTCATAATGGCGTTCATAATGGTGTCTGACCCCATTATTGCCATGATCCCTTATCCTCGGAAGACGACCGTCTTCCTGCCATTGGCCATCACGCGGTGCTCGCTGTGCCACTTGACGGCGCGCGCGAGGACCATGCATTCGACATCGCGGCCGAGCGCCGCGAGGTCCTCCGGGCGCATGGTGTGATCCACACGAGCGGTGTCCTGCTCGATGATCGGACCTTCGTCGAGGTTCGGGGTGACGAAGTGCGCGGTCGCCCCGATGAGCTTCACGCCGCGCTCGTGCGCCTGGTGGTAGGGCCGGGCGCCCTTGAAGCTGGGCAGGAACGAGTGGTGGATGTTGATCGCGCGGCCCTGCAGCGCCTCGCACAGTTGCGGCGAGAGGACCTGCATGTAGCGCGCGAGCACCACCAGATCCACCCGCTGCTCGCGCACCAGTTCCATCAGTTTCTCCTCCTGCCGCGCCCGGGTGCGCGCATCGACCGGGAGATGGAAGAAGGGGATGTCGTAGGAGGCCGCGAGCTGGTAGAAGTCCCGGTGGTTGGAGACGATGGCGGGGATCTCCACGCGCAGCCAGCCGGTGCGGTAGCGGTAGAGCAGGTCGTTCAGGCAATGGCCGTGCTGCGAAACCAGGATGAGGACCCTCGGCGGGATTGCGGGATCGTGAATGCGCCAGTTCATCGAGAAGCGCACACCGAGCTCGCCGAATTCGCGCACGAGCCGCGCATGGTCGAACTCGCCGCGCCCGATCGAGAACACCACGCGCATGAAGAACAGCCCGGTCTCGGTGTCGGAAAACTGGTCGGCTTCCAGGATGTTGCCGCCGCGATCGAGCAGGAAGCCGGAGACGTGGAACACGATCCCCGGCCGGTCCGGGCAGGAGAGCGTGAGCACGTAGCCGGGCGGCGCGTCGCTCATCGCATCCCGCTCGTCATTCACTCGGCCGGCGGTGATGACGCGTGCATCACGCCTTTCCCGCCGTGTCGAGGCGGAACCTGGCGTAGGAACCGGGCGCGTCCTCGATCGCCTCGAGCCTGCCGCGCGCGGGGTCGCGCGCCGGAACCTTCTCGGCACCGCCCTGTGCGACGATCCACTGCTGCCAGTCCGTCCACCACGAACCCGGCTGCTGGGCGGCGCCTTCGAACCACGCGTCCGGCGTCTCCGGGAGCCTCGCCGCCGGATTGACCCAGTAGCCGTACTTGTTGGCCGCGGGCGGATTGACGATGCCGGCGATGTGCCCCGAGCCGCCGAGCACGAAGCGCACCGGGCCATTGAGCCGCGTTGCACCGAGATAGGTGCTCTTCCACGGGGCGATGTGGTCCTCGATGGTGGAGATGAAATAGGCGGGCACGGTGATCCTGCCGATGTCGATGGGCACCCCGGCCAGCGTGATCCCGCCCGGCTCCCGAAGCAGGTTCTTCAGATACATGTTGCGCAGGTAGAAGCTGTGCATGCGGTAGGGCATGCGCGTGGAGTCGGCATTCCAGTACAGCAGGTCAAACGGGAACGGCTCCTTGCCCATCAGGTAGTTGTTCACCACGAACGACCAGATCAGGTCGTTGGCGCGCAGCATGTTGAAGGTCGAGGCCATCTCCGCGCCTTCGAGGTAGCCGCGCTCCCGCATCTTCTTCTCCAGGTTGGCGACCTGCTGTTCGTCGATGAACACGCCCAGCTCGCCGGGGATGGAGAAGTCGAGCAGCGAGACGAAGAAGGTCGCCGTGGCGATGCGCTTGTCCTTTTTCGCGGCGTTCCAGGCGAGCGTGGCGCCGAGCAGGGTTCCCCCCAGGCAGTAGCCGATGAGGTTCGCCTCCTTCTCTCCGGTCTGCCGGCACACCGCGTCCAGCGCGGCAGCCGCGCCCTCGGTGAGGTAGTCCTCGAAGCCCTTGTCGGCGAGCCGCGCGTCCGGATTCACCCAGGAGATCACGAATACACTGTGGCCCTGGTCGGTGGCCCACTTGATGAAGGAATTGCTCTGGCGCAGGTCGAGGATGTAGTACTTGTTGATCCACGGCGGGATGATGAGCAGCGGCCGCCTGAACACCTCTTTGGTCGTCGGCGCGAACTGGAGCAGCTCGATGAGTTCGTTGCGCAGCACCACCTTGCCCGGCGTCGCCGCGACGTTGCGGCCGAGATCGAATGCGGACGGCTCGGTCATCTTCACCCGCAGCCGCCCATTGCCCTCCTCGATGTCGCGCAGGAGGTTGTTGAAACCCTTGAGCAGGTTCTGGCCGTGGGTCTTCACCGTCTCCCGGAAGACCTCCGGATTGGTGAGGACGAAATTGGTCGGAGAGAGCGCGTCCACATACTGCCGGGTGAAGAAGTTCACCTTCTGCTGCGTGCTGTCGTCGAGGCCCTCCACGTTGCCCACCACGTTGTGGAAATGCCGCGCGGTGATGAGGTAGGACTGCTTGATGAAGTCGAACAGGAAATGCTCCTCCCACTGCTCGTCGCGGAAGCGCGCATCGCCCTTGCGCGGCTCCGCAACCGGGCTCGTGTGCATCCCCATGAACCGCAGCGTCGAGTGCTGCCAGAGCGAGAAGTAGTCCCACACCAGGTTCATTTGCGCCTGCGCCAGCCGGTACGGATTGGCCAGCAGCTTCGCCATCATGTCCATGAAGGCCTGCGCGATGCCGAGCTCGTCGGCCGGCGGGGTCACGCCCCTGCTCACCTGGCGCTGCATGTGTTCAGCGAGCAGCCGCGAGGCGCGCTGCGCGACTTCCGCGTAGGTCGCGGCGATCTCGTTCGGGTCGGGCAGCCGGGCTGCGGCGGGTTCGGGAGCGGGTGAGGCCATGGATGCGTGACTCCTGCGTGGTAACGTCAAAGGTTAGCGTAAACACCGGGCCGCGATGCGCGATCCAATTCTCGAACGGGCGCGGCATCCGCCGGCGCCGGGTCGCGCCCGCGCCTCATCGCCCGAGGAAGCGCTCGACGCCGTCCGCGCCGATCCGGCGCGACAGCGCTCCGGCGCGCTCCAGGTGGTTCAGGTGGGCGATGGACTCCCCCATGGCGAACATGACCTGGTGCGGATCGAGTTCCCGCGAGAACAGCGTCGGCAGACAATCGGCGGCGCTCGAAGGTTTCGCGCAGGCCGCGCGAAGCGCGTCGAGGCGCTCTGCGTGATGGGAGCGCAACTGCGCGATGCGCGCGTGCAGGCCGCGGAACGGCCGGCCGTGGGAGGGCAGCACCAGCGTGTCCCGGTCCATCGGCGCGAATCGCCGCAGCGAATCGAGGTAGCGCCCGAGCGGATCGTCCTCGGGCGTCGAGGCCAGGACGCTGACGTTGGTGGTGATCCGCGGCAGCACCATGTCGCCCGCGATCAGCACGCCGAGCTCGGCGCAATGCAGGCAGGCGTGCTCGGGCGAATGCCCATAGCCGGTGACCACCCGCCATTCGCGCCCGCCGATGGCGAGCGCATCGCCGTCGAGGAGGCGCCGGGTCTCGCGCGGAAGCGACGGCACCCGGCGGCGATAGCTCGGCCCGCGGCTGGCGAGCGCATCGAGACGCGCGGCATCCAGCCCGTGGCGCCGGAACAGGGCGATCATCGCCTCGACGTCGTGGCCGGGCAGCTGATTCCACCACGCCTCGGCGGTGAGCATCTCGCCCTGGGTGATCTCGACCGGCACCCCGGTGCGGTCGCTCAGCCAGCGGGCCAGCCCGAGGTGATCCGGATGGCAATGGGTGACGAGGATGCGCCCGATCGGCCGGTCGAGCCGCGCGAGCAGGACTTCCCAGATGGCCTGCACCTCCGGCATGCCGATGCCGGTGTCGACCAGCGCCCACGCGTCGCCGTCCTCGATCAGCCACAGGTTGATGTGGTCGAGCACGAAGGGAAGCGGCATGTGCAGCCAGCGCACGCCGGGCGCGATCTCGATCGCCTCGCCGGCCGGCGGGGACGATGCGACCGCGTAGGCGATTGCCTTCGCAGTGCGCCGGCGCTGCGCGGCGGGGGAGGCGCTCACGTTGATTTGTCCCTTCAAATCTGTTTAACTGCGGGGCGCTCAGGGGCATCCACGCGCCGCGATCGAAACCGTAAAGTTCTGATTTTACCGCAACTGCTGCGCCGCACCACCCAACCGACCCCGACCCCGGCATCGTGGCCACCGAACCGACCTATTCGATCTCCGAACTGGCGCGCGAATTCTCGATCACCCCGCGCACCATACGCCATTACGAAGACCAGGGACTGCTCGCCCCGCAGCGCGCCGGCCAGGTCCGCGTGTATTCCAAGCGCGATCGCACCCGTCTCAAGCTGACCCTGCGCGGCAGGCGGCTCGGCCTGTCGCTCGCCGAGATCCGCGAGATGATCGAGTTGTACGACAACGCACCCGACGAGACCACCCAGCTCTATAAGTTCCTCCAGGCCCTGTCGCGGCGCAGAGCCCAGCTCGAGCAGCAGAGCGAGGACATCCGGGCGATCCTCGGCGAGGTCACCGCCTTCGAGAACCAGTGCCGCGAGCTGCTGGAGAAACGCGGCCGGCGCGCGCAGGCGAAGCCCGCCCGGCGTCGTACCGGCGAGCGCAGCGCCGCCTGAACGGGTGCCGCGGGTCTTGACGTTAACGTCAACGTCAACCACAATTCCACCCGTGCGCCTTCCGTCCGCGGCGACACGAGACCCGGAACCGTGCCCTGCCATGACTCCAGCCACCCCCCGATCGCCGGGAGGCTTCCAGCCCTCCGACCCGGATTACGCCGAGCGCGTGCGGGCGAGCTTCGGCCGCCAGAAGGTCATGGCCTTCCTGGGTGCCGAGCTCACCGGCATCGGGCCGGGCTGGTGCGAAATCCGGCTGCCCTACCGCGAGGAGCTCACCCAGCAGCACGGCTACTTCCAGGCCGGAATCGTCGGTGCGATCGTCGACAATGCCGGCGGCTATGCGGGCTATAGCCTGATGCCGGCGGACGCCTCGGTGCTCACGGTCGAGTACAAGCTCAACCTGCTCGCGCCCGCGGACGGCGAACTGCTGCTCGCCCGCGGCGAGGTCATCAAGCCCGGCCGCACACTGGTCATCACCCGCGGCGAGGTCCATGTGTTCCGGGACGGCCGCATGATCCATTGCGCGAGCATGCAGCAGACGCTGATGACCCTGCACGGCAGACCCGACCGTCCCGCGGCCGGTCGAAAGGAGAAAGGCTCATGATCTATCCCACCCTGGACTTCGATCTCGGCGAGACGGTGGACATGCTGCGCAGCAGCGTGCGCGACTTCGCGGCGGCGGAAATCGCCCCGCGCGCAGCACAGATCGACCGCGACAACCAGTTCCCGATGGACCTGTGGCACAAGCTCGGCGCCCTCGGGCTGCTCGGCCTCTCGGTCGAAGACACCTGGGGCGGCGCGGGCATGGGCTATCTCGCGCATGTGGTGGCGATGGAGGAGATCTCGCGCGCCTCGGCCTCGGTCGGGCTGTCCTATGGCGCGCATTCCAACCTGTGCGTGAACCAGATCCGGCGCAACGGCAGCGAGGCGCAGAAGGCGAAATATCTGCCGAGATTGATCAGCGGCGAGCATGTGGGCGCGCTGGCGATGTCCGAGCCCGGCGCGGGCTCCGACGTGGTTTCGATGCGGCTGCGCGCCGAGCGCAAGGGCGACCGCTACGTCCTGAACGGCAGCAAGATGTGGATCACCAACGGCCCGGACGCCGACACGCTGGTGGTCTATGCCAAGACCGACCCGCAGGCAGGCGCGCGCGGCATCACCGCCTTCCTCGTCGAGAAGGGCTTCCGCGGCTTCTCGACCGCGCAGAAGCTGGACAAGCTGGGCATGCGCGGCTCCAATACCTGCGAGCTGGTGTTCCAGGACTGCGAGGTGCCGGACGAAAACGTGCTGGGGCGCGCGGGCGAGGGCGTGCGGGTGCTGATGAGCGGGCTCGACTACGAGCGTACCGTGCTCGCCGGCGGGCCGCTCGGCATCATGGCGGCCTGCCTCGACGTCGTGATCCCCTATGTGCACGAGCGCAGGCAGTTCGGCCAGCCGATCGGCGAGTTCCAGCTCATGCAGGGCAAGCTCGCCGACCTGTACACGACCTTCAACGCCTGCCGCGCCTATGTCTATGCGGTGGGGCGCGCCTGCGACCGCCGGGAGCACGCGCGCAGCCTGCGCAAGGACGCCGCCGGCGCGATCCTCTATGCCGCCGAGAAGGCGACCTGGATGGCGGGCGAGGCGATCCAGGCGCTGGGCGGCAACGGCTACATCAACGAATATCCCACCGGGCGCCTGTGGCGCGACGCGAAGCTCTACGAGATCGGCGCCGGCACTTCCGAGATCCGCAGGATGCTGATCGGCCGCGAGCTGTTCGCGGAGACGCTGTGATGGTCGAGACCGCGCGCGGCACGGTGCATGAGTGGCAGCGCGACCACATGGGCCACATCAACGTGCGCGCCTACATGGAGTTCTTCGAGGAGGCATGCTGGCAGCTCTATTCCATGCTCGGGCTCACCGCCTCGAAACTGCGCGCCGGCGCGGTGCATCTGGCGGCCGTGCAGCAGAACATCCGCTATTCCAAGGAGCTCTATCCCGGAGACACGGTGGCGGTGCGCAGCCTGGTGCTGGAGCTGCGCGACAAGGTGCTGCGCTTCCGCCACGAGCTCGTCAACACCGAGACCGGGGATGTTTGCGCCGACTGCGAATTCACCGTGGTATGCCTGGATCCCGAGGCGCGCAAGTCGCGCCCGTTCCCGCCCGAAACGGCCGAGCGCGCGCGCGTGCTGATGGAGAGCCCGTCGTGACGGCGGAGCTGGTGGAGACCTACCGCGGTGCCGTCTATCCGTGGCACTGCGACCACATGGATCACATGAACGTCATGTGGTACGTGGGCAAGTTCGACGAGGCGACCTGGAACTTCTTCTGCATGTTCGGCCTGACGCCGGGGTTCCTGCGCAGCCAGTCCCGCGGCATGGCGGCGGTCGAGCAGCGCATCGCCTACCGGCGCGAACTGCGCGCCGGCGACACGGTGGCGGTGCGCAGCGGCGCGATCGAGGTGCGCGACAAGGCGATCCGCTTCGTGCACGAGATGCGCAACGCCGAGACGCGGGAGGTCTCGGCGGTGACGCTTCTCACCGGCGTGTTCATCGACACGGCGGCGCGCAAGGCCTGCGCGCTGCCCGAGCGCGTCGCGGACAGGGCGCGCGGTTTCTTGGTAGCCTGCGACCTGCCCTGGCAGGACCAGGCCTCTTCTGTGAACGTTTGAAACGGAGCCCCCTCATGAGCAACGATCCCGTCGTCATCGTATCCGCCGCCCGCACGCCGCTGGCCGGCTTCCAGGGCGACTTCAGCGCGCTCTCCGCGCCGCAGCTCGGTTCGGTCGCCATCAAGGCGGCAGTCGAGCGCGCGGGGATCGCTCCGGCGCAGGTGCAGGAAGTGCTCATGGGCTGCGTGCTGCCCGCGGGCGCGGGCCAGGCGCCGGCCCGGCAGGCGAGCCTCGGCGCAGGGCTTCCGCTGTCGGTCGGTGCGACGACGGTGAACAAGGTGTGCGGCTCGGCGATGAAGGCGACCATGCTCGCCCACGACATCCTGCTCGCGGGAAGCGCGGAGGTGATCGTCGCCGGCGGCATGGAGTCGATGACCAACGCCCCTTACCTGCTGACGAAGGCGCGCGCCGGCCTGCGGCTGGGTCACGGCCAGGTGCTCGATCACATGTTCTTCGACGGGCTCGAGGATGCCTATGACAAGGGCAAGCTGATGGGCGTTTTCGCGGAGCAGTGCGCGGCGAAATACACATTCGCGCGCGAGGCGATCGACGCGTTCGCCATCGCCTCGACCGAGCGCGCGCAGAAGGCGAACACGGACGGCACCTTCGACTGGGAGATCGCGCCGGTGACCGTCGCCGGCCGCAAGGGCGAGGTCGTCATCCGCAACGACGAGCAGCCCGCCAAGGCGAAGCTCGACAAGGTGGCCTCGCTCAAGCCGGCGTTCAGGAAGGACGGGGTCATCACCGCCGCCAACTCCTCGTCCATCTCCGACGGCGCCGCGGCGCTCGTGCTGATGCGCGCATCGACCGCAGCGAAGCTCGGCTGCAAGCCGCTCGCCCGCATCGTGGCGCACGCGACCCACTCCCAGGAGCCGGAGTGGTTCACGACGGCACCGGTCGGCGCGCTGAAGAAGGTCCTGGCCAAGGCCGACTGGCAGGCCGGGGACGTCGATTTCTACGAGATCAACGAAGCGTTCGCCGTGGTGACGATGGCGGCGATGAGCGAACTGAACCTCCCGCATGCGAAGGTCAATGTGCACGGCGGCGCCTGCGCGATGGGCCATCCGCTCGGAGCCTCGGGGGCGCGCATCATCGTCACCCTGCTCGGGGCATTGCGCAAGCACGGCGGCAGGCGCGGTGTGGCCGCACTGTGCATCGGCGGCGGCGAGGCGACCGCCATGGCGATTGAAGTGGTCTGAAATGCAAACCACCAAAGGCGCCAAGACAACCAGGTCACACCAGAAATTCTTTGTGCCTCGTGGTGCCTTGGTGCCTTGGTGGTGAAAACATGCTCTTGACCCAGGAACAGGAGCTCGTGCGCGACACGATGCGCGAGTTCGCGCGCGAGCGCCTGGCGCCGTTCGCCGCGCAATGGGACCGCGAGGCGCGCTTTCCGGTCGAAGCGTTGCGGGAACTCGCGGCGCTGGGCGCCTTCGGCATGCTGGTGCCCGAGCGCTGGGGTGGAGCCGGGATGGACTACGTGTCGCTCGCACTCGCGCTCGAGGAGATCGCCGCGGGCGACGGCGCCACCTCCACCATCGTCAGCGTCAACAATTCGGTGGTCTGTGGGCCGCTGCTCGCCTACGGCAGCGATGCCCAGAGGGAGCGCTTCCTGAAACCCCTGGCATCGGGCGAGAAGCTCGGCTGCTTCTGCCTCACCGAGCCGCAGGCGGGCTCGGACGCGGCAGCGATCCGCACCGGTGCCGTGCGCGAAGGCGACGGCTGGGTACTCAACGGCGTCAAGCAGTTCATCACCTCGGGCAAGAACGCCGACCTCGCCATCGTCTTCGCGGTCACCGACCGCGCGCTCGGGAAGAAGGGCATCTCGTGCTTCATCGTGCCCACCGACACGCCCGGCTATGTCGTCGCGCGCATCGAGGACAAGATGGGCCAGCACGCCTCCGATACCGCGCAGATCCTGTTCGAGGACTGCCGCGTCGGTGGGGATCATCTGCTCGGCGCGCAAGGCGAGGGCTATCGCATCGCGCTCTCGAACCTGGAAGCCGGTCGCATCGGCATCGCCGCCCAGTCGGTCGGGATGGCGCGCGCCGCCCTCGAGGCGGCGCTGCGCTATGCGCGCGAGCGCGAAGCCTTCGGCAAGCCGATCATCGAGCACCAGGCGGTGAATTTCCGCCTGGCCGACATGGCCACCGGCATCGAGGCCGCGCGACAGCTCGTGCTCCACGCCGCCGCACTGCGCGACGCCGGCCGAGCCTGCCTGAAGGAAGCCTCGATGGCGAAGCTGTTCGCCTCGGAGACGGCCGAGCGCGTGTGCTCCGACGCGATCCAGATCCACGGCGGCTATGGCTACGTGTCCGACTTCCCGGTGGAGCGCATCTACCGCGACGTGCGCGTGACCCAGATCTACGAGGGCGCGAGCGACATCCAGCGGCTGGTCATCGGACGTGCGCTGGAGGATGAGCGATGAGCGAGCCGATCGAGTTCCATTTCGACTTCTCCTCGCCCTACAGCTATCTCGCCAGCGAGAGGATCGATGCGCTGGCGGCGAAGTACGGCCGCAAGGTGAGATGGCTGCCGGTGCTGCTCGGCCCGGCGTTCCTGAAAACCGGCCAGAAGCCGCTGCTCAGCATCCCGATCAAGGGCGAGTACGCGCGCCGCGACATCGCGCGCTCGGCCCGTTACTACGGCGTGACGTTCGCGTTTCCGAAGACGTTCCCGCTGCCGACCCAGGCCGCGGCGCGGGCCTACTACTTCCTCCACGATCGCGACTGTCCGAAGGCGCGGGCGTTCGCCCACGCGGTATTCCGCGCCTACTGGGTGCAGGGGCGCGATATCTCGGATGCGAACCTCGTGTGCGGCATCGCGGCCTCATCCGGCATCGGCGCGGCCGAGATCGCCGAAGCGATCGCGAGCCCGGCGCTCAAGGACCGCCTGCGCGCCGAGACCGACGGGGCGATCGAGCGCGGCATGTTCGGCGCGCCCTGGTTCCTCGTGGATGGCGAACCGTTCTGGGGCGCCGACCGCCTGCCGCAGATCGAGAAGTGGCTCGCCACGGGCGGATTCTGAAATGAAGGCATGAGCCTCATCCAGTCGCGACTCGACACCCGCTCGCAGGAATACCGCGCCAACGCGGCCGCCATGCGGCGCCTGGTCGAGGACCTGCGCGAGAAGACCGCGCGGGTCGCCCTGGGCGGAAGCGAGGCGGCGCGAAAGAAGCACGTCGCGCGTGGCAAGCTGCTCGCGCGCGGCCGCATCGACGCGCTGCTCGATCCGGGCGCGGCCTTCCTCGAGCTGTCGCCGCTCGCGGCCTGGGGCATGTACGGCAACGAGGTGCCTTGCGCCGGGGTGATCACCGGCATCGGCCGCGTCGAAGGCACGGAGTGCGTGATCGTCGCCAACGACGCGACGGTCAAGGGCGGAAGCTACTTCCCGCTGACGGTCAAGAAGCACCTGCGCGCGCAGGAGATCGCGGCGCAGAACGGCCTGCCGTGCATCTACCTCGTCGATTCCGGCGGCGCCAATCTCCCGACCCAGGACGAGGTGTTCCCCGACCGCGACCATTTCGGCCGCATCTTCTACAACCAGGCGAATCTCTCGGCGGCGGGCATCCCGCAGATCGCCGTCGTGATGGGCTCGTGCACCGCGGGCGGCGCCTACGTGCCGGCGATGTCCGACGAGGCGGTGATCGTGCGCGGGGAGGGCACCATCTTTCTCGGCGGACCGCCGCTGGTGAAGGCTGCCACCGGAGAGGTGGTGAGCGCCGAGGAGCTGGGCGGCGCCGACGTGCACACCCGCATCTCGGGCGTTGCCGACCATTTCGCGGAGAGCGACCTGCATGCGCTCTCCCTGTGCAGGCGCATCGTGGCCGGGCTGAACCGGCGCAAGCAGGTCACGCTCGACGTGGCCACGCCGCAGGAGCCGAAGTACGACCCCGGCGAACTCTACGGGGTGATCCCGTCGGATACGCGCAAGCCCTACGACGTGCGCGAGGTCATCGCGCGCATCGTCGACGGCAGCCGTCTCGCCGAATTCAAGTCGCGCTACGGCACCACCCTGGTGACCGGCTTCGCGCGCCTGTACGGCTATCCCGTCGGCATCGTCGCGAACAACGGCATCCTGTTCTCCGAATCTGCGCAGAAGGGCGCGCACTTCGTCGAGCTGTGCGCCCAGCGCGGCATCCCGCTGGTGTTCCTCCAGAACATCACCGGCTTCATGGTCGGGCGCAAGTACGAGAACCAGGGCATCGCGAAGGACGGCGCCAAGATGGTCACCGCGGTCGCCTGCGCGCGCGTGCCCCGCCTCACCCTGATCGTGGGCGGATCCTACGGCGCCGGCAACTACGGCATGTGCGGGCGCGCGTATTCGCCGCGCTTCCTCTGGATGTGGCCGAACGCGCGCATCTCGGTGATGGGCGGGGAGCAGGCCGCGAACGTGCTCGCGCAGGTGCGGCGCGACGCGCTGGAGGCTGCGGGCAGGGCCTGGACGCGGGAAGAGGAAGATGCTTTCAAGGCGCCGATCCGCGATCAGTACGAGACCCAGGGCCATCCCGACTACGCGACGGCGCGGCTGTGGGACGACGGCATCATCGATCCCGCGCAGACTCGGCGCACGCTGGCGCTGGGCCTGTCGGCCGCTCTGAACGCGCCCATCGAGCCGACGTCCTTCGGCGTGTTCCGCATGTAGGAGATCCCGAGATGAGCGATGGCATCCTGACCGAGATCGACGCCGGCGTCGGCCTCGTCACGCTGGACCGGCCGGATCGCCACAACGCCTTCGATGATGCGCTGATCCGCAGCCTCACCGCGGCGTTCTCGGCGATGGAGCGCGATTCCTCGGTCCGGGTCGTGGTGCTCGGCAGCCGGGGCGGGAGCTTCTGCGCCGGAGCCGACCTCAACTGGATGAAGCGCGCCGCAGGCTACGGGCCGGAAGAGACCCGCCGCGACACCCTCGATCTGGCCGCGATGCTGCGCGCAGCCTGCGAGATGAGCAAACCGGTGGTGGCGCGCGTGCAGGGGCCGGCCTACGGCGGCGGGGTCGGACTGATCGCCGCCTGCGACATCGCCATCGCGACCTACGACGCCCAGTTCGCGCTGAGCGAGGTGAAGCTGGGCATCATCCCGGCCGTCATCAGCCCGTACGTCATCGGCGCGATCGGAGCGCGCCGCGCGCGCCGCTACATGCTCACCGCCGAGCGCTTCTCGGCGGCCGAAGCCTATCGCATCGGTCTCGTGCACGAGATCGTGCCCGGCGAGGCCGAGCTCGACGAAGCCCTCGGCGAGATCGTCGATGCCCTGCTCGGCAACGGGCCCGCCGCGCTCGGGGAATGCAAGGCACTGATCCGCGCCGTCGAGAATCGCCCGGTCGGCGACGAACTCGTCGAGGAGACCGCGGAGCGCATCGGGCGGGTGCGCGCCAGCGCCGAGGCGCGCGAGGGCATGGCGGCCTTCCTCGAGAAGCGCAAGCCGTCCTGGCTGCGCGGGCAGTGAGCACGCGCTGAGGCCGGCCGGGTGTTTTCGAGGATCCTCATCGCCAACCGCGGCGAAATCGCCTGCCGGATCATCCGCACAGCCCACCGGATGGGCCTGCGCTCGATCGCGGTCTATTCCGAGGCCGACGCATCCTCGCGTCATGTCCGGCTCGCCGACGAGGCGGTCCTGATCGGCCCGGCGCCCGCACGCGAGAGCTACCTCGTCGCGGAGCGCATCCTCGAGGCGGCCGCGAGGACCGGGGCCCAGGCCGTCCATCCGGGCTACGGATTCCTGTCGGAGAACGCGCAGTTCGCGGATGCGTGCGCGGCGGCGGGCCTCTCCTTCGTCGGCCCGAGCGCCTCCGCCATGCGCGCGCTCGGTTCCAAGAGCGCGGCGAAGGCGTTGATGGAGCGTGCCGGCGTGCCGCTCGTGCCCGGCTACCACGGCGAGGAACAGGATCCCGGCTTCCTCGCGCTCGAGGCGCAGCGCATCGGCTACCCGGTGCTCATCAAGGCCAGCGCCGGCGGCGGCGGCAAGGGCATGCGGATGGTCGAGCGGCCGCAGGACTTCGCCGCCGCGCTCGCCTCGTGCAGGCGCGAGGCGGCGTCGAGCTTCGGCGACGAGCGCGTGCTGATCGAAAAGTACCTCATGCGGCCGCGCCACATCGAGATCCAGGTCTTCGCCGACGCGCACGGCAACTGCGTGCACCTGTTCGAACGCGACTGCTCGGTGCAGCGCCGCCATCAGAAGGTGCTGGAGGAGGCGCCCGCTCCGGGGATGACAGCGGAGCGGCGCGCGGCGATGGGCACGGCGGCGTGCGATGCGGCGAGGGCGGCGGGCTACCTCGGCGCGGGCACCGTGGAGTTCATCGTGCAGCCGGACGGCACCTTCCACTTCATGGAGATGAACACGCGCCTCCAGGTCGAGCATCCGGTCACCGAGATGATCACCGGGCTCGATCTGGTCGAGTGGCAGCTTCGGGTGGCGGCGGGAGAGCCGCTGCCGCTCGCGCAGGAGCAGATCGCCCTCCACGGCCATGCGCTGGAAGCGCGCATCTATGCCGAGGATACGGCCAGGGGATTCCTGCCCTCGACGGGACGGCTGATCCACCTCGCGGCTCCGGCCGAGTCGGTGAATGTACGCATCGACAGCGGGGTCGAGGAAGGCGACGAGATCACGACTCACTACGACCCGATGATCGCCAAGCTCATCGTCTGGGACGGTAGCCCGGACAACGCCCGCGAGCGCGCCTGCGCCCGCATGCTGCAGTCGCTCGCCCAGGTCCGGATCGTCGGAGTCGCGAACAACGTCGACTTTCTCGCGCGGCTGGTGGCCTGCCCGGCCTTCGCGGGCGCGGACCTCGACACCGGGCTGATCGAACGCGAGCGCGGATTCCTCTTCCCGCAGGAGGCCGAGGCGCCTCCCGAGGTCCTGCTCGTGGCCACGCTGGCCGAGCTGCTGCGCGAGGAAGAGGGCGCGCGCGCCGCCGCGGCCGCGCATGGCGACCCGTACTCGCCCTGGCACCTGCGCGACGGCTGGCGTCTGAACGCCGGCTACCGGCGCACCCTCACCTTCCGTTGCGGTGAGGTGGAAAAGCGCATCGCGGTCGGCTACACGGGCGGCGGCTACGAACTGGAACTCGACGGCCATTCGGTTTCCGCCTCCGGGATGCGCACCGGCAACAGCAGGCTGGACGCGCAGCTCGGCGGCGCGCGCGTGCCGGCCACCGTGGTCGCCGTCGGAGACAGGCGCCATGTCTTCCTCCACGGCCGCGCCTGGCAGATCGTGGCTGGCGACCCACTCCACCATGCCGGCGAAGGACGCGCGGATACCGGCGGACTCATCGCGCCGATGCCGGGCAAGATCCTCGCGCTGCTGGCCGAGCCCGGCGCCGCGCTGGAGAAGGGCGCGCCGCTTCTCGTCCTCGAGGCGATGAAGATGGAACACACCCTCACCGCGCCTGCCAAAGGGAAGGTGAGACAGTTCCGCTTCGAGGTGGGCGATTCCGTCAGCGAAGGCACGGAGCTGGTCGACTTCGACCCGGAAGCGCAGTAGAAATGGGGTCAGACACCATTTTGACCATTTTCAGATATCGGAGATATCGTGTCTGACCCCATTTCTGCGGTGAAGATCGTCGAGGTCGGTCCGCGTGACGGCCTGCAGAACGAGGCGCGCGCGGTGCCGGCCGCGGTGAAGATCGAGCTGATCGATCGTCTCGCCGCGGCCGGGCTGCGCGTGATCGAGGCCACCGCCTTCGTCTCGCCCAAGTGGGTGCCGCAGATGGCCGACGCGGCACAGGTGATGGCCGGCATCCGGTCGCGGCCCGGCGTGCGCTATCCAGTGCTGGTGCCGAACCTGAAGGGCTTCGAGCTGGCGCTCGCTGCCGGCGCGCGCGAGATCGCGGTGTTCGGCGCGGCCTCGGAAGCCTTCTCGCGCCGGAACATCAACTGCTCGATCGCGGAATCGCTCGCGCGCTTCCGCCCCGTGATCGAGGCCGCCAGGGGCAACGGCATGCGCTGCCGCGGCTACGTGTCGTGCGTGCTCGGCTGTCCCTACCAGGGCGAGGTCGCCCCCGAAGCGGTGGCGGAGGTCACGGCCGCCCTCCACGACATGGGCTGCTACGAGGTCTCGCTCGGTGACACCATCGGCGTGGGCACGCCGGCCGCCACGCGCCGCATGCTGGAGGCGGTGCTGCGGCGCGTCCCGGTGGAAGCCGTGGCGGGCCATTTCCACGACACCTACGGGCAGGCGGTCGCCAACATCTACGCCGCGCTGGAGATGGGAGTGGCCGCCTTCGATGCCTCGGTGGCCGGGCTGGGCGGCTGCCCCTATGCGGCCGGCGCTTCCGGAAACGTCGCCACCGAGGACGTGGTCTATCTGCTCGAAGGCCTGGGCATCGCGACCGGCATCGACCTCGAACGTCTCGCGCAGGCGGGCAACTGGATCTGCGCCCAGCTCGGGCGCGAGAGCGGATCGAAGGTCGCGCGCGCACTCTCCGCCAGGCAATGCGCTCAATAGCCGCACCCGCGACTGCCGCGGCGCTCGGGGTGGCTTCCCCCTGCGTCGACGTCTGCCGGATGGACGCGGCGAGCGGCCTGTGCGAAGGTTGCCTGCGCACGATCGAGGAGATCGCGGAATGGTCTTCGGCAGGCGAGGCGCGCAGGCGCGCCATCCTCGAAGCCGTCGCGATGCGCCGGGCGGCGCGCGCGGCATGAGGCCGCAGCTTCCGCCGCAGATCCGCGTCCTGGAGCGCGGCTGGTTGTCTTCGAACAACATCGTCTTTCTCGAAGGCGAGGGCGCGACGCTGGTCGATTCGGGCTACGTCACCCACGCGCCGCAGACGCTCGCCCTGCTCGCCTCCGCGCTCGGCGGCCGCCGCCTCGATCGCCTGATCAACACCCATTCGCACTCCGACCACATCGGCGGCAACGCCGCGGTGCGCCGCGCCCATGGCTGCCGGATCTCCGTGCCCGAGGGCATCGCGCCGGCCCTCGCCGAATGGGACGAGGACGCGCTGCTGCTCACCGCGGCACGCCAGCAGGCGGAGCCGTTCAAGTTCGACGAGACGATCGCCGCGGGCGACGAGATCGAGATGGGCGGGCTTGCCTGGCGCGCGATCGCCGCCCCCGGCCACGACATGCACGCGCTGGTGTTCTTCTCGCCGGTCGCCGGCCTGCTGATCTCGGGCGACGCCCTGTGGGAGAACGGCTTTGGCGTGATGTTCGCCGCGCTCGCGGGCGATCCCGACGGGCTGCCCGCGACCCGGCGCACGCTGGAGGCGCTCGGCACGCTGGAGGTGCGCGCCGTCCTCCCCGGGCACGGCGCACCGTTTGGCGGCTTTGCCGCGGCGATCGAGCGCGCCTTCCGGCGCCTGGCCGCATTCGAGGAGAGCCCCGAGCGCATGGCGCGCAGCGCGCTGAAGGCACTCTTCACCTTCACCCTGCTCGAGCGGCGCCGGATGTCACGCGCAGGGATCGCCGCGCATTTCGCGCAGGTACGGATCTTCCGCGACGTGTCGGCGCGCTACTTCGCGCGCGAACCGGAATCCGTCGCCGCGCAGATCATCGCGGAACTGCTGAGCGCGGGCGTGCTCCTCGATCAGGACGGCGACATCGTGGCCCGGAGCTGAACGCCGGGCGAAGCGCCGCTCAGGGCGAATAGGTGGCGGTGCCCGAGGCGCTGCGGGTGACGATGAAGTTGGCCGAGCTCGTCCCGCTGCCCAGCGCCGGAATGTCGTAGGTGCGGCCGGTCACACCGTTGTCTCCGGTCACGATCAGCACCGGCGCGGTCGTCGGACCGCTGAAGTTTCTCGCGAAGAACTTGTAGTCTCCAGCCGGAACGGCGCTGCCGGTCACCTGGATGTTCTCCACCGCATGGGTCGTCCCCCGGAAAGTGGTGATTGCGGTCGGATGCGAGATCCCCGAGGTGTTGTCGATGTCCAGGGTCGCGGTGGCGGTCGGCATGCCTGACGGGAAGTTCACGACGGTGTTTGCGAAATACGTTTCCTGCCCGTCGGGCGTGAACATGTGCAGATCCATGTCCGCGGTGGTCGCCCACAGCATTTGGCCGCGCACGATTCCGGTGCCGCCGATCGCGACGAACCCGGCGCTCGAGATCGGCGGCAGGGCGGCCGGCGTCCCGCCCGGCCCCAGATTCTGGGCGAATTCCACGCTGTGGAAGTTGCTCGTCACCGCGGCTACCTGCTGCAGCGGTCCCGGCAGTGCGTTCGGACGGCCGTCCGAGGCAATGCCGCCGCCGAGCCGGTTGCCAACCGCGTCCCCTCCGCCCTGCGCCGCCCCGCCCGGGCCCAGCGCCAGCTCGGCCGGCCGGTTGGCCTTGCCGGCGCCGGCCAGTGCGTCGATCAGATGCGGCGGCGGCTCCAGCAGCAGCGCCGGCGCGCCGGTGTCGCTCGCGAGGTGGAAGATCGCGCCCTGTCCGAGCACGAACGGATCGGGCGCCTTGTTCTTGAGCGTGATCTCGTTGGTGCCGCTCGAAGGCCCGATCACCATTCCATAGAGGCCATCGGGTGCAAGGCTGCCGTCGGGATTGAAGCAGTCCTTCTTGCACATCGCGGCGGCGTACATCGTGCCGCGGATGCCGATGGTGGCCACCGGCGTGACCACGCCGTAGCGGGAATGGTCGGAGCGGCCGACCAGCCCGGTCACCGTGCGGAAGGCGCCCTTGACCAGGCGGAAGAAGGCCGACTCGGTCGCACCCCGCCTGCCGGAGTACTTGAACTCGTCGATCTGCAGCCGCGTGCCCGCGCGAAGCGACATGATGCTCTCGTCGCGGAAGCGGACCTGGAGGTTGCTGCGCGCGCCGGTCTGCAGCACGTCCCGATCTTCGATCGCGGCGCCGTAGCGTAGCGGAACGCTCTTGCCCGCGCGCAGCGCGCTCGCATCGCCCGCCGCCATCAGCACGCGTCCGACGACCTCGGCAGCGGGCACCGGAGCAGCAGCGGCGCACACCAATGCAGCAAAAAGGATTCTGGTTTTCATGGCTGACCTCCTACTTGAATTCGTACCGCAGCTTGACGCCGAGCACCTCCCTCCGGTACGCCGAGAGCGGCTCGTTGGAAGTGTTGTGGGAAAGCACGAGATCCCCCTTGAGGGTGAGATTCCTGCGCAGCGCATACGACAGCGAGAAGTCGAGCGCGCCATAGGCATCGTAACGCGTCGGCGCCACCGTGGGCGGAGGAAGGAGGGGCGCGCCGCCGTCGTAGCGGCTTTCCTGGTACGAGAGCCCCGCCGTCAGGCTCCATTTGGGCGCCGGGGTGACCGACGCCGAGACGCGCACGCCGGCGAGATCCCGCGACAGGTCGGAGCGCTGCGAGTTGCGCACGTCTTCCCGGCCCACGTAGAGGCTCGCGGAGAGCAGCGGCTGCATGGGCGAGATCAACGCCTGGCGCCAGCCGACGCCGATCGTGGCCAGACCCGAGTCACGCAGCGAGTTGGCCCCGGCATAGTCGAAATCGCCGTACTGCCCGAACAGGCTGAAACTGCGCAGCTCGTCGATCTGCCGGTGCCATTCTCCGCTCAGCGACCACAGGTCCCGGTAGCGGTCGCCCTCGACGCGCAGCGTGGAGAAGCCGGCGCCGAGCCGCCACAGGTTCTTCTGGCGGATCCAGGTCAGGCCCGCATCGGCGCGCAGGCCTTCCTGGTCCAGGCGGGATTCGGGATGATGGTACTTGCCGTCGTAGGCGGCGCCGGCGGCGAGGTACAGTCCCGGTTTCAGCGGGCGGCTCCAGTTGAACCCGGCTCCCAGCGTATGGAAGACCTGCGATTCCTTGACCCCGATCGGATCGACCGTGACCGTGAGGCCGATCAGGGTGACGGCGCTTCCACTCACGCCGGCGTTGGCATTGCTGTCGCCGCCTACGCCCGCCTCCGCGTAGAAGCCGGCGGTCGGACGATACAGGAATTCGCGCGCACGGATCGCATCCAGGAAGCGCTGGACGTTCGCCTGCACCTCGGGTGGCGGATTCGACGCCAGCACATGCTGGAATTCCTCGCGCGCGCGGCCATCCTCGCCGAGCACGAAGTAGCCGCGGGCGAGCTCCAGCCGGCCGTTGAGGTTGTCCGGCGCATTGACCACGAAGCGCTCCAGCGCCAGCACGCCTTCTCCGGCATGCCCGGCCGCGATCGCCGCGACGCCGAAGTAGAAGTCGAACGCGGGATCGCCGAGGCTGTCCGGATGCTGGCGCGCAGCCTCGTAGGCCTGCTGTGCCTGTCCCTTCTCGATCAGCCCGCGCACCTCGTCCGCCGGCGCGGCCAGTACTGCGGCCGTCGCGAACAGCGCGAGTGCGAACCCGGTGGCGAAGCGTGTCGTCTTCCTCATTCGGCCCCCTTGGGATATTCCCGTATTTTCAGGCGATTATGCCCAGACGAATGAATGCACGCAAGTGAAAAATTGTGCTCCCACGCCATGAATTGCGGCATGTGCGCAAATACCACATCGAGTTCCCACCATCGTCGCGCGGCCGGTTTCCGGGCGCGCGGAACCGAAAGCCCTACCGGCCGAGCCGTGCCTCCAGGTGCTCCAGCACCCGAGCTTCGAGATCGGGCGCGAGGCAGTCGAAGGCCGGCACGTCCGGCATCGCGCGCAGCCAGGTGAGCTGGCGCTTGGCGAGCTGGCGGGTGGCGGCGACCGCGCCCTCGCGCATCGCGCCGTGATCCAGCCTGCCTTCGAGGTGCTCCCACACCTGCCGGTAGCCGACGCAGCGCATCGCCGGCAAGCCGGCGTGCAGGCGGTATCTCGCACGCAGCGCGATCAGTTCCTCGACCAGGCCATCCCGCAGCATCGCATCGAAGCGCCGCGCGATGCGCTCGTGCAGGAGGCTGCGGGAACCCGGCAGCAGCGCCACCGGCACGAAGCGCACCTGCGCAGCCGAAGGACGACGTGCGAAGTTCCGCGCCAGGGTCTCGCCGGTCAGGCGCACCAGTTCGAGCGCGCGCTGGATGCGCTGGGCGTCGTTCGGCGCGAGCCGCGCGGCGGTCTCGGCGTCGAGCCTCGCGAGTTCCGCGTGCAGCACCGGCCAGCCGCTGCGCGCCGCCTCGGCGTCGATCTCGGCCCTGAGCGCCGCATTCGCGCCGGGCAGATCGGAGAGCCCCTCGCGCAGCGCCTTGAAGTAGAGCATGGTGCCGCCCGCGACCACCGGCACCCGTCCGCGGGCGGCGATCTCGCCCATCAGCCGGAGCGCGTCGCGCCGGAACGCCCCGGCGGAATAGCTTTCCTGCGGCGAGAGGATGTCGATCAGGTGGTGGGGCACCGCGGCGCGCGTGGGGGCATCGGGCTTGGCGGTGCCGATGTCCATCCCGCGGAAGACCTGCGCCGAATCCGCGGAGATGATCTCTACCGGAAACCGGCGGGCGAGTGCGAGCGCGAGCGCGCTCTTGCCGCTCGCGGTCGGGCCCATCAGCAGGACGGTGATCGGCGGTTTCATCGGGACCGGACCGCACCCTGCGCGCGTTCCCCGAGAAACCCGGCGAGGATGCGGCCGGTATGGCTCTCAGGGCTCGCCGCAATCGCCTCCGGCGGCCCCGCGGCGACCAGCCTGCCGCCGGCTTCCCCACCCTCCGGGCCGAGATCGACGACCCAGTCGGCCTCGGCGATGACATCCAGATTGTGCTCGATGACCACCACGCTGTTGCCCGCATCGACCAGCCGGTGCAGCACCCGGACGAGCTTCTCCACATCGGCCATGTGCAGCCCGACCGTGGGTTCGTCCAGCATGTAGAGGGTGCCGCGCCCGCCCTCGGGAGCATCCGCGCGCACCCGCGCCAGCTCGCTCACCAGCTTGATGCGCTGCGCCTCGCCGCCCGAGAGCGTGGGGCTCGCCTGGCCGAGGGCGAGGTAGCCGAGCCCGACGTCCTGGAGCAGCCGCAGCGCGCGATGGGTGGCCCGCTGGGCGGCGAAGAACTCCGCCGCCTCGTCCACGCTCATCGCCAGCACCTCGCCGATCGAGCGCTCCCGCCAGCGCACCGCCAGGGTCTGCGGGTTGAAGCGCGCGCCGCCGCAGGCATCGCACCCGACCTTCACGTCGGGCAGGAAGCTCATCGCGAGCCTCTGCAAGCCTTGGCCGGCACAGGCCTCGCAGCGCCCGCCGGCGTTATTGAAGGAGAAACGGCTCGCCGAATACCCGTTCATGCGCGCCTGGGTCGTCTCTGCGAACAGGCGCCGGATGCCGTCCCAGAATCCGACATAGGTCGCAGGACAGGAACGCGGCGTGCGCCCGATCGGCGTCTGGTCGACCTCGACCACGCGGGCGATCGCCTCCCAGCCCAGGATCTCTCGGCATCCCGCGAACGGGCCGTGCGCCGCCGGAGCGCCGAGCAGCCGCGCCAGGTTCGCGCGCAGCACCTCGTGCGCAAGGCTGGACTTGCCCGATCCCGAGACGCCGGTGAGCACGGTGAGGCGGGCGAGCGGGATGCGCACGTCGATCGCGCGCAGGTTATGCACCGCGGCTTCGCGGATCGAAAGCGAGGCGGTGCCCGCCTCGACCGGCCTGCGCGGCGCGAAGGGGTGGCGCAGCGGATCGGCGAGGAAGCGTCCGGTCACCGAAGCCGGCTCGCGCATGATCTCCTGCGCGGTGCCCGCCGCCACCACCCTCCCGCCGCGGATGCCCGCGCCGGGGCCCAGATCGATGATGCGATCCGCGCGCCGGATGGTCTCCTCGTCGTGCTCGACCACGACCAGCGTGTTGCCCTTGGCCCGCAGGCGCTCCAGCACGTCGAGAAGCATGCGGTTGTCGCGCGGATGCAGGCCGATCGTGGGCTCGTCCAGGATGTAGCACACGCCCTGCAGATTGGAGCCGAGCTGGGCGGCGAGCCGGATGCGCTGCGCCTCCCCGCCGGAGAGCGTTGGCGCGGCGCGATCCAGCGCGAGATAGCCGAGGCCCATCTGCTCGAGGAAGGCGAGCCGGGAGCGGATCTCGGCGACGCAGTCGCGGCCGATCTCGGCTTCGCGCCCTTCGAGCCGCAGGGCCTCGAAGACGCGCTGCGCCTGCGTGACCGGCATCGCCGCGAGTTCGGCGATGCTGCGCCCGTGCAGCCGCACCGCGAGCGCGGTCGCGTTCAGCCGCGCGCCGCCGCACTCCGGGCAGGGCGGCGGCTCGGCCTCGAACCACTCGTTCCACGAGGCTTCCTCGCCGCTCTGCTCGGCGTCGAATCCGGGCAGCTTCACCCCGGTGCCGAAACAGCTTCCGCACCAGCCGTGGCGGGAGTTGTACGAGAACAACCGCGGGTCGGGCTCGGGAAAGCTCGTGCCGCAGGTGGGACAGGCGCGCCGGGTGGAGAACACCTCGCGCTCGAGGGCCGCCGACGCTCCGCGGGCGATCGCCCGTTCCAGCGCCTCCAGCGGCCAGACGAGGCTCACCGTGCCCTTGCCGAGTTCGAGCGCGGCGGCGAGCGCCGCGCGCAGCTCGCCTTCCCGCTCCGGCGTCACGAGGACATCGGCCACCGGGAACTCGATGGTGTGGAGCTTGAAGCGCTCGAGCCGCGGCCATTTCGCGGTGGGCAGGAATTCGCCATCCACGCGCAGATGGGTGGCGCCCTTCGCCCTCGCCCGGCGCGCGAGCTCGGTGTAGTAGCCCTTGCGCGCATTCACCAGAGGCGCGAGCACGCCCACCCGCTCGCCGCGCCGGCTCTTGAGGATGCGAGCGATGATGCGCTCTGCGCTCTGCGGCTCGATCGCATCCCCGCACTGCGGGCAGTGCTGCACGCCGAGCTTGACGTAGAGCAGCCGCAGGAAGTGGTAGATCTCGGTTGCCGTGCCCACCGTGCTCTTGCGCCCGCCGCGGCTCGCGCGGCTCTCGATCGCCACCGTGGGCGGGATGCCGCGCACCGCCTCCACATCCGCGCGCGCCGCGGGCTGGACGAACTGGCGCGCATAGGCGTTGAGCGATTCGAGATAGCGCCGCTGCCCCTCGGCGAACAGGATGTCGAAGGCGAGTGTCGACTTGCCCGAACCGGACACCCCGGTGACGACAGTGAAGGCATCGCGCGGGATCTCCACCACCACGTCCTTGAGATTGTGCTCGTTGGCGTGCAACACCCGGATCGTTTCCGGCTCGCGCACGGCCGCGCGCGCGGGCGCCGGCGGGGCGCTCGCCGGGGACGACCAGCGCCTGAACTGCTGCTCGTACTCGCGCAGCGCGCGCCCGGTCGCCGAATCCGGCGAGGCGGCGAGCGTATCCGGCGTGCCCTCGCAGACGATCCGTCCCCCGGCATCGCCTGCCTCGGGGCCGAGATCGATGATCCAGTCGGCGGCGCGGATCACGTCGAGGTTGTGCTCGATCACCACCAGCGAGTGCCCCGCGGCCAGCAGCCGTGAGAACGCGCCGAGCAGCTTGCGGATGTCGTCGAAGTGCAGCCCGGTGGTCGGCTCGTCGAACAGGAACAGGGCCGGCCGCGTCCGCCCCGCCGCCGGCTGCGCCAGATGGCCGGCGAGCTTGAGCCGCTGCGCCTCGCCGCCGGAGAGCGTGGGCACGCTCTGGCCCAGGCGCAGGTAGTCGAGTCCAACCTCGGCGAGCGGCCTCAGCCGCGCCACCACCTGCGGGCAGTCGGCGAAGAATTCGAGCGCCTCGGCGACCGTGAGGTCGAGCACCCGCGCGATCGATCTCCCGCGCCACTCGATCTCGAGCACTTCCGGCCGGTAGCGGCTGCCGCCGCAGTCCGGACAGCGCAGGAAGACGTCGGCGAGGAACTGCATCTCGACCCGCTCGAAGCCGTTGCCGCCGCAGCCGGGACAGCGGCCGCGGCCGGCGTTGAAGCTGAAGGTGCCCGCGCTGTAGCCGCGCCGCTTCGCCTCCGGCACGCGGGCGAACAACGCCCGTATGGGATCGAACGCTCCCACGTGGCTCGCCGCGTTCGAGCGCGTCGTCTTGCCGATCGGCGACTGGTCGACCATCACCACCTCGGCGAGCCGCTCGTGGCCGCGCAGCTCGCGCAGCCGCGCCCGCGTCTCGACCGGCCGACCTTTCGCCTTGAGCAGCGCCGCATGGAGCACGTCCTCGACCAGGCTGGACTTCCCCGAGCCGGACACTCCGGTCACGCACACCAGCCGTTCGAGCGGGATCGAGACGTCGATATCCTTGAGGTTGTGCGCGGCCGCGCCGAGGATCTCCAGCCGCGGGCCGCTGGGGTCGGGCGCTCGCGGGGCCACTGCGGCATCGGAGCGCCTGCGCCCGCACAGGTAGTCCGCGGTGAGGGAGCCGGACGCCCCTGGGAGCGCATCCGGCGTGCCGAAGAAGACCACGCGCCCGCCCGCCGCTCCCGGCCCCGGTCCCAGGTCGAGGATGCGGTCGGCGGCGGCCATGATCTGCGGGTCGTGTTCAACCACCACCATCGAGTTTCCTGCATCGCACAGGCCGCGCATCACCCCGATCACGCGCCCCATGTCGCGCGGATGCAGGCCGATCGAGGGCTCGTCGAGCACGAACAGGGTGTTCACCAGCGAGGTGCCGAGCGCGGTGGTGAGGTTGATGCGCTGGACCTCGCCGCCGGAGAGCGTGCGCGAGGCTCGGTCGAGCGTGAGGTAGCCGAGGCCCACCTCGCACAGGTAGCCGAGCCGCCTGCGGATCTCCGCGGTGAGCGCGGCGCACGCCTCCTCGAGCGGCGCAGGCAGACGCAGCGCATCGAAGAACCGCTGCACGCGCTCGATCGGCAACAACATCAGATCGTGGATCGAAAGGCCGGGCACCCGCGTGAGGGCGTCGTCGCTCCATTCCACGCCAGCGGGCCGGAAGCGGCTGCGCCCCTCCAGCACGACCTCGGCCTCCGCGTGTGTCCCCACCCGCCACGCGAGCGCCGCCGGCTTGAGCCGCGCGCCCCCGCAGGCCGGGCACGGCGTGTAGGCGCGGTAGCGCGACAGCAACACGCGGATGTGCATCTTGTAGCTCTTGGTCTCGAGCCACTCGAAGAAACGGCGCACCCCGTACCAGGTGCCGGGCCAGGACTTGCGCCAGCCCTTCCAGCCGGGTTCTCCTTCGAGCACCCAGGCGCGCTCCTCGGGGGCGAGCTCGCGCCAGGGGCGGTCAACGGGAATACCGCGCCGCTTCGCATACTCCATCAGGTCGTCCTGCGCTTCGCGGTAGCTTTCGCTCTGCCAGGGGCGCACCGCACCCTCGGCGAGGCTCTTCGATTCGTCGGGGACCACCAGCCCGTAGTCGATGCCGATGATGCGGCCGAAGCCGCGGCAGGTCTCGCAGGCGCCGATCGGCGAGTTGAACGAGAACAGGCCCGGATCCGGATCCGCGTACTGGAGGTCACAGTCCGGGCAATGCAGCCCGCTGCTGAACCGCCAAGCGGGGCCGGCTCCGCCCTCGCCGTCGATGGGGTACACATTCACCCGCCCCTGCCCAAGCCGCAGCGCGGCCTCGATCGCGTCGAGCGCGCGCTCGGAACCGGCCTCGGCGAGCCGCAGCCGGTCCTGCACGACCTCGACGAGACCGGGGCCGCGCGCGTGGATGCGCGTGTAGCCCTGGCCGGCGAGCAGCCGCATCACCTCGTCCTCGGAGAAACCGTGGGCGAGCGCCACCGGGAAGGTGATCGCGAGCCGGGGCTCGCCTGCCGCATGCGCGCGCTCCGCGAGCGCGGCGAGGATGGTGCCCGGCGTGTCGCGGCGCACCGCTCGGGCGCAGCCGCTGCACACGAGGGTGGCGGCGCGCGCGAACAAGAGCTTGAGGTGATCGGCCAGCTCGCTCATCGTCCCGACGGTGGAGCGCGAGCTGCGCACCGGGTTGGTCTGGTCGATCGCCACCGCGGGGGCGATGCCTTCGATCGAATCGACCTGGGGCCGGTCCTGGCGGTCGAGGAACTGGCGCGCATAGGCGCTGAAGGTCTCGACGTAGCGCCGCTGGCCTTCGGCGTACAGGGTGTCGAACACGAGCGAGGACTTGCCCGAACCGGACACGCCGGTGACCACGATCAGCTCGCGGGTGGGCAGATCGAGGTCGAGATCGCGCAGGTTGTTCTGGCGCGCGCCGCGGATGCGGATCACGCCCTTGTCATGCGGCGCGGACAAGCGGCCTCTCAACCCGCGAGCCGTGCGCGCAGAAGCTCCGCGACCTGCTGCGGGTTGGCCTTGCCTCCCGAGACCTTCATGACCCGGCCGACCAGGGCGTTGAGCGCCTTCTGCCTGCCTGCGCGGAATTCGGCGACCGATTCCGGATCGGCGGCGATCACCTCGTCGACGAACCTTCCGATCGCCCCGGAATCGCTGATCTGCCGCAGCCCCTTCGCTTCGATGCAGGCATCGGCGTCCGCGGCCTCTCCATTCCAGAGCGCATCGAACACTTCCTTGGCGATCTTGCCGGAGATCGTGCCGTCGGCGATACGCCGCACGAGCCCCGCCAGTTGCTCAGGCGAGACCGGCGCCGCGCCGATGTCGAGGTTCTCCCGGTTGAGCCGCGCCGCCAGCTCGCCTGCGATCCAGTTCGCGCAGACCCGCGCGGCCGCCGGATCCCCGACGGCGCCCACCGCGGCCTCGAAGTAGCGCGCGGTCTCGCGGGTCGCGGTGAGCGCGGCAGCCTCGGCGGGCGCAGCCGAATACTGCCGCGTGAAGCGCTCCCGCATCGCGCCGGGCAGCTCGGGCATCTCGCCGCGCACCCGCTCGATCCACTCCTCGGAAATCGCGAGCGGCAGCAGGTCGGGGTCGGGGAAGTAGCGGTAGTCGTGCGCCTCTTCCTTGCTGCGCATCGGGCGCGTCTCGTCCTTCTGCGCGTCGTAGAGCCGGGTCTCCTGCACGATGCGCCCGCCGTCCTCCAGCACCTCGATCTGGCGGCGCGCCTCGAACTCGATGGCGCGTTCCATGAAACGGAACGAGTTGAGGTTCTTGATCTCGCAGCGCGTGCCGAGCGCGGCCGAGCCGGCCGGGCGCACGGAGACGTTGGCGTCGCAGCGGAACGACCCTTCCTGCATGTTCCCGTCGCAGATGTCGATCCAGCGCACCAGCGCGTGCAGCGCCTTCGCATAGGCGACCGCCTCTTGCGCCGAGCGCAGGTCCGGCTCCGTGACGATCTCCAGCAGCGGCGTGCCGGCACGGTTGAGGTCGATGCCCGATTTGCCGTGGAAGTCCTCGTGCAGCGACTTGCCGGCATCCTCCTCCAGATGAGCGCGGGTGAGCCGCACCGTGATCTCCCGCTCGCCGACAGCGACGGCGAGGCTTCCGCCGGAGATGACCGGAGCCTCGTACTGGCTGATCTGGTAGCCCTTGGGAAGGTCGGGATAGAAATAGTTCTTGCGCGCGAACACCGACCGCGACGCGATGTTTCCGCCCACCGCAAGGCCGAAGCGGATGGCGCGCTCGACCGCGCCGCGGTTGAGCACCGGCAGCACGCCCGGCAGCGCGATGTCCACGGCGCAGGCCTGCGAATTCGGCTCCGCCCCGAACGCGGTTGCGGCGGCCGAGAAGATCTTGGAGCGCGTGTTGAGCTGGGCGTGCGTCTCCAGCCCGATAACGGTTTCCCACTGGGTCATTGCGCGCCTCCCGGCAGGCGGGTGTGCCAGTCGGTGGCCTGCTGGTAGCGGTGCGCCACGTTGAGGATGCGCGCCTCGCCGAAATAGTCGCCGATGATGTGCAGGCCGACCGGGCATCCGTTCGCGCCGAGGCCGCAGGGGATCGACATCGCGGGCAGGCCGGCCAGATTCACCGCGATCGTGTAGATGTCGGACAGGTACATCTGCACCGGGTCGCCGGCGCGGTCGCCGAGCGCGAAGGCGGTGGTCGGGCTGGTCGGCCCCATGAGCACGTCGCAGTTCGCCAACGCCGCCGCGAAGTCGGCCGCAATCAGGCGCCGGATGCGCTGGGCCTGGAGATAGTAGGCGTCGTAGTAGCCGTGCGAGAGCACGTAGGTTCCGATCAGAATGCGGCGCCTGACCTCGGCGCCGAAGCCCTGGGCGCGGCTCTTGCCGTAGAGCTCGGCGAGATCCGCGTAGTGCGGCGCGCGGTAGCCGTAGCGCACGCCGTCGAAGCGCGAGAGGTTGCTCGAGGCCTCGGCCGGGGCGATGACGTAATAGGCCGGCACCGACAGCGCCATGTTCGGCAGGCTCACCTCCACGGTGGAGGCGCCCAGCCGGCGAATCTCGCCGAGCGCCGCCTCCACCGCGCGCGCGACGTCGCCATCGAGGCCCTCTGCGAAAAACTCGCGCGGCAGGCCGACCCTCAGGCCCGCGAGCGGTTTGTCGAGATCGCGCGCGTAATCCTCGGGCGGACGATCGAGGCTGGTGGAGTCACGCGCATCGTGGCCCGCCATCGCATTGAGCAGCCATGCGCAATCGGCGGCAAGCCGCGCCATCGGCCCGCCCTGGTCGAGGCTGGAGGCGAAGGCGATCATGCCGTAGCGTGAGACCACGCCGTAGGTCGGCTTCAGTCCGCTCACCCCGCACAGCGCCGCGGGCTGGCGGATCGAGCCGCCGGTGTCGGTGCCGGTGGCCGCAGGGGCGAGCCCGGCCGCCACCGCGGCGGCCGAGCCTCCCGAGGATCCGCCCGGCACGCGTCCCGTATCCCAGGGGTTGCGCACCGGCCCGAAGAACGAGGTCTCGCTGGAGGAGCCCATGGCGAACTCGTCCATGTTGGTCTTGCCGAGGATGACGCAGCCGGCGGCGTCGAAGCGCTCGATGACGTGCGCATCATAGGGGCTGACGAAGTTCGCGAGCATGCGCGAGCCGCAGGTGGTCGGCCAGCCGCGGGTGCAGAAGATGTCCTTGTGGGCGACCGGAATCCCGGTCAGCACGCCGCCCTCGCCGCGCGCGATCCGCTCGTCGGCCGCACGCGCCTGCGCGAGCGACCTGTCCGGATCGACCGTGATGAAGGCGTTGAGCCGCGGGTTCTCGCGCTCGATGCGACCGAGGTAGGCCGCCGTGAGCTCGACGCTCGAGATCCTGCGCGACGCGAGCGCCGCCGAGAGCGCCGCCAGCCCGCCATCGAGCAGCGCGTCGCGGCTCACTCGATCACCCTTGGCACGAGATACAGGCCGGCTTCGGTCTCGGGCGCGAGTGCGAGGAACTCGGCGCGCCGGTCGGGCTCCGCGGGCGCGTCTTCGCGCAGCGGCTGGCTCACGTCGAGCGCGTGCGCCATGGGCACGAAGGCGGAGGCATCGACCGCGCGCATGCGCTCGATCAGGGTGAAGATCCGGTTCAGCTCGCCCTGCAGCGTTTCGGCTTCGGCGGGCAGAATCTCGATGCGCGCCAGATCGGCGATTCGTGCGACTTGTTCGCGGGTGAGGGGCATGTCGGGTGGCGGCCAGACGGGGAAGCCCGCGGCGCGCTCGCCGGGGGGCCATCCAGGGGCGGTTAGGGTATCATAAAGCCCTCGTCTCTCTTCGACCCGACAGGGGGGTTTCTTTGCGCATGTTCGGCTTCCTCCGCTCCTATTTTTCCAACGACCTCGCCATCGACCTGGGTACGGCGAACACGCTCATCTACGTGCGCGGCAAGGGCATCGTGCTCGACGAGCCGTCGGTGGTCGCGATCCGCACCGAGGGCGGCCCCAACGCGAGAAAGACGATCCAGGCCGTGGGCATGGCCGCCAAGCAGATGCTGGGCAAGACGCCGGGGAACATCACCGCGATCCGCCCGATGAAGGACGGCGTCATCGCCGACTTCACCGTCACCGAACAGATGCTCAAGCAGTTCATCAAGAAGGTGCACGACTCGCGCCTGTTCTCGCCCTCCCCGCGCATCATCATCTGCGTGCCCTGCGGCTCGACCCAGGTCGAGCGCCGTGCGATCCGCGAATCCGCGCTGGGCGCGGGTGCGGCCCAGGTCTACCTGATCGAGGAGCCGATGGCGGCGGCGATCGGCGCCGGGCTGCCGGTGGCCGATGCGACCGGATCCATGGTGGTCGATATCGGCGGGGGCACGACCGAGGTCGGCGTGATCTCGCTCGGCGGCACGGTGTATGCGGGCTCTGTGCGCGTGGGCGGCGACAAGTTCGACGAGGCGATCATCAACTACATCCGGCGCAACTACGGCATGCTGATCGGGGAGATGACCGCGGAGACGATCAAGAAGGAGATCGGCTCCGCCTTCCCCGGCTCCGAGGTGCGCGAGATGGAGGTCAAGGGCCGCAACCTGGCCGAAGGCATTCCGCGCAGCTTCACCGTCTCCTCGAACGAGATCCTGGAGGCGCTGACCGAGCCGCTCAACCAGATCGTCAGCCAGGTGAAGTCGGCGCTCGAGCAGACCCCGCCGGAGCTGGGCGCCGACATCGCCGAGCGCGGCATGGTGCTCACCGGCGGCGGCGCCCTGCTGCGCGATCTCGACCGCCTGCTGATGGAAGAAACCGGCCTGCCGGTGGTGGTGGCAGAGGACCCGCTGACCTGCGTCGTGCGCGGCTCCGGGATGGCGCTGGAGAGGATGGACAAGCTCTCCAGCATCTTCTCGAACGAGTGAGCGCGCGGGCCGGCGGCGGCCTCGCGGCTGCGCCTCCGCACCCCCGGCGCCCAGCGTTGCGCTGATCCATGTCCGCCGTAGGCCGCCAGCCGCCACCCTTCTTCAGGCGCGGGGCGGCGCCGTTCGCGCGGCTCGCCTTGTTCGTGATCCTGTCGCTCACCCTGATCGGCGTCGATTCCCGCACCGGCATGCTGGAGCACGTGCGGCAGAGCCTCACCATGCTCGGCTATCCGCTGCGCACCGCGGCGCTCGCCCCGGCGCAGGCGCTTCACGAGGTCGGGGCGGTTCTCTCCGCCCAGGCCGACCTGCGCGGGGAAAACGCGAAGCTGAACGAGCAGGCGGTACGCGCGGCCGCGATCATCCTCCGGCAACGCCAGCTCGAGGAGGAGAATCGCCAGCTTCGCGCGCTGCTCGCGATGCGCGACCGCCAGCCGGCGTCCGGTACCGTGGCCGAGATCCTGTACGCCGTGCGCGATCCCTACTCGCGCAAGGTCATCATCGACAAGGGAACGCGCCATGGAATCGAGGCCGGCGCGGCGGTCGTCGATGACATCGGCGTGATCGGGCAGGTGACCCGGGTGTTTCCCCTGAGCGCCGAAGTGACGCTGATCACCGACCGCGATCAGGCGGTGCCGATCGAGGTTGAGCGCAACCAGGTGCGCGCCGTGCTGTTCGGGGCGGGAGGCGGAGCGCTCGAGGTGCGTTATCTCGCTGCGGGCGCCGACGTGCGCGAAGGCGACATCCTGGTGACCTCCGGCCTGGATGGCATCTACCTCCCGGGACTGCCGGTCGGCCGCATCACGCGCATCGTTCAGGACGGCGCCAACGCGTTCGCGCGCATTCTCGCGACTCCGGCCGCGGCTGCGGAGCGCAGCAAGCTGGTGCTGGTGCTGGGCAGGCGCGCGGCGGCGGCGGCCGCCGAGGGTGAGGCCGCGGTCAAGCAGCGTCCGAAAAAGGGGCGCGCAGGGAAGGGCGCGCCGCGCGGGCAGCAGCGATGAAGCCGACGCACGACTCCACGCGCATCCTGCTGGCGGTCCGGAACTGGTTCATCTTCCTGAGCTTCGGCATCGCGCTGCTGCTCGACCTGATGCCGGCGCCGCCGGGATGGCCGGACTGGGTCGCGTTGGTGCTCACCTTCTGGTGCGTGCGCGAGCCGCTCAAGGTGGGGATGGCTACGGGCTTCGCGCTCGGCATCGCGGTGGATGTCGCCGATGCGGCTGTCATGGGAGAGCACGCGCTCGGCTATGTGCTGCTCGCCTATGCCGCGGGCGCGCTGTCGCGGCGCATCCTCTGGTTCCCGCTCTCGCTCCAGGCCCTGCATGTCCTGCCGCTGCTGCTGGCGATGCAGGTCGTGACGCTCGCCGCGCGCATGCTGGGCGGGGCCGCATTCCCCGGCTGGACGCCCTTCCTGGCGAGCCTGAGCGGGGCCGCGCTGTGGATTCCGCTCAACTACCTGCTGCTGGCTCCCCAGTACCGGCCGGTGGAAAAGGACGAGAACCGCCCCATCTGAGCCATGACCCGCGCCGTCTTCCATTCGCCCGAGGCCGGCATCGAAGGCTTTCGCAGCCGGCTGGCGGCGGCGGGCATCGGCGTGCTGGTCGCCTTTGTCCTCCTGTTCGGCCGGCTGGTGCAGCTCCAGGTGGTCGACCGTGACTACTACCGCACGCGCGCCGAGGACAACCGCATCGCGATCGTCCCGGTTGTGCCCAACCGCGGCTTGGTGACCGATCGCAACGGCGTGGTGCTCGCGCGCAACTATTCGGCCTACACGCTCGAGATCACCCCGTCCAAGGTCGGCGACCTCGATGCCACCATCGAGGAGCTGGGCAGGCTGATCGCGATCGAGCCGCGCGACCGCAAGCGCTTCAGGAAAGCTCTCGCCGAAGGCAAGAACTTCGAGAGCCTGCCGATCCGCACGCGGCTGAGCGACGAGGAACTCGCCCGCTTCGCGGCCAACCGCTACCGCTTCCCCGGCGTCGAGATCAAGGCGCGGCTGTTCCGCCAGTACCCGCGCGGCGAGCTCGCCTCCCATGCGCTGGGCTACCTCGGGCGCGTGTCCGAGCGCGATCTCGATCGCATCGAGAGCGCGGAGGAAGAGGCCAACTACCGCGGCACGGAGCACTTCGGCAAGAGCGGCGTCGAGCAGAAATACGAGTTCGCGCTGCACGGGCAGGCCGGCGCCGAACAGATCGAGGTCGACGCCTCCGGGCACGCGGTGCGTGTGCTTTCGCGAACCGCGCCGGTGGCGGGCAACGATCTCGTGCTGACGCTCGACCTGCGCCTCCAGGAGATCGCGGAACAGGCGCTCGGCAAGCGGCGCGGGGCACTGGTGGCGATCGAGCCGGCGAGCGGCGAAATCCTCGCCTACGTAAGCCGGCCCGGCTACGATCCCAACCTGTTCGTCGACGGCATCGACCCGCAGACCTGGGACGAGCTGAACAACTCGCCCGACCGGCCGATGATCGACCGCGCGATCAGTGGCACCTATGCGCCGGGTTCGACCTTCAAGCCCTACATGGCGCTCGCCGCGCTCACGCTGGGCAAACGCACGCCGGGGCAGACCATTCACGACCCGGGCTACTTCATGTTCGGCGGCCACCAGTTCCGCGACGACAAGAAGGGTGGCCACGGCACGGTCGACATGTACAAGTCCATCGTCGCCTCCTGCGACACCTACTACTACATGCTGGCCAACGATCTCGGCATCGACAACATCTCGAACTTCATGCGCCAGTTCGGTTTCGGCGCGCCAACCGGCGTCGATCTCGAGGGCGAGACGAGCGGGGTGCTGCCCTCGCAGGAGTGGAAGCGCAGGCACTTCAGGCGCCCCGAGCAGCAGAAGTGGTACGCGGGCGAGACGATCTCGATCGGCATCGGCCAGGGCTACAACGCGTACACGCCGATCCAGCTCGCCCAGGCGGTGGCTACCCTGGCCAACGACGGTGTCATGAACACGCCGCACCTCGTGCGTTCCGTCGTCGAGGCGCGCAGCGGCCGGCGCGGCCCGGTCGAGCGGCAGCCGCCGGCCGCTCAAGCAGGCACACCTCGACTTCATCAAGGGTGCGATGGCCGGAGTGAACCGCGAGGGCACCGGCTCGCGCGCCTTTGCCGGCGCACCGTACGCGAGCGCGGGCAAGACCGGGACCGCCCAGCTCTATTCGCTGCGCGGAGGAAAGTACGAGGCCGGCAAGGTCGGCGAGCGCCTGCGCGACCACGCGTTGTTCATCGCCTTCGCGCCCCTCGACAAGCCCACCGTGGCACTCGCGGTGGTGGTGGAAAACGGCGGCTTCGGCGCCCAGAGCGCCGCTCCGATCGCGCGCCAGGTCTTCGACTATCATCTGCTCGGCAAGCGGGCGGAAGCCGCCGCGGCCGAGGACGAAGCCGAGCCTGAGGAGGACTGATCGTGAGAGCCGAAACCTCTTTCGACGCGGAGATCGCAGCAACGCAGGGGGCGCAGAGCAAAGGCGGCGTTACCTTCGACTGGCCGATCCATGCCGGCCGGCCACTCGCCGCGACGGTTGGCATTTCCCGCCGTTGCCCGCATCGCGCGATGTTCCGGGATCGATGAGCCTTTCGGCTGCCTTGCGTGCGCTGCCACTGCACCCCAGGGTGTTGTGGGCGAAGCTCGCCGCGCCGATCGACCCGCCGCTGATGGCGATCGTCGCGACCCTGCTGGCGTGCGGAATGATGGTGCTCGCGAGCGCCTCGGCAGACAATCCGTTGCGGCTCGTGAGTCAGGCCGGCAATCTCGCCGTCGCGCTCACGCTCATGCGCATCGCCGCCCAGATCCCGCCCCAGGGCCTGATGCGGCTGGCGCCGCCGGTGTATGTCCTCGCGGTGCTCCTGCTGGTGGCGGTGGCGCTCGCCGGCGACGTGTCGAAGGGCGCCCGCCGATGGCTCAACCTCGGGGTGGCGCGCATCCAGCCCTCGGAGATCATGAAGATCGCCATGCCGATGATGCTGGCGTGGTATTTCCAGAAGCGGGAGGCGATGGCTGCCTGGCACGATTTCGTGGTCGCCGCGCTGATCCTGCTTCTGCCGGTCGGCCTGATCGCCAAGCAGCCGGACCTGGGCACGGCGGTCGTGGTGGCTGCGACCGGCCTGTTCGCGATCTTTCTCGCCGGGCTGAGCTGGAAGCTGGTCGTTCCCGTGCTCGCCGCGGCGGCCGCGGGCGTGGTCCTGCTCGTCGCCTCCGGGGACTCGATCTGCCGGCCGGAAGTGGACTGGCCGGGGCTGCGCGAGTACCAGAAGCACCGCGTCTGCACCCTGCTCGATCCGGGCTCCGATCCGCTCGGCAAGGGTTTCCACACGATCCAGTCGACCATCGCGCTCGGCTCCGGAGCGATCCTCGGCAAGGGCTGGATGCAAGGCACGCAGGCGCACCTGGAGTTCCTTCCCGAGCGCCACACCGATTTCATCTTCGCCGTGGCGGGGGAGGAATTCGGGCTCGTCGGCGGCATCGCGCTGCTGCTCCTGTATGCGGCGCTCATCGGCCGCGGCCTGATGATCGCGGCAGGCGCGCCGACCCTGTTCGCGCGCCTGCTCGCGGCCAGCCTCGCGCTGAGCTATTTCGCCTATGCGTTCGTCAACATCGGGATGGTCTCGGGCATCCTCCCGGTGGTCGGGGTGCCGCTGCCCTTCGTGAGCTACGGGGGCAGCGCCCTGGTGGCGCTGCTGCTGGGTGTGGGCATCCTCATGAGCATCCAGAAGCACCGGATGCTGGTGCAGAAATGACTTTCGGGTTCCGGGTTCCGGGCCTCTGGTTTGCCATGGCGGTGCTGTTGGCCGCCTGCGGCACCCAGCCGGCGCGGCCGCCCGCGCAGCGCACCGCCGTGCCGCCGGGATCGGCCTTGCCCGGGCCGGCATCCCCGCCCCGTGGCGGCTATTACCTCGACGACGGCCCGGGCGAGAATCCGCCGGCGGATCCCGACGCCATCGCCGATGCCCGGCCGGTGGCGGAGCCGCTGCACCGCTACGCCAACAATCCCTATGTCGTGTTCGGGCGCGAGTACGTGCCGCGCCGCGCGCTGGCCCCCTACCGCGAGCAGGGGCTGGCGAGCTGGTATGGGCGCAGGTTCCACGGCCAGCCGACCTCGAGCGGGGAACCCTATGACATGTACGCCATGACGGCCGCGCATCCGACGCTGCCCATCCCCAGCTATGCCAGGGTGAGCGATCCGGCGAGCGGCAGGTCGGTCGTGGTGCGGATCAACGATCGCGGGCCGTTCCACGCCGACCGGCTGATCGACCTGTCCTGGGCCGCCGCCTACCGCCTGGGCTACGCGGCGCGCGGCTCGGCTCCGGTCGTGGTCGAGAGCATCCTTCCCGAGGGCGCGGCCGCCGTCCGCACGGCTCCCGGGGCCGGCGCGGACCCGATCGCCGAACTCCTGGGGCGGCTCGAGGCGGACGCGCACACCGTGCCGGCGCAGGCGGGCGCGGAGCGGATCTTCCTACAGCTCGGCGCCTTCGTGAGCCGCGACAACGCCGAGAGCTTCCGCGCCCGCATCGCGCTTGCGCTCCCTGGCGAGAGCGGACGCCTCGAGCTGAACGCCGGGGAGGGAATCTTCCGGCTCCGGCTCGGGCCCTATGCAGACGCCGGCGAGGCGGGGCGCGCCGCGCAGCGCATCGCCGAAGCGTTCGGCGTCCGGCCTCTGGCGGTGCGGCGCTGAATGCCGGCCGGGGAGGCCGGCCGCGCTACAATTCGTGTTTTTCCTGCTCCCGATCCATGCGACTGTTCCTGTTCCTGGCCGCACTCGCCCTGAGCGCCCTCGCCCACGCCGAGGGCGCACCGGTGGCGCCCGAGGTGGCCGCGAAGTCCTGGGTCCTGCTCGATCACGGCTCCGGCCAGGTGCTCGCCGCGCTCAAGCCGGACGAGCGCGTCGAGCCGGCCTCGCTCACCAAGATCATGACCGCCTACCTCGCCTTCGCCGCACTGCGCGACCGCACCATCGCCCCGCAGCAGACGATCACCATCTCGCGGCGTGCGTGGAAGAGCCCCGGCTCGCGCATGTTCATCGACCCGGCGAGGCCGGTCTCCATCGAGGAGCTGCTGCACGGCATGATCATCCAGTCGGGCAACGACGCGAGCGTCGCGCTGGCCGAGGCGATCGCCGGCACCGAGGAGGCGCTCGCGGAAAGGATGAACCGCGAGGCGCAGCGGCTGGGGATGAAGAACAGCCATTTCACGAACGCGACCGGCCTGCCCGATCCGCAGCACTACACGACTGCGCGCGACATGGCGCTACTGACCTCCGCGCTGGTGCGCGACTTTCCCGACCGCTATCGCCTGCACGCGCAGAAGGAGTACACGCACAACCGCATCCGCCAGCCCAACCGCAACCGGCTGCTGTGGCTCGATCCGACGGTGGATGGCGTCAAGACCGGCCACACCGACGCGGCCGGCTACTGTCTGGTGGCTTCCGCCCGGCGCGGCCCGCGGCGCCTGATCTCGGTGGTGGCCGGAACCGCCTCGGATCAGGTGCGCACCCAGGAATCGCTCAAGCTGCTCAATTTCGGTTTTCAGGCCTATGACACCGTGGTGCTGTACAAGGCGGGCCAGGCGCTCTCGACGATGCGGGTGTGGAAGGGCGAACAGCCGCAGGTTCGCGCCGGCTTCGCGAACGACTTCGTCCTCTCGCTGCCCAAGGGACAGGCCTCGCGGCTCAAGGCCGAGTTCGCTTCGCTCCAGCCCCTGATCGCGCCGGTCGCCGCCGGCCAGCCGGTTGGCACGCTCAAGCTCTCGCTCGACGGCCGGCCGCTCGGCGAATATCCGGTGCGCGCGCTGGACGCCGTGCCTGTGGCGGGTCTGTTCGGGCGGATGTGGGATACCATCCGGTTGTGGCTCCAGTGAGCGAGAGGCTTCCATGACGGTCTATCTGAACGGCGAATTCATGCCCCGCGCCGAGGCGCGCGTGCCGGCGATGGATCGCGGCTTCCTGTTCGGCGACGGTGCCTACGAGGTGGTGCCGGTGTATTCGCGCCGGCCGTTCCGGCTCGAAGAGCACCTGCGCCGCCTGGAGCGCACGCTGGAGGCGATCCGGCTGCCCGACCCGCTCGAACGCTCCGAGTGGTCGAAGCTTGTGCTCGAGGTGATCGCTCGCAACGCGCCCGAGGACCAGTCTGTATACGTGCAGGTGAGCCGCGGCGCCGACATGAGCAAGCGCAACCATGCCTTCCCCGAGGGGGTGGCACCGACCGTGTTCGTGATGTCGGAGCCGCTGCACACGCCGCCGCCCGATCAGATCGCAAACGGCGTGGGTGCGATCAGCGCGGCCGACTTCCGCTGGCTGCGCTGCGACCTCAAGACCGTCTCGCTGCTCGGCAACTGCCTGCTGCGCCAGCTCGCGGTGGATGCCGGCTGCGCCGAAACCATCCTGCTGCGCGACGGCTTCCTCACCGAGGGCGCGGCCTCCAACATCTTCGTTGTGCGCGAGGGTGTCCTGGCTGCGCCCCCGCGCTCCCACCTGATGCTCACCGGCATCACCTACGACGTGGTGCTGGAGCTGGCCGTGCGCCACGGCATGGCGCACGAGGTGCGCGAAATCCTCGAGTCCGAGCTGCGCCGGGCCGACGAGATCTGGATCACCTCCTCGACGAAGGAAGTGCTCCCGGTCACCGCGCTGGACGGCAAGCCGGTCGGCGCGGGCCGGCCGGGGCCGCTGTTCGCGCGGATGTACGGCTGGTACCAGCAGTTCAAGACCGAAGTCATGCGCCGTGGGCGCTGAGGCCGCCGCACTCGAATTCCCCTGCGATTTTCCGATCAAGGTGATGGGCCGCAGGCAGGAGGGCTTCGCCCAGGACGTAGCGCGGATCGTGAACGCCCACGCGCCGGACTACGACGGGGAGAGCATGCAGATGCGCGCCTCCCGCCAGGGCCGTTACCTCTGCCTGACCTGCACCATCCACGCCCGCTCGCGCGAGCAGCTCGACGCGCTCTACCGGGCGCTATGCGCGCATCCCGGCGTGGCGATGGTGCTGTAGGCGCAGATGACTGAAGCCCTGGCGGCAGCGTGCACGCAGGTGCGGGTGCGCCGGCTCGGCCGCGTCGAGCTCGAGCCGACCTGGCGCGAGATGCAGCGCTTCACCGCGCAGCGCACCGCCTCCACCCCGGACGAGATCTGGCTGCTCGAACATCCGCCGGTGTTCACGCTCGGACTCGCCGGCGACGAGCGCCACCGCCTCCATGACATCGGCGTTCCCCTGCTGCGCATCGACCGCGGCGGGCAGATCACCTACCACGGGCCGGGGCAGGTCGTCGCCTACCTGCTGCTCGACCTCACGCGGCGAGGCCTGGGAGTGCGCGCGCTGGTTCGGCGGATGGAGCAGGCGGTCTTCGACGTGCTCGCCGGCTACGGCATCGGGGGCGCGCGGCGCGACGGTGCACCCGGCGTGTATGTGGGCGAGGCCAAGATCGCCGCGCTCGGGCTTCGCATCCGCAGGGGCTGCTGCTACCATGGCCTGGCGCTGAATGCGGACATGGATCTGGCACCGTTCGCGGCGATCGATCCCTGCGGCACCCCCGGCCTCGCGGTCACTTCGCTGCACGCGCTCGGCGTGCGCGAGACCCCCGCCGAAGCGGGCGAGGCGTTGGTGCGCGCACTGGTGCGCCGACTGGACGAACGATGAAGCCGGGGAACGCGATTCAAACCTCTTTCGACGCGGAGACCGCGGAGACGCAGAGGGCGCGCAGAGGAAAAGCGGAGTTCCGCCCGACAGGTCGGCCCGCTTCGGCCTGTCACTCTCGGCGCCTCTTCGCCTTTGTCGGCGTTCTCTGCGTTGAATGCGGTCTTTCGAGATGAACGAGGAATCGAGACAGAAGGGCGCGGCCAAGACCGCTCGCATCCCGGTGAAGGTCGTGCCGGCGGCCCCCCTGCGCAAGCCCGACTGGATCCGGGTGAGAGCGGGGGCGCCGGACGGGCGCTTCGGCGAGGTCAAGCGGCTGCTGCGCGGCGCGCAGTTGCACACCGTGTGCGAGGAAGCCTCCTGTCCCAACATCGGAGAGTGTTTCGGGGCCGGCACCGCGACCTTCATGATCCTCGGCGAGCTGTGCACCCGCCGCTGCCCGTTCTGCGACGTCGCCCACGGGCGGCCGAACCCGCCGGACGCGCTGGAGCCGCAGCGGCTCGCCCGCACGGTGGCGAGGCTGAAGCTGCGCTACGTGGTGATCACGAGCGTGGATCGCGACGACCTGCGCGAGGGCGGCGCGGGGCATTTCGCCGCGTGCATCCGCGCGATCCGCGAGGCGAGCCCCGGGGTTTCGATCGAGGCCCTGGTGCCCGACTTCCGCGGCAGGCTCGGCCCCGCGCTCGATGCCCTGGCCGCGGGGCTCCCCGACGTGTTCAACCACAACCTGGAAACCGTGCCGCGGCTCTACCGCCAGGTGCGCCCCGGCGCCGACTACGCCCACTCGCTCGCCCTGCTGCGCGAGTTCGGCCGCCGCCACCCGCAGGTGCCGACCAAGTCGGGGCTGATGGTGGGCGTGGGGGAGAGCGACGAGGAGATCGTCGAAGTCCTGCGCGACCTGCGCGCGCACGGGGTCGAGCGGCTCACGCTGGGCCAGTATCTCCAGCCCTCGGGCGGACACCTTCCGGTGGCGCGTTACGTCCATCCCGATCAGTTCAGACGCTTCGAGGCGATCGCGCGCGAACTCGGTTTCGCGCACGCCGCCTGCGCGCCGCTGGTGCGCTCGAGCTATCACGCCGAGCTCCAGGCGCAGGCCGCGGGAGGCTGAACGCCGGTGGATCGCGCGAACCTCTTCGACGTGATCGTGGTGGGCGGCGGCCATGCCGGCACCGAGGCGGCGGCTGCGGCCGCTCGGCTCGGGGCGCGCACGCTGCTCGTGACCCACAACATCGAGACGCTCGGCCAGATGTCGTGCAACCCCTCGATCGGGGGCATCGGCAAGGGCCACCTGGTGAAGGAGGTCGATGCGCTGGACGGCGTCATGGCCGCAGCCACCGACGAGGCGGGCATCCAGTTCCGCATCCTCAATTCGAGCAAGGGCGCGGCGGTGCGCGCGACCCGCGCCCAGGCCGACCGCATGCTCTACCGGAAGGCGATCCGGCGGCGCCTGGAAGCCGAGACCCGGCTCACCGTGTTCCAGCAATCGGTCGAGGATCTCAGCGTGAGCGGCGATCGCGTGACCGGGATCGTGACCCGCATCGGCGTACGCTTCGAGGCCAGGACGGTGGTGCTGACTGCAGGCACCTTCCTCGCCGGCCTGATCCATGTCGGGCTGGAGCACTTCGCGGCCGGACGCATGGGCGAGGAACCGGCGGCGCGGCTGGCGGCGCGCCTTCGCGAGCTCGCCCTTCCCGCGGGCAGGCTCAAGACCGGAACGCCGCCGCGCCTCGACGGGCGCACCATCGACTTCTCGCGCCTCGCGGAGCAGCACGGCGACGAGCCGGTGCCGGTGTTTTCCTTCCTCGGCAGCCGCGCGCAGCATCCGCGCCAGCTTCCCTGCTGGATCACCCACACCAACGCGCGCACCCACGACATCATCCGCGGCTCGCTCGATCGCTCGCCGATGTTTACCGGCGCCATCGAGGGCGTCGGCCCGCGCTACTGCCCGTCGATCGAGGACAAGATCCACCGCTTCGCGGACCGCGACAGCCATCAGATCTTCCTCGAGCCGGAAGGACTGGAGACCTCCGAGGTCTATCCCAACGGGATTTCGACCAGCCTGCCCTTCGACGTGCAGATCGCGCTCGTGCACTCGATCCCGGGGTTGGAACGCGCGCACCTGCTGCGACCGGGCTACGCGATCGAATACGACTACTTCGATCCGCGCGCGCTCGCCTCGTCGCTGGAGACGCGCGCCATCCGCGGGCTGTACTTCGCCGGCCAGATCAACGGCACCACCGGCTACGAGGAAGCCGCGGCGCAGGGACTGCTCGCCGGCCTCAACGCGGGCCGCGCCGCGCTCGGGCGGGACCCGTGGTGCCCGCAACGAGCCGAGGCCTATCTCGGCGTGCTCGTCGACGACCTCGTCACGCGCGGGGTCAGCGAACCGTACCGGATGTTCACCAGCCGCGCCGAGTACCGACTCAGCCTGCGCGAGGACAACGCCGACCTGAGGCTCACCGAGACCGGACGCCGGCTGGGGGTCGTCGGCGATGCGCGCTGGGACGCGTTCTGCCGCAAGCGCGATGCGCTCGAGCGCGAGCGCAGCCGCATCGCCTCCACCTGGGTGGACCTGCCCCAGGGGCAATCCACCTCCGAGGGCGGCCGTTGCCTGCTCTCGGAGGCTCTGCGCCGGCCCGGCGTGCGCTATGCGGAGTTGATGAAGCTGCCTGGAGCGGGCGAGCCGGTGGAGGACCCCGCGGTCGCCGAGCAGCTCGAGATCGAGGCGCGCTACCACGGCTACATCGACCGCCAGCGGCAGGAGGTCGAGCGGATGCGCGCCCAGGAGACGCTCGCGCTCCCGCGCGATCTCGACTACGCCAGCGTGCGCGGCCTGTCGGTGGAAGTCCGGCAGAAGCTCGTTGCCCACAAGCCGGAGACGCTTGGCCAGGCTTCGCGCGTCCAGGGTGTGACCCCGGCCGCGCTGAGCCTGCTGCTCGTGCATCTGAAACGCGCGAGGCTCGCCGCCGAGCGCAACGCGCCGGAGGATCCGGCGCTGTCCGGCCGAAGGCAAAGCGCGTGACACCCGCCGCGCGGCTCGAGGCCGGAGCCGCCGCGCTCGGCATCGCGCTCGACACCGCGACCCGCGAGCGGTTGCTCGCCTATTGCGCGCTGCTCGCGAAATGGAACCGGGTCTACAACCTCACCGCAGTGCGCGAGCCGGGCGCCGTCATCACCCATCATCTGCTCGATTCGCTCGCCGTGCTGCCGCATCTGGAAACCGACTCGGCTGCCGACGTCGGCAGCGGGGGCGGCCTGCCGGGCATTCCGATCGCGCTCGCCCGGCCCGGCTGGCGCGTCGTGCTGGTGGAGGCCAGCCACAAGAAGGCGAGCTTCCTCACCCAGGCGAAGATCGAGCTCGGTCTCGCGAACGTGGAGGTCGTGTGCGAACGGGTCGAGCGCTGGGTCTGCCCGAAACCGTTCGGCTGCGTGATCTCGCGCGCCTACGCGGATCTCGGCGAATTCGTCTCGGGCTGCGCCCATCTCGCTGCGCCGGGTGGTACATTCGCGGCGATGAAAGGGGTCTATCCGTACGAGGAGATCGCCCGCCTGCCCGCGGGCTTCGCGCTGGAGCGGGTCGTGAAGATCGCGCTTCCCGGCCTCGGCGCGGCGCGCCATCTGGTGCTCGTCCGTGCAGCCGGCCGGCTATGACCCGAATCTTCGCGGTCACCAATCAGAAGGGCGGAGTGGGCAAGACCACGACCGCGGTGAACCTCGCCGCCAGCCTGGCCGTGCTCGGACACCGCGTGCTGCTCGCCGATCTCGACCCGCAGGGCAACGCCACGACCGGAGTCGGGGTGCCGAAGACCGGCGCTGCGCCCACGGTCTATCAGCTCCTGCTCGGAGAGGCCGGCTTCGACGAGGTCCGGGTCACGACCCGTTTCGGCTTCGACCTGCTGCCGGCCAATCGCGAACTGGCCGGTGCCGAGGTCGAGCTGGTCGGGATGGAAGGCCGCGAGTCGCGGCTGAAGTCGGTGCTCGCGCAGGCCGCCCCGCCCTACGACTACGTGCTCTTCGACTGTCCGCCCGCGCTCAACCTGCTCACCCTCAACGGGCTCGTGGCCGCCCGCGCGGTGATCATTCCGATGCAGTGCGAGTACTACGCGCTGGAGGGACTGTCCGACCTCGTGGCCACGCTGCGCCAGGTACGGGCCCGGCTCAATCCGGCGCTCGAGATCGAGGGGCTGCTGCGCACCATGTACGACCCGCGCAGCACGCTGGCGCAGCAAGTCTCGAATGATCTCGAACGGCACTTCGGCGCCAGGGTCTATCGCACCGTCATCCCGCGCAATGTGCGGCTGGCCGAGGCGCCCAGCTACGGCACGCCTGCGATCCTGTTCGATCGAAGCGCCAAGGGCTCCCACGCCTACCGCGCCCTCGCCCGGGAGATGCTCGAACGTGCGGATCCGGAAGACAGAGGACGGAAGACGGAGGACAGCCCCCAGGATGGCCGCCCTGCGGTTCGCGTTTCCTGATCCTTGCTCCCTGCTGATGCCGTCGCCTTTTTCATCATGCACAACGCCGCAGGCGGCGGCCTCTGCCCGAGCGCACGAAAAGGCGGCATCTGTCGCCCGATCCTGCCGTCTCCGGTCCTCCATCTTCCGTCCTCCGAAGGAACCGACCGCATGAAGACTTCAAAACCGAAGGGGCTGGGGCGGGGGCTGGAGGCGCTGCTGGGAGCGGATCGTTCGCCGACCGAACAGCGCAGCCTTGCCATCGACGCGCTGCGCCCGGGGCGCTACCAGCCGCGAACCCGGATGGATGCGCAATCGCTGGAAGAGCTGGCGGCCTCGATCCGTGCACAAGGGGTGATGCAGCCCATCCTGGTGCGCCCGCTCGGGCACGAGCGCTTCGAGATCATCGCCGGCGAGCGGCGCTGGCGGGCCGCGGCGAGCGCCGGGCTCGCCGAGGTGCCGGCGCTGGTGCGCGAGATCCCCGACCAGGCGGCGCTCGCCATGTCGCTGATCGAGAACATCCAGCGCGAGAACCTCAACCCGCTCGAGGAGGCCGCCGGCTTGCAGCGCCTGATCGACGAGTTCTCGCTGAGCCACCAGGAGGCAGCCGATGCGGTCGGCCGCTCGCGTCCCGCCGCCTCCAACCTGTTGCGGCTGCTGGAACTCGCCAAGCCTGTCCAGGACCTGCTGATGCAGGGCCGCATCGACATGGGACACGCGCGCGCTCTGCTGTCTCTTCCGAAGCCCCGCCAGGTCGCGCTCGCCGAGCGGATCGCGGCGCGCGGCTGCTCGGTGCGCGAGGCCGAACGCATGGTCGCGCGCGAATTGAGCCCATTGCCCACGCCGGAGGCCGCCGCGCCCGATCGCGACATCCGGCGGCTCGAAGAGGAACTCGCCGACCGGCTCGGTGCCGCCGTCGCGATCCGCGCCAACCGCAAGGGTGCCGGGCATGTTTCCATCCGCTTTTCCAGCCTCGACCAGCTCGGCGGAATCCTCGAACGGCTGCGCTGATCGGGCACCGGACGCACAACGCGCCTGCGGGCGATGTTGCCATGCGGAAATTTTATTGACCCATACAAGCCGGCCCGCTACAATCCGCCGGCTTCCGCTGGCCGCCTCATGAACGCCACCCGAGTCGTAGCGCTGCAGGCATCGGCCACCGTCGCGATCGCCTTGGTGCTGTTGGTTCGGGATGGGGGAAATGCAGCGATGTCCGCACTGATCGGGGGGGGGATCGGATTCGTTCCGGCCCTGGTCTATGTGCGCAGCATGGCGGTGGCACCCGGGGCCGATGCGCGGCGAGCACTGAGCGCCCAGTTCCGGGCGGAGTTCTTCAAGTTTGCAGCGACCGCGGTGCTGTTCGTCCTGACCTTCGTCTGGTTCAGGGATGTCGCGCCGGTCGCGTTGTTCCTGACCTACCTGGCGACCCTGGCGATGTACTGGGTGGCGCTGGCGGTGTTCTAGTGGATGCGGGACGAAGGTAGAAGAAAATGGCTTCCGGCGGCTTGACCACCAGCGAGTACATCTCCCACCACCTGACGAATCTCAGGGTGGGCGAGGGATTCTGGACGCTGCACCTCGATACCCTGATCGTCTCCGGGGCGCTCGGGCTGCTGCTGTTCGGCGCGATGGCCTACGCCGCGCGGCGGGCGAGCAGCGCCGTGCCCGGCCCGTGGCAGAACTTCGTCGAGATGGCACTCTCGCTGGTCGACTCGCAGGTGCGCGACACCTTCCACGCCAGGAGCGAACTGGTGACTCCGCTCGCGATCACGATCTTCTGCTGGGTGTTCGTGATGAACGCGATGGACCTGATCCCGGTGGACTTCCTGCCACTGGCGGCGAGTGCCGCCGGAGTGCACAACCTGAAGGTGGTGCCCACGACCGACCCCAACCTGACCTTCGGAATGTCGATCAGCGTTTTTTTCATGATGATCTGGTACAACCTCAAGTACAAAGGGATCGGCGGGTTCCTGCACGAGGTGCTCACAGTTCCGTTCGGGCCCTGGTTCGCCCCGGTGAACCTCCTGTTCCGCGTCATCGAGGATCTCGCCAAGCCGGTCTCGCTCGCCCTGCGGCTGTTCGGCAACATGTATGCCGGCGAGATGGTCTTCATCCTGATCGCGCTGCTGGGCGTTTGGCAGCTTCCGCTGGCGCTGCCGTGGGCGCTGTTCCACATCCTGATCATCACCCTGCAGGCGTTCATCTTCATGATGCTGAGCGTCGTCTATATGAGCATGGCATCGGAGCACCACTGATTGTTTTTTCATTTCCGCTGTCTCGAGGAGAAATCATGGAAGCAATGTCGCAACTGCTGGGAAATGTCTCGATCGCCGTGGCCATCCTGATCGGTGCCGGCGCATTGGGCACCGCGATCGGTTTCGGCATTCTCGGCGGCCGCTTTCTCGAGGGTTCGGCACGTCAGCCCGAGATGATCCCGACGCTCCAGGTCAAGATGTTCATCGTCGCCGGCCTGCTCGACGCGGTGACCATGATCGGCGTCGGGATCGCGCTCTACCTCCTGTTCGCGAACCCGTTCATCGCCATGATCAAGGGCTGAACAGGGCGCCTCGTCAATCGCTGCGCCCCGCCGGCCGCGCCCCAGGCGCCGGGCCGGAGGCGGCGCTGGAATCCGGGAGGTCAGGGTGAGCATCAACGCAACATTGCTCGGGCAGGCGATCTGGTTCGCGTTCTTCATCTGGGTCACGATGAAGTACGTGTGGCCGCCCTTGCAGAAAGCCATGAAGGCGCGCCAGCGCGAGATCGCCGACGGTCTGGCAGCCTCCGAGCGCGGCAAACACGAGCTCGAGCTGGCCGGCAAGCGCTCCGCCGACGTGGTGCGCGAAGCCAAGGAACGTTCCGGCGAAATCCTCGCGCAAACGGAGAAGCGCGCGCAGAAGATCCTCGACGAGGCCAGGGAAGCTGCGAAGGCCGAACATGCGCGCATCGTCGGCGCGGCCAAGGCCGACATCGAACTGGAGGCCACGCGCGCACGCGAGCAACTGCGCGAGCGTGTGGCGGAATTGGCGGTGGCCGGGGCGACCCGGATCCTGCAGCGCGAAGTCGACGCAGCGGCGCATGCCGAGCTGCTCGGCCGCCTGCGGCAGGAACTCTGAACGGCGCACGCGCACATGGCAGAGACGACGACCATCGCACGGCCCTACGCCGAGGCCCTTTTCCGACTCGCGGATCAGGGCGGCCGGCTGAAGGACTGGTCGGCGACGCTGGAGGCGATGAGCCGGGTGGCCGCGGATGCGCAGATGCGCGAGTGCATCGCGAACCCGAGGCTGTCCGCGGCCGCTCTCGCCGAGCTGTTCGTGTCGCTGTGCGAGGGCCTCGACGCGCAGGCGCGCAGTCTGGTGCGGGTGCTGGTGGAGAACCGTCGCCTCGCGCTGCTGCCCGAGATCCGCGGCCAGTTCGAGGCGCTCAAGAACGAACGCGAGGGCGTGCTGAAGGCGCAGGTGTTTTCCGCGTTCCCGCTGGACGAGGCACAGAAGGCCGCGCTGGTCTCCGACCTGGAGCGCAAGTTCGGGCAGAAGGTCGAGGCGACGGTCGCGCTCGATCCGGAACTCATCGGCGGAGTCAAAGTGGCGGTCGGCGACGAGGTCATCGACGCTTCCGTGCGGGCAAAGCTCGCCGCGATGGCGGCGGCGCTCAAGGCTTGAGCGCGTCGTGTTAGGAGAATGTCATGCAACTGAACCCCTCTGAAATCAGCGAACTGCTCAAGAGCAGGATCGAGAAGCTCGGCATCGGCGCCGAAATCCGCACCGAGGGCACGGTGGTGTCGGTCACCGACGGCATCTGCCGCGTCCACGGACTGAACGACGCCATGCAGGGCGAGATGCTGGAGTTTCCCCGCGACACCTACGGGCTCGCCCTCAACCTCGAGCGCGATTCCGTCGGCGCGGTGATCCTGGGCGAGTACACGCACCTCACCGAAGGCGACACGGTCAAGTGCACCGGGCGCATCCTCGAGGTTCCGATCGGCCCCGAGCTGATCGGACGCGTGGTCGATGCCCTGGGGCATCCGATCGACGGCAAGGGTCCGATCAACGCCGGTCAGACCGACGTCATCGAGAAGGTGGCGCCGGGCGTGATCTGGCGCCAGTCGGTATCCCAGCCAGTGCAGACGGGGCTCAAGTCGATCGACTCGATGGTGCCGATCGGGCGCGGCCAGCGGGAACTCATCATCGGCGACCGCCAGACCGGAAAGACCGCGGTGGCAGTGGACACCATCATCAACCAGAAGGGCAAGGATCTCGTCTGCGTCTACGTCGCGATCGGCCAGAAGGCGTCCACGATCATGAACGTGGTGCGCAAGCTCGAAGAAACCGGCGCGATGGATTACACCATCGTGGTGGCGGCCTCGGCATCGGAGTCGGCGGCCATGCAGTACATCGCCCCCTACTCCGGCTGCACCATGGGCGAGTATTTCCGCGACCGCGGCCAGGACGCGCTGATCATCTACGACGACCTCACCAAGCAGGCGTGGGCCTACCGGCAGATCTCGCTGCTGCTGCGCCGCCCGCCGGGGCGCGAGGCCTATCCGGGGGACGTGTTCTACCTGCACTCGCGCCTGCTCGAGCGCGCCGCACGCGTGAGCCCGGCCTGGGTCGAGAAATTCACCCAGGGCGCGGTCAAGGGCAGGACCGGCTCGCTCACCGCGCTGCCGGTCATCGAGACCCAGGCCGGCGACGTCACCGCGTTCGTCCCGACCAACGTCATCTCGATCACCGACGGCCAGATCTTCCTCGAAACCGATCTCTTCAACGCCGGCATCCGGCCCGCGATCAACGCCGGCATCTCGGTCTCGCGGGTGGGCGGCGCAGCCCAGACCAAGGTCATCAAGAAGCTCGGCGGCGGCGTGCGCCTGGCGCTCGCGCAATACCGCGAGCTGGCGGCCTTCGCGCAGTTCGCTTCCGACCTCGACGAGGCCACCCGCAAGCAGCTCGAGCGCGGCCGGCGTGTCACCGAGCTGATGAAACAGCCGCAATACCTGCCGATGCAGGTCTGCGAAATGGCGGTATCGCTCTACGCGGTCAACCAGGGCTACCTGGACGACATCGACGTCAAGCGCATCCTCGCCTTCGAGCAGGGCCTCCAGCAGCACATGCGCAGCCATGAGGCGGAGCTGATGAAGAAGATCGAATCGACCAGGGACCTCGACGCGGAAAGCGAGAAGCGGCTCGCGCTAGCGGTCGCGGAATTCAAGAAGAGCTGGGCCTGAGGCGGGGACGCACGTCATGGCCGGCGGCAAGGAGATCCGAACCAAGATCAAGAGCGTGCAGAACACGCAGAAGATCACCAAGGCAATGGAGATGGTGGCTGCGTCCAAGATGCGCAAGGCGCAGGAGCGCATGCGCGCGGCGCGCCCCTATGGCGAGAAGATGCGCAACATCATCGGCCATCTGGCTCACGCCAATACCGAGTACAGGCACCCGTTCCTGATCCGCAGGGACACCGTCAAGCGCGTCGGCCTGATCGTGGTCACCTCGGACAAGGGTCTGTGCGGCGGGCTGAACACCAACGTGCTCCGGCTCGCGCTCGGGCGCATCCGGCAATGGGAATCGGAGGGCGAGGAAATCCGGGTGACCTGCATCGGCAACAAGGGCCTCGGCTTCATGCAGCGGCTCAATGCGCAGGTGCTCTCGCACGTCACCGGGCTCGGCGATGCGCCCCGCCTGGAGAAACTGATCGGGCCGGTGAAGGTGATGCTGGACGCCTATTCTACGGACGAGCTGGACCAGGTCTTCCTCGCCTATACCCGCTTCATCAACACGATGAAGCAGGAGCCCGTGATCGAGCAGCTCCTGCCCCTCGAGGGCAAGGACGTCGGCGCCCGCACCCACGCCTGGGATTACCTCTACGAGCCGGAGGCGAAGCAGGTCCTCGACGACCTGCTGGTGCGCTACACGGAAGCGCTCATCTACCAGGCGGTCGCCGAGAACATGGCCTCCGAGCAGTCGGCGCGCATGGTCGCGATGAAGTCGGCCTCCGACAACGCCGGCACCGTGATCAGCGAGCTGCAGCTCATCTACAACAAGACCCGGCAGGCGGCGATCACCAAGGAGATTTCGGAAATCGTCGGCGGCGCGGCGGCGGTCTGAGCCGCAGCGCGTACGGAACGCATTTTTCGAGGAAACAGCGATGAGCGAGGGAACGATCGTACAGTGCATCGGCGCGGTGGTGGACGTCAAGTTCGAGCGTGAGGGCATGCCCAGGGTGCTGGACGCCCTGACGATGGAAGACATCGGGCTGACGCTCGAGGTCGAGCAGCAGTTGGGCGACGGCATCGTGCGCACCATCGCGCTGGGCTCCTCCGACGGCCTGCGCCGCGGGATGCGGGTGAAGAACACCGGCGTGCCGATCTCGGTTCCGGTGGGAACCGCCACGCTCGGGCGCATCATGGACGTGCTCGGACGTCCGATCGACGAGATGGGCCCGGTGGCGACCGAGGAGCGTCGCTCGATCCACCAGAAGGCGCCGGTCTTCGAAGATCTGTCTCCATCGCAGGAGCTGCTCGAGACCGGCATCAAGGTCATCGACCTGATCTGCCCGTTCGCCAAGGGTGGCAAGGTGGGCCTGTTCGGCGGCGCCGGCGTGGGCAAGACCGTCAACATGATGGAGCTGATCCGCAACATTGCGACCGAGCACTCCGGCTACTCGGTGTTCGCCGGGGTGGGCGAGCGCACCCGGGAGGGCAACGACTTCTATCACGAGATGAAGGAGTCGAAAGTGCTCGACAAGGTGGCGCTGGTCTACGGCCAGATGAACGAGCCGCCGGGCAACCGGTTGCGGGTGGCGCTCACCGGGCTCACCGTCGCCGAGCACTTCCGCGACGAGGGCCGCGACGTGCTGTTCTTCGTCGACAACATCTACCGCTTCACGCTCGCAGGCACCGAATGCTCGGCGCTGCTCGGGCGCATGCCCTCGGCGGTGGGTTACCAGCCGACGCTCGCCGAGGAAATGGGGAAACTCCAGGAGCGCATCACCTCGACCAAGAAGGGTTCCATCACCTCGATCCAGGCGGTCTATGTGCCCGCGGACGACCTGACCGACCCGTCTCCCGCGACCACCTTCGGGCACCTCGATGCCACCGTCGTGCTCTCGCGCGACATCGCCTCGCTGGGCATCTATCCGGCGGTCGATCCGCTGGACTCCACCTCGCGCCAGGTCGATCCCAACGTCGTGGGCGAGGAGCACTACAGCACCACCCGGGCGGTGCAGGCCACGCTCCAGCGCTACAAGGAGCTGCGCGACATCATCGCCATCCTGGGCATGGACGAACTGTCGCCGGACGACAAGCTGGCGGTAGCGCGCGCGCGCAAGATCCAGCGCTTCCTCTCGCAGCCGTTCTTCGTCGCGGAGGTCTTCACCGGTTCCGCCGGGAAGTACGTTCCGCTCAAGGAGACCATCCGCGGCTTCAAGATGATCGTGAGCGGCGAGTGCGACGCGCTCCCCGAGCAGGCCTTCTACATGGTCGGCTCGATCGACGAGGCGTTCGAGAAGGCGAAGACCATCCAGTGAGCGTGACTGCGCACCTGCACCCGAGCGGCGGAGAGCGACCATGGCAATGACCATACACGTGGATGTCGTCAGCGCGGAGGGATCCATCTTCTCCGGGCTGTGCGAATTCGTCGCGCTGCCGGGCGAGGCGGGCGAACTCGGGATCCTTCCCGGGCACGCGCCGCTGCTCACGCGCATCAGGCCCGGCACGGTCAGGCTCAAGGTGCCGGACCGCGAAGAGGAACTCGTCTTCGTCGCCGGTGGGGTGCTCGAAGTCCAGGCCAGCGCGGTGACGGTGCTCGCGGACACCGCGATCCGCGGCCGCGACCTCGACGAAGCCAAGGCGACCGAGGCGAAGAAGAAGGCCGAAGAGGCGATGCGCGACCAGACCTCGGGTCTGGAATACGCGCAGGCCGAGATCGAACTCGCCAACGCCATCGCGCAACTGCGGGCGATCGAGCGGCTGCGCTCGCGGCGCCGCTGAACGGCGGCTGCGCGCGTTTCGCGCCGGGGTGCGGCGGGCGCGGAGGATTCCGCCGGGCGCCTACGCGCCCTTCACGACTCGCGCGATGCGATCCTCGATCCGATCGAGGTCCGTGCGAAGCCGGTCGAGCGCCTCCCCGAACTCTCCGGCCGACCGGTGCGAGACGAGGACCGGTCTTTCCTCGCGCAGGTATTCGGCGAGCGCCTCGCCGAGCCGGACGGCCGAGCGCGCCGGCCAGGGCGCTAGGCCCTGCACCAGTCCGGCGATGCGATGCGCCGGGATGTCGCCGACGACGCGGCTGAGGTCTTCCTCGTAGTCCCAGCGCAGTTCGCGCAGCACGAACGCCAGCGCGTCGGCGAGCTCGGCCGAACCGTTCACCCTTGCGGACTTCACCAGCGCCTCGCTGCCGCGCAGCGCGAGGAGCGGCGCCCACGGCGACAGGACCATCTCGACGTCCGCGGCGCCAGCCGCGGCCTCCGCCACGCTGCCGTCGGGATTCACGACCCAGCTCGCCCGCCACGGCGGCATGGTCATGCGGATGATGCTGCCCGCATGCGGACGCAGCCGCTCGCGTGCCCAGGCCTGGGCACGCAGCAGATGGTTCAGCGCGAGCGTGACCGCCTGGACGAGCATCTCAACGCCGCTCCTCAGGCCATGCTCAGTGCATCTGCTGGATGCCGGCGACCAGCCAGCCCGAGCCGCCGGAGCGCGGCTTGACCAGGTGCCAGACTTCGTCGAACGACTGCGGCGCGTCCCGCGGCTCCTCGCGGATCAGGCCGTGGAAGCGGACGCTCGCGAGATAGCGATCGGCTTCCTCGGAAGCGTCGAGCACCTCGGCATCGAGCGAGACCACGTCGGTCTGCTGGCGAGCGCCGCCGCGCTCCTGATGCTCCAGCCGGATCTCCGCGAACATCTCCGGCGTGGTGAACTCCCGGATGTCGTCGAGATTTCCGGCATCGTTCGCGGTCTGCAGACGCAGGAAATTGACCTTGGCCTGCCGCGCGAAGCCTTCGGCGTCGAAGCCTTCCGGAGCCGCGCGGGCCCCGGCGGCGGATACCGCACCCGTGGCAAGCTGCGGTTCGAGACCGCCGCCGGCAGCTCCGGCCCCGGCGTACTGCAGCGGACGCGCGGGCTGCGAGCGCCGCACCAGCATCCGCACCACGAAGATCGCCGCAACAGCGAGCAGCGCGATCAGCAGGAAGGATCCGAACGCCTCCGACAGTCCGAGATGGGACATCAGTGCGGCCAGCCCGAGGCCGGCCGCCAGACCCGCGAGCGGGCCGAGCCATCTCGACGCTCCCGCGGCCGGCAGCGCAGGCTTGCCCGCCGGCGCCTGCGCGGGTGCCGCGCGCTGCACGGGCGCGGCCGGCGCGGCCTGGCGGTTCATGTCGCGCTGCATGCCGAACGACCGACCCCCGCCCAGACGCCTCGCATCCGCATCCGTGGCGGCGATGCCCAGACCGAGGAATGCGACGGCGAGTACTGCGAGAATCCGTTTCATGACTTTCCCTCCCGTGGAATGGATGATCAGAGCCGGTAGCCCCGGTGCAGCGCAACGACGCCCGCGCTCAGATTGAAGTATTCGACGCGCTCCAGGCCCGCTCGTTCCATCATCGACTTGAGCGCGGCCTGGTCGGGGTGCATGCGGATCGACTCGGCGAGATAGCGGTAGCTCGCCTCGTCGTGCGCCACCCGCCGGCCCAGCCAAGGCAGCACCTTGAACGAATAAAGGTCGTACAACGGCTCGAGCGGTTTCCATACGCGCGAGAACTCGAGCACCAGCGCCCGCCCGCCCGGGCGCAGGACCCGCCTCATCTCGGAGAGCGCCAGATCCTTGTGAGTCATGTTGCGCAGGCCGAACGCCACCGTGACGCAGTCGAAGTATGCGTGCGGGAAGGGCAGGTGCTCCGCATCGCACTGCACGACCGGCATCAGGAGTCCATCGTCGAACAGGCGGTCGCGCCCGCTCGCGAGCATCTCGCGGTTGATGTCCGTGAGCCACACCTCGCCCGATTTCCCCACCCTGCGCGCGAGCGCGCGGGCGAGATCGGCAGTGCCACCGGCGACGTCGAGCACCCGGTCGCCCGGGCGCACCGCGGCGATCTCGATCGCGAACGCCTTCCAGAGACGATGCAGGCCGAACGACATCAGGTCGTTCATCAGGTTGTAGCGCAACGCGACCGAGGAAAACACGCCGGCGACCCGGCGCGCCTTTTCCGGCACCGGAACCTGCTCGTATCCGAAATGGGTGGTCGGATCGCTCATTCGTCTCGCCGCTGCCCGCTCAGTGGTGGCCACAGCCCCCTGCAGGGGCGGCAGCGGGCGTCGCTACCTCGCGACTCGCGCCCGCGCTCTCGATGCGGCGCAGGTACTCCTGCCAGAGCTCTTCCTGGTGTTCGCCGAGCAGATACAGGTAGTCCCAGGAATAGATGCCCGTGTCGTGGCCGTCGGAAAATGCCGGCTTGATCGCGTAGTTGCCCATCGGTTCGACGCTCACAATCTCGACGTCGCGCTTGCCGGTCTGGAGCACTTCCTGGCCAGGGCCGTGGCCGCGCACCTCCGCCGAGGGCGAATACACGCGCAGCAGTTCGTACGGCAGGCTGAACTGCCTGCCGTCGCTGAACGTCAGGTCCATCACGCGCGAGCTCTGATGCAGCTTGATCTCGGTCGGGATCGGAGTCTTCCTGTCGAGGCCGGCCATGCTTCCTCCTGGCGATGCGTGGCCGGGTATCATACCCGAATGAGGACAGCGGACCGGAGGGACGGACGGCGCAGATGGCCGCGACCATCCTGATCGTCGAAGACGACGCGGCGGTACGCGAGCTGGTCGCGTTCAACCTGGGCCGCGCGGGTTACCGGATCATCGAGGCCGCCGACGCCGTGCAGGCGGCTGCGCGCATCCGCGAGTCGGTCCCGGAGCTGCTCATCCTCGACTGGATGCTACCCGGCATGTCCGGGATCGATCTCGCGCGCAGGCTGCGCGCCGACCCCCGTCACCGCGACCTGTCCATCATCATGCTGACTGCCCGCTCAAGCGAAGGCGACCGCATCCTCGGTCTGGAGACCGGCGCCGACGACTACGTGGCGAAGCCCTTCAGCCCGCGCGAGCTCGTCGCCCGCGTCCGCGCGGTGCTCCGCCGGCGGGCGCCCGGAGGCGACGAGCGACCGATCGAGATCGGGCGGCTGCGGCTGGATCCGGCCAGCCGGCGGGTCACGGCGGGCGGGCGCGAGGTTACCCTCGCGCCGACCGAGTATCGCCTGCTGCATCACCTGATGGGCCGCGCGGAGCGAGTGCACACTCGCGCGCAGCTCCTCGACGCGGTGTGGGGCAACGAGGTGTTCATCGACGAGCGGACGGTGGATGTGTATATCCGCAGGCTGCGCGCGGCGCTCGAGGCGAGCGCCTGCGACCGTCTCATCCAGACCGTGCGGGGTGCGGGCTATCGCGTCTCGGCCTCGGACTGATCGGGCATGAACCCCGTATGGCTGGGCGCATTGGCGCGCACCGGCGTGATCGGCATGCTCGCTCTCGCGGCGTGGCTGGCGGGCGGAGCGCGCGCTGCGCTGGCGGCGATCGTCATCGCCCTGGCGGCGGCCTGGCTGATCGAACTGCGCCATCTCGCCCGCCTGCGGCGCTGGCTCGGCGGGCCGCAGGGTGCGGCGACGCCGGACGCCTCGGGCGTCTGGGGCGAGACGTTCTCGGCGCTCGCCCGCCGCGCCCGGAGCGCGCAGCGCACCCGCAATGAACTCGCCGCCGCGCTGGCGCGTTTCACGGACGCAGCGCATGCCATGCCGGACGGCGTGATCGTGCTCGCGGGCGGGGACGCCATCGAGTGGATGAACCGGACCGCCGAATCGCATTTCGGGCTGGACCGCAGGCGAGATCGCGGTGTTCCGGTCACCAACCTGGTCCGCCAGCCGGATTTCGTCGGCTACCTGCGCAATGCAGACTTCGGCGCACCGCTCGCCCTGGAGAGCACCCGGATTCCGGGCCAGCGCCTGTCGCTGCAGGTCGTGCCCTTCGGGTCCGAGCGACGCCTTCTCGTTTCGCGCGACATCACCCAGATCGTCGCGCTCGAGAACATGCGCCGCGATTTCGTGGCCAACGTCTCTCACGAGCTCAAGACGCCGCTCACCGTGGTGGGTGGATTCCTGGAAACGCTCGCCGAAAACCTGCCCGCTCTCGAGCCGGGGCAGGCGGAACGCTTCGTCGGCCTCGCTCTGGAACAGGCGCGTCACATGCAGCGCCTGATCGAAGATCTGCTGACGCTCTCGCGCATCGAATCCGCTGCTCCGCCCGCGCTGGACGAAGAAGTCGAAGTGGCGGAACTGCTCGCCGAGGTCGGCCGCGAGGCAGCCGCGCTCTCCAGCGGGCGCCATGGGATCGAGATCGAGGCCGGCGAAGCGGCGCGGCTGCTCGGCAGCCGTTCTGAGCTTCGCAGCGCACTGGCGAATCTCGCTTCGAATGCCGTGCGCTACACGCCCGAGGGCGGACGTGTCGCCCTGCGATGGCGCCTGCTGGAAGACGGTTCGGGGCTGCTCAGCATCGAGGACAACGGCATCGGCATCGAGGCCCGTCACCTGCCGCGACTGACGGAGCGCTTCTACCGCGTCGACCAGGGCCGTTCGCGCGACACCGGCGGCACCGGCCTCGGGCTGGCGATCGTCAAGCACGTCCTCGCCCGCCATCAGGCCCGGCTCGAAATCGAGAGCACGCCGGGCGCGGGCAGCCGTTTCAGCGCCCGCTTTCCGCCCTCGCGGGTTCGCACGCCTGCGCCGGGTGCGCAAGCGCGTAGCTGACCCGTTCGAAGTCGAAGCCCTGGTCCAGCGCGTTTTCGAGCCGCGCTTCCAGGGTGCGCTCGATGTACAGATCGAGCACGCGCTCGGGCTCGAACCAGCCTTTCGGCAGCACGAGGCAGGCGGGTTCCTTCAGCGCGGGCATCTCGGGCAGCCGGAAGGCGCGCACATAGGGCTCCGAGTGCGAAACCGCCGGCCCCAGCCGCCGCACCGAGACCGCCTCGGGCACGCCGGGCAGCACCCGCACCCCGGCGCGCAGACCGCCCGAGGCCTCGTACATGAGCCAGCTCACCACGCACAGCAGGAAGCGCTCGCATCCGGGCGCCTGGATGCCCAGCAACTGTCCGTGCTGGATGCCCTCGCCGGGCCCGCTTCGGTGCAGGCGGAAGCCGGAAATCGATTCGTCCGCGACCTCCCACTTCTCGGTCGCGTACTCCACCTGGGCCTCCTGCACATGCAGCGGCCGCCCGGGATCGACCTGATGGCGGAAGGTGGCGATCGTCTCGAACTCCTTGCGCGAGTAGATCCTGACATGGGCAGGCTGGACGAACTCGGCACCGCTGACGAAATAATGGATCGCCTCGAAACCGTGGCAGACTTCGGCAGTCGCGCCCGCAGCGACCGCATGGCGCTGGAAACGCCGCGGGTTGGACGCCACGCACCAGGGGCGGAACAGGCTCACCAGCAGCCGGCCGGCGTACGGTTCGAACGCGGTCTCGCCCAGGCCGAGCTCGGCGGGTGCGCTCTTCGCCTTGAGCTGGGCCGCGACGCGGTGCATCTCTGCGGTCAGCCGAGCCGTCGCGAGATGGCGAAGACCCGGGCCCGCAGTCAGGAACTGAAGCGGACGCGGGCCGCAATCCGCCGCCAGATCGACGGCATACGCGCGCGGGTCGGTCTGCGAGTCCGCGGAAAGCAGCTCGGCGAACAACGAGAATCGCTGGCTCCAGGCGACGAGCCAGCCGAGCTCGCGCGGCGAGCGGCTGTAGGGGTTGCCCAGCTCGGTGAGCAGCACCGCGGCGAGCGCCTGGGCGCAGCTCTGCGAATGGCTGAACTCGTTCAGCGGTTCGGCGACCGGCTGCTCGGCGATTCCCCATTCCTCGGCACTCGCGTAATAGCCGAACAGATCGCTCCAATGGCCTTTTGGCACCTCGCGCCGGGCCGAGTAGTACTCGACGATGCGTTTGCCTGCGTAGTGCACGCAGCGCTGGCAGATCAGCGCGAGGCGGCTCTGGATCTCGGCGCGGTCCCCGCCGAGGCTGGCCACCTGCGCGTAGGCATTCGCCATCAGATTCCACAGGCGTACGACGCGATCGAGGCTGTCGTCCTCGCCGCTGCCGGGCACCAGCGGCCGGCCGGCATAGCGCGCGGCGAGTGACTCCTGCACGAAGGCCATGGCCGGACGGGTCATCTCCAGGATTTGCAGATAGCTCGCGGCGGGTGGTGGCGCGACCGCCAGACCCTGGAGCAGGGTCGTGAGGCTCTCCTGCACCCGGGCGGGCCGGGTGAGGGGCAACGCGGCCACCAGCGCCATGCATTGCTGCGGGTCGCGGGAGTCGATGCCGAGCGGCGGGACAGGCATGTTCATGGCGATCCGAGGCTTCCTCGTTCGAAGTCGATGCCGCGTTCGAGAAATGCCGTTAGCTTAACACTGCGGCGGCCGTTGTCGAGCAGATCGATCACGTCTCCGGGACGAAACGCGCCCCGCGGCCCGACCAGGCTGGGCGTAGCGCCGCCGGTCACCACGAAACCGGGACGCCACTGCCCGTCCGCGCGCGCCGCGGGCGCGACGCGAATGGCAGCGGGCCGCGGGGTTCCCGGGATCCTGCGCACGCGCGCAAGAGTGGCTCCCTGCGCATCGAGCCGAACCCAGTGCACGCGTGCCAGCACGTAAGCCTCGTCCGGCGGTCCCTTGATGGCGACGAGCTGGCCGCGGCCCAGCCGGCCCGGCGCATCGGGCGGACGGAAAAGCGTGAGTTCGCCCCCGGAGGCCTCGATGAGCTGCCAGGTCTCGACCTGGAAACCGCGGCTGCGGCTGAAGCCGTTCTCGACCCGCGGCGCGAGCATGCGCAGCGTGGCGATCTTCTCCACCTCCCAGCTCGCCAGAGTGGCTTCATCGATGGGCTCGCGAAACGGCTTCCTGCCCGAGAGGTAGTAGTGTGCTGCGTCCAGTCCGGTCACGAGCCTGCAGTCCCCGCCCACCTTGCCCGAAGCGGGCAGCCGCACGAGCGCACCCTTGCAGCAATGCTCGTAGAGGTGGCGCCAGAACCCCGGCTCCGGCGCGTGCGTCGCCCGCGCCGCGCCGTCCGCGGTCGCCTGGAGCCGCCGCTTCAGCTTGGCCGCGAGCGGCGCCGTGTCGAGGTAGCGCAGCCGGCCCGCCTGCGGCGGAACCTGGCTCGGCGGCCGGGAGCCCGCACAATCGACCACCAGCGGAGGCAGCCGGAAGAACGGCGGTGGAGAAGCCGAGAACTTCAAGTGCCGGCTCCAGCGGGCGAGGTGGCGACGCGCGCTCTCGAATTCGGACGGCTCCAGCTCGTGCGCATCGCAGCGGTGGAGCAGCAGCACATAGGCATAGACCGCGGCGGGGCTGGCGGCGCGCTCGTCGAACAGCGGGTCTTCGACCGCGTCCTCCGCTACGCCGAGCGCCTCCGCAGCCGAATAGATGCGGTGCGCGGCGCGCCAGAAGGAGGGGGCCGACTCGATGCCGGTGCGGCAGGCATCGAGCTGTTCCCAGGCGAGCGTCGCGAGCGAGCGCTGTGCCGCGAGGGCCGCCTCGCCCGGCGCGCGCGACTGTCCGGGCGCCCCGGCCTCCAGGCAGATCGCGTATCCCTTCGCAAGCGCGCGGGCCAGCGCGACATTGGCATCGAATGCGGCCTTCTCCGAAGCGGCAAGCGGCAGGGCGCGCCTGGCGAACCGCCGCGCCGCCTCGCTGCATGCGCGGTGTGCCGCCTCGCGCAGCAGTTCCAGGATCCGAAGCCGCTCGTCCGGTGCCAGCGGCTGCGCGTTCAGCAGGTTCGATTCAGCGACCAGCGCCGCATGAGCGCGCGCCGGATGCTCCCCCGAGAGCGCGGCGAGCCAGCGGCGGCAATCCTGCGCGTCGACAAAGGCCGGCGGCCTCGGAATCCTCTGGGCGAATGCTTCCGGCATCGCGCACCCTCACTCCTTCGGCAGCCTGGCGAGCGCACGCCGAACGGTCTGTTTCAGCAGTTCCACGGAAACCTCGATGCGCACCGGCGCGCCGCGCACGCGTGAGGCGGCCCAGAGCGGCTCGGGAAAATGGCGGTCGCCCGGAGTGCGCGCGACGACATGCCAGTGCACGTGGGGCGTGAGGTTGCCGAAGCTCGCCAGGTTGATCTTCTCGACCCCGGCCAGGCAGCGCAGCGCCGCTTCCACCGCGAACACCACGTTCATCAGATGGGTGCGATCGGCCGGACACAGATCGGTCATCTCGCGCACGTGGCCGTTCCAGATCACGCGGCAATAGGCTGGATAATCGGGGTCGGCCACGCGCACGATGCGTAGCCGCGCATCGCGCCAGATCGGCTCGCCACCTTCGGAACCGCACAGATCGCAGGAATCCGTCGTCATGCCGCCTCACCGCCTCGCATCACACCCGATAACGGCGCGCGCCCGCAAAGGTTGAGCCGCGCCCCCCGGCTGCGGCGGTGCGACGCGATGCACGGGTGCGCAGCGTGCTCGGGAAATCGGCGCTTTCGCGCTTGCTGTGGCAGAATCGCCGCGTGATCACGCTGTCGCGGCAGGGCTGGCAGACATGGCGGTAATCTGGGCGCAGGCCGCCCTGTGGCTGGGCTTGGCCCTGCTCGCCTCGCTGCTGTCGATCTGGCTGCGGATCGCCACGGCGCTCTCCGAGATCGTCGTCGGCACCATCGCCCAACTGCTGATCGGCGCCGCGCTGGGCAGCGCCCTGCTGGCGGGCGATGCTACCTGGATCAAGTTCCTGGCCGGCGCCGGCGCGATCCTGCTCACATTCCTGGCCGGGGCGGAACTCGACCCGCAGGTCTTCCGCAAGGAATGGAAGCAGGCGACGGCCATCGGCCTGGTGAGTTTCTTCGGTCCTTTCCTCGGCTGCACGGCCATCGCGCGCTGGGGACTCGGTTGGTCGCCGGAGGCGAGCTGGCTGGCGGGTATCGCCATGTCCACCACTTCCGTGGCCGTCGTCTATGCCGTGATGCTGGAGTTCGGCCTCAATGTCACGAATTACGGCAAGGTGGTGCTCGCGGCCTGTTTCATCACCGATCTCGCCACCGTCGCGGCGCTCGGCCTCATCTTCGCGCCCTTCACCTACAAGACGCTCACCTTCCTTGGCGTCGGCGCGATCGCCTTCTTCGTCCTGCCCTGGATCGTGCCGCGCTTCTTCAAGCGCTACGGCGGCCGGCCTTCCGAACTCGAAGCCAAGTTCCTGATGTTTACCCTGTTCGGCATGGGCGCGCTGGCCACCTGGGCCGACAGCGAGGCGGTGTTGCCGGCGTATCTGCTCGGCATGGTGCTGGCGGGCACGGTGGGCAAGGACCACGCGCTGATCCGCCGGCTGCGCACGCTGACCTTCGGGCTGCTCACGCCCTTCTACTTCATCCGCGCCGGTTCGCTGGTCTCGCTGCCGGCACTCGTCGCGGCCCCGGCGGCCTTTTTCGTCCTGTTGATCGGAAAGATGGTCACCAAGGTCCTCGGCGTCTATCCGGTCACCCGCGCCTACGGGTCCCCAAAACAGGAAGGGGTCTACACCACGCTCCTGATGTCCACCGGCCTGACCTTCGGCACCATCTCGGCACTTTTCGGATTGGGCCACCGGATCGTCGATCAGGCGCAATACTCGGCACTGGTGGCGGCGGTCGTCGCCAGCGCCGTGGTACCCACGCTCATCGCCAACGCCTTCTTCCTGCCCCGGCACCTGCTGCGCGGCGCGGAAAAGGGCACGTCCGCATAGGAGGCGCACGTCATGTTCGAAAAGATACTCGTGGCCTACGACGGTTCCGACGCGGCCAACAAAGCCTTCGATCTCGCGCTCGATCTCGCCGCCAGATACGGCGCCGAATTGAAGGTGCTGGCAGTGGCGCGGCCACCCGAGTTCGGCGACGAAGTGGAGACCGAAGCGGTGCTGGAAAACTCGCGCAGGCACTACCAGCATGTCCTCAAACCCATCAGGGATCGGCTGGCCGGCAGCAGCCTCAAACACGCGGTCGAAGTCGTCAGCGGCCATCCGGCCGAGCATATCGTCATGACGGCGGAACACTGGGGCGCGCACCTGATCGTGCTCGGCCATCGCGGCAAGGGACTGATGGGGCACTGGCTGGTCGGCTCGGTCGCGAAGCAGGTCCTGCACCACGCGCATTGCGCCGTGCTCGTCGCGCGCTGACCGGGCGTTTCATCGGCGGACGCGCCCGACGGCGCGACGACGATTCGGCCCGGCCCCGGTGCGCCTGCACCGCAGCTCCGGCGGTGCGACGCAATGCACGCGCGCGCGACCGCCTCGATTGACCTCGGGCCGCGCCCGGATTACATTGCGGCTGCGCGCCGCCTCGCCCCGAGGCCGGGCCGACGCCGCTTCCGGGAATCGCCGTGGCAGACAGGAAAGTTACGAGCCGCACCGTGCGCTATGCCGTCCTGGTGACCGTGGTCACCCTGACCACGGCGTTCGCCGGCGCCATCGCGCTGATGGTCCACCTCGCCTCCAATCCGGAGGAGCTGGAACTGGACCGGATCGCCCCCTGGCTCGCGGTCGGCGCCGCGCTCGGATTGCTGCTGTGGTTCGTGCTCAACCCGGATCGCTACCGGCGCAGCAAGAAGCACCGGAAGCATCGATCCCGCAGCGAGCCGAAGGAAGCGCCTCCGGTCGAGCCCGCCGCCGAGTAGCCGCGCTCAGAGCAGGACGCGCTCGATCCCGCCCTTGCGCGCCCGCTCCAGATACTCCGCCATCCAGTCCGGGCCGAGCAGCCGCCGGGCGAGTTCCACCACGATGTAGTCGGCCCGGGTGCCGGCGTCCTCGTCGAAGCGCGACAGCCCCTGCAGGCAGGACGGGCACGAGGTGAGCACCTTGACCGGCACGCGCTGCGCGCCCGCGCGCGCCCGCTGTGCGCCGGCGCGCATCTCTTCCTCTTTGCGCATGCGCACCTGGGTCGCGATGTCCGGGCGGCTGGCGGCGAAGGTGCCGGACTCCCCGCAACAGCGCTCGTTGAGCGCGACCTCCTGCGCCATCAGCGCGCGGGCCACCGCGAGCGGCGGATGCGTCTTCATCGGCGTATGGCAGGGGTCATGGTAGAGGTAGCGCACGCCCGGCACGTCCTGCGCCGCCACCCCCTTTTCCATCAGGTACTCGTGGATGTCGAGCAGCCGGCAGCCGGGGAAGATCTTGTCGAATTCGTAGCACAGGAGCTGATCCATGCAGGTGCCGCAGGACACGATCACAGTGCGGATGTCGAGGTAGTTGAGGGTGTTCGCGACGCGGTGGAACAGCACCCGGTTGCGGGTGGTGATCCGGGTGCCGGTCTCCTCGTCCCCGTTCGAGCGCTGCGGGTAGCCGCAGCACAGGTAGCCGGGCGCGAGCACGCACTGCACGCCCACGTGGAAGAGCATCGCCTGGGTGGCCAGCCCGACCTGGGAGAACAGCCGCTCGGAACCGCAGCCGGGAAAGTAGAACACCGCCTCCGCGTCCTCGATGGCGCGCGCGGGATCCCGGATCACCGGCACGATGCCCGCATCCTCGATGCCGAGCAGGGCGCGCGCGGTGCGGGACGGCAGCCCGCGCGGCATCGGTTTGTTGATGAGATGGATCACCTGGGCCGTGAGCGGCGGCCGGCCCGCGGTGGCGGGCGGGTGGGCGAGCTGCGCGCGCGCGAGCCCGGTCCAGCGGGCGAAGGCATGGCCGATGCGCTGCGCCGCGTAGCCCAGGCGCACGATCGCTAGGCGAAGCAGCTTGATCGTCGCCGGGTCGGTGGCGTTCAGGAAGGCCATCGCCGCCGCGGTGGCCGGCGAGAACTTCTTCCTGCCCTGGCGGCGGAGGAATCCGCGCATCGCGATCGAGACGTCCCCGAAGTCGATGTCCACCGGGCAGGGCCTCGCGCAGCGGTGGCAGACCGTGCAATGGCCGGCGAGATCCCCGAACGCCGCGAAGTGGCGCCGGGACACGCCGCGCCGCGTCTGCTCCTCGTAGAGGAAGGCTTCGATCAGGAGCGAGGTCGCGAGGATCTTGTTGCGCGGCGAATAGAGCAGATTGGCGCGCGGCACGTGGGTGGCGCACACCGGCTTGCACTTCCCGCAGCGCAGGCAGGCCTTGATGGAGTCCGAGATCGTGCCGATCTCGGACTGCTCGAGGATCAGCGACTCGACGCCGAGCAGGCTGAAGCTCGGCGTGTAGGCATCGCGCAGGTCGGCGCCCGGCATCAGCTTGCCGCGGTTGAAGCGCCCCTGCGGATCCACCCGTGCCTTGTACTCGAGGAAGGGCCGCAGCGCTTCCGGATCCAGGTACTCCAGCTTGGTGATGCCGATGCCATGCTCGCCGGAGATCACGCCGCCGAGGCTGCGCGCGAGCCCCATGATGCGCGCCACCGCGGCATTCGCCTCGCGCAGCATCCCGTAGTCGTCCGAGTTCACGGGAATGTTGGTATGGACGTTGCCGTCGCCGGCGTGCATGTGCAGGGCGACGAAGACACGGCTGCGCAACACCGCCGCATGCACCGCGTCGATGCGCGCAGCCACGTGGCGAAAGGCGAGCCCCTCGAACAGCGAAACGAGCGGCGCGCGCAGTTCCTCCTTCCACGAGATGCGCCGCGCATGGCACTGCACGGCGTGGAACACGCTCGCCTGCGGCGCGCGCCCCAGCAGCGCGCCCAGCCGTTCGGACGCATCCGCCGCCCCCTCGAGCAGCCGATCCATCGTCGCGGGCTCGCCGCACGGAGCATCGAGCCGGTCGAGGATTTCCCGCCAGCGCGCCCGCACCCGCGCGACCAGTTCCAGGGCCCTGGCGCGCCGGTCGCCGATCAGCTCCTCGGCGGGCAGCGCCGGCTCCGGCTGCGCGACCGGAAGCTCGCCGCGCAGCATCTCTTCGAGCGCATCGCACAGTTTCAGTTTGTTGCCGATCGACAGCTCGATGTTGATGCGCTCGATCCCGTCGCAGTACTCGCCCATGCGCTCCAGGGGAATGACGACGTCCTCGTTGATCTTGAACGCGTTGGTGTGGCGGGCGATCGCCGCGGTGCGCGCGCGGTCGAGCCAGAAGCGGCTGCACGCATCGGCGGAAGTCGCGATGAAGCCTTCGGCTGCGCGCAGCGAAGCGATGCGCACCACCTCGGACGCCGCCGCCATCACCGCCGTCTCGTCCTCGCCCACGAGGTCGCCGAGCAGCACCATCTTCGGCCGGCCGCGTCCCTTGGCCTTGGTGGCATAGCCGACCGCCTTCAGATAGCGCTCGTCGAGATGCTCCAGGCCGGCGAGCCGCGCGCCTCCCAGGCCCCCGTCCAGGTGGCGCTTGATCTCGACGATCGCGGGCACGGCCTCGCGCACCTCGCCGAAGAACTCCAGGCAGAACGCGCGCACGACCGGCGGCATCCGGTGCAGGATGAAGCGCGCCGAGGTGACGATCCCGTCGGTGCCCTCCTTCTGCACGCCGGGCAGCCCCGCGAGGAACTTGTCGGTGACATCCTTGCCCAGCCCGGCCTTGCGGAAGACGGCTCCGGGGATCTCCAGGACTTCGGGCGCGCAGCGCGGACTCAGGCCGTCGGCTGCGAAGCGGCGGATCTCGAAGCGCGCGAGCGGCGCATCGTGGATCCTGCCCAGGTTGTGATCCAGGCGCACGACCTCCATGAGGAGGCCCTCGCAATCCACCATCCGCCACGACGCCAGGTTGTCGAGCGCCGTGCCCCACAGCACCGCCTTCTTGCCACCCGCATTCATGGCGACGTTGCCGCCGATGCAGGAGGCGTCCGCCGAGGTCGGATCGCAGGCGAACACCCCTCCCTCGGCCTCCGCGGCCTCGATCGCGCGGCGGGTCACCACCCCGGCGCCGCAGGCGAGCGTGGCGACCTCGCGATCCAGCCCCGGCAGGCGAAGCTCTTCCACCGGACCGAGCCGGTCGAGCTTCTCGGTGTTGATGACCGCGGCCTCGCGGGTGAGCGGCACCGCGCCCCCCGTGTAGCCGGTGCCGCCTCCGCGCGGAATCACCGTCAGGCCGAGCGCGATGCACTCGCGCACGAGCGCCGCGACTTCCTCCTCGCTGTCGGGATTCAGCACGACGAACGGAATCTCGACGCGCCAGTCGGTGGCGTCGGTCGCATGGGCGATGCGCGACATCCCGTCGAAGGCGATGTTGTCGCGGCGCGTGTGGCGGGCGAATGCGCGCAATGAACGCGCGCGCAGGCTTGCGGTCTGCGCGAAGCCGGCCGCAAACGCCTCCACGGCCGCCGCGGCCGCCTCGACCAGCTTCGCGACCTTCGTGCTGCGCTCCGCGAGCAGCCCCGAGGAATCGCCAGCGTCATACTGCTTGCGCCGTTTGTCGATCTCGGCGAGGCGGTGGCGCATCGCCTCCACGAGTGCCCGGCGCCGCGCCTCGTCCTCGAGCAGATCGTCTTCGAGATAGGGATTGCGGCGCACCGCCCACAGGTCGCCGAGCACCTCCAGCAGCATGCGCGCCGAGCGCCCCGTGACCCGCTCCGCGCGCAGCTCGTCGAGCACCTGCCACATCGGCTCGCCGAGCAGGCGGATGGCGATCTCGCGGTCGGAGAACGAAGTGTAGTTGTACGGGATCTCGCGAAGGCGGGCGCTCATTGCGGATGGGCGGGGCGGCGGGAAAGCGTGGCATTCTACCCGCGCGCGCTGCCGGCTTCGGCCGGGCGAGGTGCCGCGGGGCGATGGTATAGTTCGCACCCGATCGCATCCCCTGCATCGACCCGGTCGCAGACATTTCCCCAGGAGACCCCATGAACCTCAAGCCGGTTTTGATCGCGGCAGGCTTCATCGCGATGCCAGCCTTCGGCGACGACACTCAGCTCCTCGAAAATGCACGCCAGGTGGCCGCCTCGATGCCACCCAAGCTGCTGGAAGTCCTGACTCGCGAGATCGCGAAGGGAGGCCCCGAGAACGCGATCGCGGTCTGCCGCGAGACCGCGCCCGCGATGGCGAAGGCCGCCTCCGAGAAGACCGGCTGGGCGATCCGCCGGGTGAGCCTCAGGAACCGCAATCCGAAGGCCGTTCCCGACGCCTGGGAAAAAGCGGTCCTGGAGGACTTCGACCGGCGCGTCGCCGCGGGCGAATCGCCGGCCGCGCTCGAAAAGGTGGAGACCGTCACCGGCGACGGAAAGAAGGTCTTCCGCTACATGAAGGCCCTGCCCACCCAGGAGCTGTGCCTGCAGTGCCACGGCGCGCCCGAGCACCTGTCTCCGGCCGTGAAGGCGAAGCTGCAGGAACTGTATCCGGGCGACAAGGCGGTCGGCTACGGCCTCAAGCAGATCCGCGGCGCGATCACCCTCAAGAAGGCACTCTAGCCGGCCGCCGGCCCGGCGGCTGATGCGCGGGCGGCAGCGAACCGGCGAGGCGCGGGCCGCCCAGGGGATCGTACGCGCGCACACCTTCCGGAGGCCGTCCCGAACGCGTACCTGGAACCTGACCGGATGCCCAAACGCTACTGGCTGCTGAAGTCGGAGCCTGCCGTCTTCGGGATCGACCGGCTCGCGGCCGAACCCGGCGCCCGCAGCGCATGGACGGGGGTGCGCAACTACCAGGCGCGCAACTTCATGCGCGATGACATGCGCATTGGCGACCGCGCCTTCTTCTACCACTCGAGCTGTGCGCGGCCGGGCATCGCGGGGATCGTCGAGGTGACCCGCGAGGCCTTTCCCGATCCGACCCAGTTCGATCCCTCTTCGGAATACTTCGATCCCGGGGCGAGCGTCGAGCGGCCGCGCTGGCTCTGCGTCGAGGTCCGCCTAGTGCGAAAGACGCGCCCGATCGGGCTCGAGGAATTGCGCACCCACCCGGAGCTCGCCGGGATGGGCGTGTTGCGCCGGGGCAACCGCTTGTCGATCCAGCCGGTCGATGCCGCCGAGTGGCGTTTCCTCTGCGAGCGGCTCGCGGCCGCGGAGCCGGCGTGAGCGCCTGGTTCGCCGTCTATCTGCCGCTGGGCGCCTTCGCCGGTTTCATCGCCGGGCTGTTCGGGGTGGGCGGAGGGCTGACCATCGTGCCGCTGCTGTTCATGCTCTTTTCCTGGGAGGGTTTCCCGCCCGAGCACGTGATGCATCTCGCGCTCGGCACGTCGATGGGGACGATCCTCTTCACCTCGCTTTCGAGCATGCGGGCACACCACCGGCACGGAGCGGTGCGCTGGGAGATCGTGCGCGCGATGGCGCCCGGCCTGGTGCTGGGAACCCTCGGCGGTGCGACCTTCGCGAGCCTGGTGCCGACCCGGCCGCTCGCCATCGCCTTCGCCGTGATCGTGTATTACGCTTCCGCGCAGATGGTGCTCGACTTCAAGCCGAAGCCCCACCGGCAACTGCCGGGCGCCCTCGGGCTGTTCATCGCCGGCGCGTTGATCGGCCTGCTCTCGAGCATGGTCTCGGCCGGCGGCGGCTTCATGTCGATCCCGTTCATGGTGTTCTGCAACGTCGCCATCCATCAGGCGGTGGGCACCTCCGCCGCACTCGGCTTCCCGATCGCGGTCGCCGGGACCATCGGCTATCTCGCCGCCGGCTGGAACGCCACCGGGCTGCCCCCGTATTCGGCGGGTTACGTCTATCTTCCCGCGCTCCTCGGCGTGGTCGCGATGAGCGTGCTGTTCGCACCGCTGGGCGCCCGCACCGCCCACCGGCTCCCGGTCAAGCGGCTCAAGCGCGGCTTCGGCATCCTGCTCGCGGCTCTCGCGACCAAGATGCTCCACGGGCTGATGGGCTGAGGAGCCCATGCGCATTTGCCGGGGAAGCTTCGAGGATGAGCCCCTTGCGCAAGCAGTGTCTGATCGCGTTGCTCGCCGGAGCGCTCGCGGCCTGCGCTCCTGCCGTTCCTCCGCGCACGTCCGCGGAAGGCACGCGCACTCCAGCGGATTTTCCCGAAACCGATTATCGTCAGGCCGCGTCACAGGGCAAGAAAGTACTGCGCGTGGACTCCGCCCGCTCGATCGTCGTCATCGAGGTGCGTCGTGCGGGTCCGCTCGCCCGCTTCGGGCATGATCACGTGGTCGCGAGCCACGATCTGGGCGGAGCCGTCTCCATGACGGACGGTGTGGCGGACCTCTACGTTCCGCTCGGTCCGCTTGCGGTGGATGAGCCGCAACTGCGTGCTGCGGCAGGGTTCGATTCCCGGCCGTCAGCGGAAGACATCGAGGCCACGCGCCGCAACATGTTGCGGAAGACGCTCGACGCGCAGCGTTATCCCTACGCGCGCATACACGTCGTTCGGACCACCGCCGGATCTCCGGCAGCGAACGTGACGATCGGGCTGCACGGCGTGGCCCGCAGCTACGAAGTACCGGTCCGGATCGACACCGTCCGAGGCGGGATTTCCGTTGGCGGGAAGATGTCGCTCAAACAGACGGATTTCGGAATCGTCCCGCTCTCCGTACTCGGTGGTGCCCTTCAAGTGCAGGATGAATTGGAGGTGCGTTTCCAGATCGTCGCGCAGGACCGTGGATTTTGAGTAGCCGCCTCATCGTGGTGTTCGTGCCCGATGATCCCGTTGGCCTATTCCCTCCGCCCGGCGGCCACGGCCTCGCGCGAGCACCCTCGCGACAGGACTGACGCAGAAGATCGGCCGGACGCGCACCACGATTCGGAACGATATTGATGTGCATGGCCACAGGCCAGGCCATACCGCAGCAAACGCAAGCTCTCGCCAGGGCTGAAGCTTTCAGCACGCGCTCAACTCTGACCCCCCTGGATATTCGATTCCCCGCCAAAGAGGCGCGCGAAAACGCTGGAACTTCGGGCTATGGGGCGAAGTCGGCGTCGAGCGAACGGTGACGACCAATCTTCGAATACCTGCGACGACGAACGACCTCAATTCGATATGAACCGGATCTCGCAGCGCGGAATCCCGAGATTGACGGTGCTCTCCGGAGTGAATGGCGTGGTTCCCGCGTGATGCGTCTGGTCGGCGATGATTTCGGTGCTGCCGACACGGATGCGGTAGCGTACGAACTCGCCCAGGAACTCGACACCCGACACCGTGCCCTGCAACCATACGTGCTCGTGGTCGCGCACGGAATCGGCGACGCACACGGTCACGGCGTGCGGCCGAAAACAGATTTCGACGTCTCCTGCCTCCGGCGCATGAGGCAGTCGCGGCAGCTCGATCTCCCCCAGGGAAGAGGAGACCAGACTCACCATGTCGCGCGATGCCTTGCGAAGGCGGCACGGTAGAAGATTGATGGTGCCGACGAAGTTGGCAACGAAGCGATTGGCCGGGTTATCGAACAGTTCCAGGGGGGTGCCGATCTGCTGGAGCACACCCTGATCCATCACTGCGATTCGATCGGCGGTGGTCATCGCCTCTTCCTGGTCGTGCGTGACGAAGATGGTCGTGATGCCCAGCTTGCGCTGCAGCGTACGCAGCTCTTCACGCATGTGAACGCGCAGCTTGGCATCCAGGTTCGACAGCGGTTCGTCGAGCAGCAACACCTTGGGTTCGATCGCGATGGTGCGCGCCAGTGCGACGCGCTGTTGCTGGCCGCCCGAGAGCTGGTTGGGTCTGCGCCGCGCGTAATCCTCGAGGTTGACCAGCGCGAGCGTGGCGGCGACTTTCTGCCCGATCACCGATTTCGGCAGCCTTCGCTCCTGTAGTCCGAATGCAACGTTCTCCCACACCGACATGTGCGGCCACAGCGCGTAATTCTGAAACACCATGCCGACGTTTCTCTGCCACGGCGGCACGCGCGAAATATCCTCGCCGCCGATCAGCAACTGGCCCGACTGCGCCTGGTTGAATCCGGCGATGAGCCTGAGCAGGGTGGATTTGCCGGAGCCCGACGGGCCCAGCAGTGCGAAGAACTCGCCGGGCTCGATGACGAGATCGATGTCGCGCAGGACCTGCGTCTTGCCGTAGCTCATCGCGATGTTTCTGGCTTCGACCTTGACCTTGTCTTGCATGACGCCCCCATCTCCGATGCGAACCGGCGCCCGAGCCGCTAGATCTGCTGGTCGAGCGCGGTGGCGCGCGAACGCAGGAAGCGGTGAGACAGGTACGCGCCCACCGCCACGATCACCACAGCCAGCGCGCCCAATGCCGCGCCCGGCCCGCGTCCGGCGGCGGACTGCATATAGAGATAGATGCCGTAGGACATGGGCGCGTTGGTCTGAGACGTCGTAAGCATGATGGTGGCCGAGAGTTCCACCGCGGCGGTCATGAAGCTGGTGATGAATCCCGCAAGGATGCCGCCAGCCATCAGCGGCACGACGACGCGTTGTATCGTGCGCCGTTTGCCGGCACCCAGGTTCTCGGCCGCTTCCTCCAGCGACACGTGCATCTGCTGCAGCGCCGCCACGCACGAGCGCAGCGCGTAAGGCAGCCGCCGGACGGTATAGGCAACCATGATCAGGACCCACGACGAGGTCAACAGCTCATCGGTAAAGGGCATCCCGACACCGCGGAAGGTGCGCAGATAGCCAATAGCCAGCACCACGCCGGGAATGGCCAGCGCAGCGCTCGCCATGGAGTCGAGCGATCGCCTGAACGGCAGCCGACTGCGCAGAATGAGGTAGGCGATGGCGGTGCCGAGGAGGACATCGAACAGCGCTGCGAGCCCGCTATAGAGCATGGTATTCCAGATCATGCGCGGCGAATCCTGAGCCACCGACACATAGTGCTCCAGCGTGAAACCGTCGGGAACGACGCTGAAGCTCCACACCTTGCCGAAGGACAAGAGCAGAATTCCGATGTGCGGCGACAGCACCAGCAGCAGCACCAGGGTAATCCATCCGTAAGCGAGGACCGCGTGCAAGGGCGTGAGCTTGCGCCTGGCAAGGCCGGAGCCGCCGCGCTGCAGCGTCGCGTAGTCACGGCCCTTCAGCGCCAGGGCCGAGGCCCACAGCGCAAACAGCGAGAAACCGATCATCAGCACGCTGATGACGTAGCCGACGGGATCTTCGATGCCGATGGCGGTGATGCGCAAGTAGGCTTGCGGCGCCAGCATGTTGGTCTGGTTCAGGACCAACGGCGTGCCGAGATCGTCGAATACCTTGATGAACACCAGCGCCGCGCCGGCAACGTATCCGGGCATGGCGAGCGGAAACACGATGCGGCGAAAAAGACGGAAGCCGCTTGCACCCAGGTTCTGCGCCGACTCTTCCATGGCGCCGTCGATGTTGTTGAGCGCGACCACCAGGTTCATCAGGATGAACGGAAAGTAATGCAACGCTTCGACGAAGATCACGCCGTTGAGGCCCTCCATGATGGGCAGGTTCACGTCGAACCACTCTCCGAGCAGCAGGTTGACCGAGCCACTGCGCCCGAAAATGAGCTGCATCGCCACCGCACCGACGAAGGGCGGCATGATGAGTGGCAGCACGCCGAGCGTCTGGATCGCGAGTGCGCCGCGGAACCGGAAGCGCACCGTGAAATAAGCGAGCGGCAACGCGATCACCGAGGCGAACGCGACCGAAAGCGTGGCAACGTAGAGGCTGTTCCAGAACGACTCCCGCATCAGCGAGAGCTGAAAGAACGATCCGAAGTGCGCCAGCGTGAAGCCGCCGTCCAGATCGGCGAAGGCGACGTAGATCACCGTGCCGACCGGCACGATGAGGAAAACGATCAGAAGCGCGGCGATCAGCAGCGCGACGGCCCCTGGCGCCAGCGAGGAATGGATTTGCACGCGAGCCCCCGCCGCCGGTGCCGCGGGGGCGCCGCCGGCAGGGCCTGCCCTCCTCATGAGTCGACGCGGAGCCGGCGGTCGGCGTCAGCGCGCCATCGCCGCGGCCTCGCTCGCGAGTCGGGCCGCCTTGTTGTAATTCTCCTGGGCCGTGCGGCTCCAGTATTCCTCGAGCGCGGTGACTTCCTTGTTGCGCAGCGCATCACGCTTGATGGTGCTGTAGAGTTTCAGGAACTCCTTGTCCTTGACCTTTTCTTCGGGCACGAGCGGCGTGAACGCGAGTTCGCGGGCTTCGTCCAGCAGTTTTCGCGCCTGGGCGTTCTTCTTCCCGGAAAGTTTCGTCGCGGCATCGTGGATCGCTTTGGTCGCGGCCGTGAGTTCCTTGTGACGGAACGTGACGGTGTGGTCAAAAAGGCTATTCACCAGGAAGTAGCGGGACTTCGACAGATCGGAGTCGAAATTGACCTTGGGCTTGATCTTGCCGCTGAAGGGATTGGGATAGCCAGGGGGTGCTTTGGCATAGACAGAAGGCAGCACCGGGAGGCGGCTGATCTTTGGATCGAGCAGCAATTGCTGTCCTTCGAGCGACAGCGCAAAGTTGATGAATTTCTAGCCGAGTTCGGCGTTCCTGGCGTTGGCGATCAATCCGATATTGGCCGGCACGATCGCAGTCACCGAGGGATAGACGAATTCCACCGGGAAACCCGAAGCCTTCGCCGACAGGCCGAAGAAATCGATCACGATGCCCAGACCGTACTGGCCGTTGTTTACACCGTCCGGCACGCCGAAACTCCTCTCGGTGATGGCGGCGCAGTTGCCGCCGATCGCGAGTATCTGGTTCCAACCCTTGCTCCAGCCCTCACCCTGCAGAATGGTTTCGACCGTGAGATGGGTGGTGCCCGAACGTGACGGCGAGGAGATCGCCACGTGACCGAAATAGACCGGCTTGACGAGATCGGCCCATTCTCTGGGTTCAGGCAGCTTGTTGGCTTTCATGTACCGCGTATTCCACATGATGCCGTAGCCGGCGAGCGCCTGGCCGTAGTAATAGCCTTGCGGATCGTTGATGGGATAACTGCCGATCCTGGCGGGCACGTTCTTGTTGGCACCGTCAAACTTCTGCAGCAGCTTCTCGGACGAGAGTACTTCGAACGCATCGGGGGCGGATGCCCAGAAGACATCGGGCTTGTTGCCCGCCGGCGCTTCGCGCGCGTAGGCGATCGCGGCCGAAGTACCGCGGCTGAGAATTTCGACCGTGGCTCCCGGGTTTTTCGCCTCGAAGGCCTTCTTGTAGACCGCGGTCAGGTCCTTGGGGAACGAGGTAACGATGGACAACGTCTGCTGCGCGTATGCCGTGCCGACAAAACCCGGGGTGGCGAGCGATGCGCATAGCCACATGAGCCTGTGCGACCTGCCGTTTCTGAACTTCGAAAACATATCGTTCTCCTCAACAGGGCCCGGTCAGAAAGCGAACGGACTTGATTGGTTGCTGGGGCCGTGCGTTTCAGCGAGGGTCGCTGCCCGCAAGAGGCTTGCCAGACGAGAATCTCCCCGAACGAGGCGGGTGAAAACGCCCGTCGCAAAGTGCAGAGCGGGCCGTGGAGTCGTCGGAGGGGAAGACCATCCGCGGGCGTTACGGCTTGAGATAAGCGAAGCCCTCCTTCGCCTGCAGCCGCGCGATCTCGGCGACGCCGGAGGGAACGATCTTCGCCTCCGGATGCACTGTCGACTTGTCGATCTTGCGCGAAGCCAGGGTGAAGTTGCATACGCGAAATTCGACGCCCTGCGAGGCGAGGTCATCCACGATGGCCTCATAGGGATTGCCGTTCTTGTCCTCCGCCCCTTCGAGCAGGAAGTCGATGCCGCGGAAGTGGGCGACCACCACGATCTTCGCACCCGGATCGGCGCTCAGATGGTTGCGGATGTTGCGCAGGCCGTTGGAGGCCTGCTCCAGCCCGTCGTTGAAGTGGTAGACGACCTTGACCTCGCCCGCCGCGAATGCGCCGGCCGCGGCGAGCGCGATCCAGCAGGCGAGCAGCCGCAGCACGAATGCGAGCCTGTACGTTGCCATCGTCTCCTCCTCTCGCGTTCCCGACCTCATGCCCGCGCATCCCCGCCGTAGCGGCTGCGCAGCACGTTCTTCTGCACCTTGCCCATGGTGTTTCGCGGCAGCTCCTCCGCGAAGATCACCGCTTTCGGCAGCTTGAAGCTCGCCAAGTTTGCCTTCAGCCCCGCAAGGATACTCTCCGCGCTGGCCTCTGCACCATCGCGGCTGCGCACGACCACTGCGGTGACCGCTTCGCCGAAATCGGGGTGCGGCAGGCCGATCACGGCCGACTCGCGCACCCCAGGGATCGCATCGATCAGCGCCTCGATCTCCTTCGGATAGACGTTCAGGCCGCCGGTGATGATGAGGTCCTTGGAGCGCCCGGCGATGGTGACATAGCCGTCGGCGTCGATGCAACCCATGTCCCCGGTGCGGAAGAAGCCGTCCGCGGCGAACTCCTCGCGCGTCTTCTCTGGCATCCTCCAGTAGCCCTGGAAGATGTTCTCGCCCCGCACCTCGATGCAGCCGAGCTCTCCGCGCGGGAGCGGCGCGCCGTCCTCGCCGACCACGCGCAGCTCGGTAGCGGGAAGCGCCGGGCCCACCGTCCCCTCGCGCCGTTCGCCCTCGTAGGGGTTGGAGGTCAGCATGCCGGTCTCGGTCATGCCGTAGCGCTCCAGGATGGTGTGGCCGGTGCGGGCGCGGAACTCGCGGAAAGTGTCGGGCAGCAGCGGCGCCGAGCCGGAGATGAACAGCCGCATGGTTGCGCACACCCTGCGGTCGAGCCCGGCCTCGGCGAGCAGGCGCGTGTAGTAGGTCGGCACGCCCATGAACACGGTCGCATGCGGGAGCAGCTCCAGCGCGCGGTCCGCGTCGAACCTGGGCTCGAAGAGCATCGGGCTGCCGTTGAGCATCGCGCAGTGGGTAGCGATGAACAGGCCGTGCACGTGGAAGGTCGGCAGCATGTGCAGCAGCACGTCTCCCGCGCGGAATCCCCAGTGACGGTGCAACACGCGGGCATTGGAGGCGAGGTTGCGGTGGGAGAGCATCGCCCCCTTGGAGCGGCCGGTGGTGCCCGAGGTGTAGAGGATCGCGGCGAGATCGCCGCCCACGCATTCCACGGTCTCGAAGTGATCGGACATTCCGACGGCGGCCTCGGCCAGGCTGCCTTCCCCGTGCATGCCCAGGTCGTGGACCCGCGCGACCCCGGCGGCGCTGGCGAGCGCGCGCGCAGCGGCAAGCGAAGCGGGCCGGCACACGAACAGGGACGGCTCGGCATCGCGCAGGAAGTACTCGACCTCGCGCGGCTGATAGGCCGGATTCATCGGCAGGAAGACGCGGCCCGCGCGCACGCAGCCGAGATAGACGAAGAGCGCCTCCGGGGACTTCTCCACCTGCACGGCGATGCGATCGCCCTGCTTCGTGCCCGCTTCCACGAGCAGGTTGGCGTAGCGCGCCGAGGCGCGCTCGATGTCCGCATAGCCGTAGCGCCTGCCGTCGGGCAGGATCAGGCAGGGCGCCCGCGGGTCGGCGGGAAAACCCGCCGCGAGGACGGCGTAGAGGTTTTCGTTCACGGGTTCAATGGGATCGACCGGGCAGCCACAGGACGATTTCGGGAGCGAGCGCGAGCACGAGGATCGCTGCGATCATCAGCCCGATGAAGGGCAGGGTGCCCCAGACGATCTCGCGCAGCCCGATGTCGGGGGCGATGCCGTTGATGACGAACAGGTTCAGTCCGACCGGCGGATGGATCAGCCCCATCTCCATGAGCACCGTCATCACGATCCCGAACCAAATGAGATCCACGCCGTGAGCCCGCAGCGCGGGCAGCACCACCGGCATCACCATCAGGATGATGGCGACCGGCGGGAGGAAGAAACCGAGCACCACGATGAGCACGCTCACCCAGAAGACGAAGGCCCACTTTCCGAGCGGCAGCCCGACCAGCCACTGGGCGACCTCCTGCGTGATGTGCAGGTAGCTCATGACGTACGTGTACAGAAAGGACATCGCGATGATCATCATCACCATGCAGGACTCGCGCACGGTGCCCGACAGGATCGGCTTGAGGTCCGACCAGCGCCAGCAGCCGTAGAGGGTCACCACCATCAGCAGGCAGGCGAAGGCACCGATTCCGGCCACCTCCGAGGGCGTCGCCCAGCCGCCGTAGAGCGCGACCAGGATGACGACGATGACGGCGAGGAACGGGGCGAGCCGCGGAAGCGTCTCGAGCCTGGCGCGCCAGTCGAAGACCTGCGCCGCATCCGCGCCGCCGGCTGCCTCTGCGCGATGCTCCCGGCGGTAGCGGATGCCGACCCAGATCATGAACAGCATGGTCAGCAGGATGCCGGGGCCGATGCCTCCGAGGAACAGCTTGCCGATCGACTGCTCGGTGACCACGCCGTAGAGGATCAGCGTGAGCGAGGGCGGAATCAGGATGCCGAGCGTTCCGCCGGCGGCGATGATCCCCGAGGCGAGCTGCGCAGAGTAGCCGCGCTTGCGCATCTCGGGGATGCCCACGCTTCCGATCGCCGAGCAGGTCGCCGGGCTGGAACCGCACATCGCCGCGAACAGCGAGCAGGCGAGCACGTTCGCCATACCCAGTCCGCCGGGCACCCGCCCGAGCCAGCGGTTGAGCGAGGAATACAGGTCGGCGCCCGCGCGCGACTTGCCGACCGCCGCGCCCATCAGCACGAACAGTGGGATCGTGAGCAGGACGAAGTTGTCGAGCTCGCTGTAGATCGTCTCCGCCATGATCGCCACATTGACCGCGGGCATGAAGGCGAGCATGAACGCGAGCGCCACGCCGCCCACGGCGAACGCGATCGGCATGCCCGAGAACAGCACGACGAAGGTCGCGCCGCCGTAGAGCAGCCCGAGCTGGAGCGTGCTCACTCGCGCTCCTCGGCGCGCCGGATGAAGTGGTCCTCGCTCACCTGCACGAACAGTTGCAGGGTGAGCGTCGTCATGCCGACCGCCATCATCAGATAGGCCGGCCACAGCGACGGCGCCCACGCCGTGTTGCTCGTCCTGCCGTCGCTCCAGGCCTCGTGGAAAAAGGCCCATGCCTTCCAGGCGACGAAGCCGCAGAACACCATCGAGAGGGTGTCGGCCACCAGATAGCGGCGGCGATTCCAGCGCCGCGAAAGCACGGCATCCAGCACCTCGATGCCGACGTGCCCCCGGGTGGCCTGCGTGAAGGCCGCGCTCAGGAAGGTCGCGGCCACGAGCAGCATGATCGAGAACTCGATTTCCCAGTCGGTCGGCCACGCCAGCCAGTAGCGCACCACCACCTCGAACACCAGGATTCCCGCGCACAGCACGATCAGGATGCCGGACAGATAGCCCATGAGCGCGTTGACGCGCTCGAGCCCGCGGGCGAAGCCATTCCAGAGTCTGCGCATGTGCATCGGTTCGGCAGGCTTTCGCGCGCGCTCCGGCGTGCGCACCCGCCGGAGCGGCGCGAGAAGGCTCCGCTACTTGACCGCCGCGGCCATGTCGAGCAGTTGCTGGCCGTTCTTCACCTTCTCCGCGAAGTCCTTCCACGCGCTAGCGCGCGCGACCTCGCGCCACTTGGCGAAGGTCGCGGCGTCCACGTCGGACACCTTGCTTCCGGCCTTGACATACACATCCACGACGCGCTGGTCGTCGGCGCGCGCGGCCTCCATGCCGAACTTCTCGAGCGCCGCACCGGCCTCCAGGATCGCCTTCTGCTGATCCGGGGTGAGGCCGTCGAAGACCTTCTTGGACATCATCAGCGGCTCGAACATGAACCAGAAGGTGTGATTGCGCCCGGCGGTGAGGTACTTTCCGGTCTCGTACAGGCGGAAGCTGATCAGCGAAGTCGAGGAGGTCACCGCCGCGTCGAGCACGCCCGACTGCATCGCGCTGTAGATCTCGTTGGACGGCACGTTGGTCACCGCCGCGCCGGCCGCGCGGTTCATGAGGTCCACCAGCCGGCTGCCGCCGCGCACCTTCATGCCCTTGACATCGTCCGGCTGAATCACCGGCTTCGCCTTCGAGGCGATCCCGCCGGCCTGCCAGACCCAGGTGACGATCTTCAGCCCGCGCTCCTCCACCAGCCGCGTGAGCTCGCGACCGATCGGCGCGTCCTTCCAGCGCAGGCCCTGCTCGTAGCTCGTGATCATGGCCGGCATCAGGGTGAGATTGGCCTCCGGAAACTCGCCGCCGGCATAGGCCAGCGGGTAGAGCGACAGGTCGAGCGCGCCGGTGACCATCGCCTTGAACTGCGGCACCGCCTTCATGAGCGAGGCGGCGGGGTAGATCTCGAACTTCAGCGAGCCCTTGGTGCGCTTCTCCACGTCCTGAGCGAACTTGCGTACCAGGCGGTCGCGGAAGTCGCCCTCGTCTGCGGTGCCGCCCGGAAACTGGTGCGAGATCTTCAGCGTCCGCGCGGCCTGACCCCAGGCGCGGGGGCCAAGGATGGCGAGCGTTGCGCCCGCGGCCGAGGCTGCGAGCATGCGGCGGCGGTTCATGCGGTCTTCTCTCATGGTGTCTCCTCCTGTGGTTGCGTGCCCGCGTTCCTACGGGGCAGCCAGACGGCGCACCGCGGCCGAGGTCGCGATGCGCCCCGAACCGACGTACGCCTCGACGTTCTCTTCGATCTCGTCGGGATCGTAGAGATAATTCACCATCATGCCGAGCGAAAGCCCGAAGCCTCGCTCCGAGGTATCGGCGAGCCAGTTGATGCGCTCGATGCGGGCACCGTTGCCGAAGTGGAACCGGGCGACCGGATCGAAGGTGCGCGTGCCGTTCCTCGCCTCGACCAGATAGCGCGCGGCGATGCGCCGGAGCGGATCGCGCAGCGAGCGCTCGAGCCGCTTGTCCTTCGCCCAGGCGCCTTCCTGGAGATGCGCGAGATCGAGTCCGGTGGCGGCAAGCGCATCGGGATTGGCGCCGAGCCAGGCGGTGAGCTGCGGCATCGGCGAGAGGGTGGCAAAGGTGCTCAGGCGCGGGAAGTCGCGCTTGAGGTCGTCGACCACCCGCTTGAGCAGGAAGTTGCCGAAGGACACGCCGCGCAGCCCCTTCTGGGTGTTCGAGATCGAGTAGAAGATGGCGGTGTCCGCGCGCTTGGGATCGAACAGCGGCGCGGTCTCGTCGAGCAGCAGGTGGATGTCGTCGGCCAGCTTGTCGGTGAGCGCGACCTCGACGAAGATGAGCGGCTCCATCGGCATGCGCGGGTGGAAGAAGGCATACAGCCGGCGGTCGGAATCGAGCCGGTTCCTCAGGTCGTTCCAGGAGCGGATCTCGTGGACCGCCTCGTAGCGGATCAGCTTCTCCAGCAGCGCGGCCGGCGAGTGCCAGGTCAGCCGGTCGAGCTCCAGGAAGCCGACATCGAACCAGGCGCTCAGCCGCGATTCGAGTTCGCGGTCGAGCACCGCCAGCTCGCGATCGGTTTCGAGGTAGCGCAGCAGGTCGGCGCGCAAATCGACCAGGAACTTCACGCCCTGGGGCAGGGCGTTGAACTGGGTGAGGATGCGGATGCGCGAGGAGCGCAGCGCCGAGCGTAGCGCCGCCTCCGCGTCCCAGCGCCCGGGCGTGTCGCGGGCCGCCTGGTAGGCGCGGTGCGCCGCATCCACCGCCTTCGGATCGGGGCCGAACTCGAGCGCGATCATGCGCAGGAATTCGTGCCGGCCGGCCTCGTCGAGCCTCTGGTAGGTCTCCCCGAGCCGGGCCGCGCGGATGCGCGCCGAGACTTCTCCGCCCAGACCCGCGGCGCACTCACGGAGCTGCTCGCGCAGGCGCGCCGCCTGCTTCGCCGGCAGCCGCGAGCCGGTCGCGCCAGCGCCCGAGACCAGGGAGCGCATCCGCTTCAGACCGCGCGTCACCAGGCTTTCGGCCATGTCAGGACTGCCTCCCCTGCTCTTCCGCAGCCATGCGCCGCAGGGCGACGAGCTGCGCCATCAGGTGGGCGCGCATCAGCTCCTCGGCGGCCGCGGCCTTGCGGGCGCGCAGCGCCTTCATCAGCGCGCGGTGCTCGGCCAGGGATTCCCTGAGCCGCCCGCGCAGTCCGAGCGAACGGTGGCGCGAGAGCCGCAGCAGCGCCCTGAGGTCGCCGATCAGATGCTGGAGCCAGCGGTTTCCGGCGAGGCTCTGCAAGGCGTCGTGGAACCGGTAGTTCACCTCGTAGTAGCGGTCGATGTCCGCCGCCGCGGCATGTTTTTCCAACTTCTGGTGCAGCGCCTCCAGCCGATCGATGTCTTCCGGGCTCGCCTTGGTCGTGGCCTCGAAGGCGACCCGGCCTTCCAGCATCGCCATGATCGGAAAGATTTCCTCCAGGTCCGCGAGACTCAGTTCCGCGATGAAGCAGCCGCGGCGCGGCGCGATCTTCACCAGGCCCTCCGCGGACAGGATCTTGAGCGCCTCCCGCAGCGGGGTGCGGCTGATGCCCAGTTCGGCCGCGAGCCCGGTTTCGTCCAGCCGCGCGCCCGCCAGCAGCGCGCCCGCGTGGATGCGCGCGCGCAGGACATCGGCCGCCTGCTGGCAGAGCGAGGACTTGTTGATCACCAGGCGCGTCCGAACGGTGCCCGGGCCGGCCGCCCGCGAAATATTGTATGCAACATGCTGCATAACAAATATCGCAACCGGCCGCCACGGTCAAGCCGCGCCGCACAATCGGCGCATTCAGCGCCCGCGAAAGCGCGGTGGCCGCTTGGCGAGGAAGGCCGCGATGCCCTCGCGGTAGTCCTCGCTGTCGAGCCAGGCGAAGGACGCCGCGATTTCCGCCGCATCGAGCGCGGCTGCCCTCGGCGCGAGCCTGCGCACGAGCTTCTTGTGGGCGCGCGCGGGAAGCGGTGCGCCGGCACAGATGCGCCTGGCCGTGGCCAGCGTCTCCTGCTCCAGGGTCTCGTCCGCGACCACGCGCGTGACCAGGCCCTTCGCACAGGCTTCGTCCGCCTCCAGCAGGCGGCCTTCGAGCAGCAGTTCCAGGGCGAGGGCCGGTCCCGCGAGCTCGATCAGGCCGGAGAGCTCGGCCGGCGCCATGGTGAAGCCCAGCCGCGCGACCGGCACGCCGAACCGGGCCGATCGACCGCAGATGCGCAGGTCGCACTGGCTCGCGATCTCCAGCCCGCCGCCGATGCAGGCGCCGTGGATCATCGCCACGGTCGGGTGCAGGCACTCGCGCACGGCAGCCAGGGCGCCCGCCACCCACTGCTGGTGATAGACCAGCGCCTGGTCCAGCGTCGCGCGCACGCGCAGGAACTCCTCGATGTCGCCGCCCGCGGCGAAGGCCGCCTCGCCCGCCCCGCGCAGCACCACGCAACGCAGCCCGGCGTCCGCCGAAAGCGCCTGCATCGCCTCGCGCAGCCCCCGCCACATCGCCGCGTCGATCGCATTCGCCCGCTCCGGCTTGTCGAGAATGACGGTGGCGATCTCGCCGGCGCGCTCCACGCGGATGCCTTCAGCCATGCCTGCGCTCCGGTGCGTCGCGTCCGGCGCGCACGCGTGCGACCGCGGCCCGCCCGGACAGGAGATGAGCGTGCATGAGGGCCTGCGCCCGCTCGGCGTCGCGCTCGCGGATCGCTGCCAGGATTCCGCGGTGCTCTTCCAGCGACTGCCGCAGGCGCCCGTCCAGGCGCAGCGAATCGCGCCGCGTCAGACGCAGCACCTTGCGCAGGTTGGCGAGCACCTCGGCGAGCCAGCGGTTTCCGGCGAGCTCGTGCAGCGCGCTGTGGAACTCGTGATTGGCCTCGAAGAAGCGGCCGGCGTCGCCCGCCGCGGCCTGGCGCTCGAGCGCTTCGTGCAAGCGCACCAGGCGCCGCAGATCGGCCGGCTTCATCCTGCGCGTCGCCTCGAAGGCGCAGCGGCCCTCGAGCAGCGCCATCAGCGGAAAGATGTCGTCGAGGTCGTGCTCCGACAGTTCGGCGACATAGCAGCCGCGGCGCGGCTTGAGCGTCACCAGGCCCTCGGCGGCGAGCACCTTGAGCGCCTCTCGCAGCGGCGTGCGGCTGATGCCGTACTGCGCGGCCAGCGCCTGTTCGTCGATCCAGGCGCCGGGCGCGAGTTCGTGCGCGAAGATGCGCTGGCGCAGGCGCTCCGCGACCTCCTGGTATAGAGCCGGCCGGGCGATGCTGGCCGGGCTCATGGCGCGCAGGGCCTCGTTGCGGCTCGTCCGGGAAGTCTTGCATTCATAATTATGGAGACATTATGATTGCGGCCGCGAGATGTCAAGGCCGCCCGGATGCGATCGCGGCTACCATTGCGAAGCGGCCGTTCCCGATTGAGAGGTCAAGCCATGAGCGAAGCCAAGCTGCCCGATTCCACCGATTTCGCCGCCTGGGAGAAGGCCGCCGCCAGATCGGCGCCGAACGGCGACGTCTGCGCCCTGAACTGGGTGACACCCGAAGGCATCACCGTCAAGCCGCTCTACACCAGGCGCGACACGGAACATCTGCCGCACGCAGACACCCTGCCCGGCTTCGCGCCCTTCCTGCGCGGCCCGCAGGCGACCATGTACACGGTGCGCCCGTGGACCATCCGCCAGTACGCGGGTTTCTCCACCGCCGAGGAATCCAACGCCTTCTACAGGCGCGCACTGGCCGGCGGCGGGCAGGGCATCTCGGTCGCCTTCGATCTGGCCACCCACCGCGGATACGACTCCGACCATCCGCGGGTAACCGGCGACGTCGGCAAGGCCGGCGTGGCGATCGACTCCGTCGAAGACATGAAGATCCTCTTCGACGGAATTCCGCTCGACAGGATCTCCGTTTCCATGACCATGAACGGCGCCGTGCTGCCGGTGCTGGCCGGCTACATCGTCGCGGCCGAGGAGCAGGGGGTGGCGCAGGAGAAGCTCTCCGGCACCATCCAGAACGACATCCTCAAGGAGTTCATGGTCCGCAACACCTACATCTACCCGCCGGCGCCGTCGATGCGCATCGTCGCCGACATCATCGAGTACACGGCGGCCCACATGCCGAAGTTCAACTCGATCTCGATCTCCGGCTACCACATGCAGGAGGCCGGCGCGACGCAGGCCCTGGAGCTCGCCTTCACGCTCGCCGACGGCGAGGAGTACGTGAAGACCGCCATCGCCAAGGGGCTCGACGTCGATGCCTTCGCCGGTCGGCTGTCGTTCTTCTTCGCCATCGGCATGAACTTCTACCTCGAGGTGGCGAAGCTGCGCGCGGCACGCCTGCTCTGGTGGCGGATCATGAAGCGTTTCGGCCCGAAGAACCCGAAATCGATGATGCTGCGCACCCACTGCCAGACCTCCGGCTGGTCGCTGGCGGAGCAGGATCCCTACAACAACGTGGTGCGCACGGCGATCGAGGCCATGGCCGCCGTGTTCGGCGGCACCCAGAGCCTGCACACCAACTCGCTCGACGAGGCCATCGCGCTGCCCACCGACTTCTCGGCACGCATCGCCCGCAACACCCAGCTCGTGATCCAGGAAGAGACGCACATCACCAATGTGATCGACCCGTGGGCGGGCAGCTACCTGATGGAGAAGCTGACGCAGGACATGGCCGATGCGGCCTGGGCCATCATCGAGGAGGTGGAGGCGATGGGCGGCATGACGAAGGCAGTCGAGTCCGGCTGGGCGAAGCTCAAGATCGAACAATGCGCGGCAGAAAAGCAGGCCCGCATCGACTCGGGCAAGGATGTCATCGTCGGCGTGAACAAGTACCGTCTGGAAAATGAAGACCCGATGGAGATCCGCGAAATCGACAACAGCGCGGTGCGCAAAGCGCAGATCGCGCGCATCGAGGAGATCCGGGCGAGCCGCGATTCCGCGGCGGTCGCCACGGCGCTCGCCGCCCTGACGCAGTGCGCGAAGACGGGCGAGGGCAACCTGCTCGACCTCGCGGTGCGCGCGGTGCGTTGCCGCGCCACCGTCGGCGAGATCTCCGATGCGCTGGAGAGGCAGTGGGGCCGATACCGTGCCACCAACCAGGCCATCTCCGGCGTCTACGGCGCGGCCTTCGAGCACGACTGGGAATGGCAGGAACTGAAACAGGAGATCGAGGCCTTCGCCGAAGCCCACGGCCGCCGGCCGCGGGTGATGATCGCCAAGCTCGGCCAGGACGGCCACGACCGCGGCGCCAAGGTCGTCGCAACCGCCCTGGCCGACCTCGGCTTCGACATCGACATCGGAGCGCTCTTCCAGACCCCGGAGGAGGCCGCCCGGCAGGCGATCGAGAACGACGTGCATGCGGTCGGCGTGTCGACGCTCGCGGCCGGCCACAAGACGCTGGTCCCCGCACTGGTCCAGGCCCTGAAGGACCAGGGCGCCGGGGAAATCATCGTCTTCGTCGGCGGCGTGATTCCCGCGCAGGACTACGACTTCCTGCGGGAAGCCGGTGCCGCCGGCATCTTCGGCCCGGGCACGCCGATCCCCGCCTGCGCAAGACAGGTGCTGGCGGCGATCCGCAAGGCACACGCAAGCGCCTGAGAACGACGAGCAACCTCTTTCAACGCGAAGGACGCAAAGAGCGCAAAGAAATGAAGATATCGACAATGCCTTTCTTTGCGTCTTTAGCGCCTTTGCGATCTCTGCGTTGAGAGTGGTTAAGGTCATGGTTCCCCGCCCGAGGGATCTGCCATCCGCCGATCTCGAGCTCATCGGGGGCGTGCTGGCGCGCGAGCCGCGCGCGCTGGCGAAGACGATCACCCTGATCGAATCCACCCATGGCGATCACCAGGCGCGCGCGCAGGCGGTGCTGGAGGCGCTGCTCGCGCACGCCGGAGGCTCGATCCGGATCGGCATCTCCGGCGCGCCGGGCGCGGGCAAGTCCACCTTCATCGAGGCGCTCGGCCTGCACGTGATCGCGCGCGGACACCGGGTCGCGGTGCTGGCCGTCGACCCCTCCAGCTCGATCTCCGGCGGCTCCATCCTCGGCGACAAGACGCGCATGGAGAAGCTGTCGATGGAGCCCGCCGCCTTCATCCGCCCCTCGCCCTCGGGAGGCAGCCTCGGCGGCGTGACGGAGAAGACGCGCGAGACGATCCTCGCGTGCGAGGCGGCCGGCTTCGACGTGGTCATCGTCGAGACGGTGGGCGTGGGCCAGTCGGAGATCGCAGTGGCCGGCATGGTGGATGTCTTTGCCCTGCTCCAGCTTCCCAATGCCGGCGACGACCTGCAGGCGATGAAGAAGGGCATCGTCGAGCTGGCGGACATCATCGCGATCAACAAGGCCGACATCGACCCGCGCGCGGCGCAGCGCGCCATGCGCCACTTCGAGGGCGCGGCTGCGATGCTGCGGAGCGCCTCGCCCCGCTGGCGGGTGCCGGTGCTGGCCGTGAGCGCGCTGGAGGCCTCCGGCATCGACCGCTTCTGGGCCGAGGTCGAGCGTTACCGGACGGCGATGACCGAATCCGGCGAGTTCGAAGCGAAGCGCCGGCACCAGGCGGTCGGCTGGATGTGGACGCTGATCGAGAGCGAGCTGGGCGCGCGCTTCAGACATCACCCGCAAGTCAGGCGCGATCTGGAAAAAGTCAGCCGCGCAGTCGAGGCAGGCGGCATGACGCCGGCAGCGGCGGCCCATCGGCTATTGGGGTACATGAACGAAAACCCTTAATCACCAAGGCACCAGGAACACAACGCCAGGAAAGGCGAATGGCCATTCCTCGTCTTCCTTGGTGCATGTTGGTGCGCTTGGTGTTTTGGTGGTGAAGTTTTTTGGGAGATTCGACCATGCACGACATCATCAAACGACTCGACGAAAAGCGCGCGGCGGCCCGCCTGGGCGGAGGGCAGAAGCGCATCGACGCGCAGCATGCCAAGGGCAAGCTCAGCGCGCGCGAGCGCATCGAGCTGCTGCTCGACCCGGACTCCTTCGAGGAATGGGACATGTTCGTCGAGCACCGCTGCACCGATTTCGGCATGGACGGCCAGAAGATCCCGGGCGACGGCGTGGTGACCGGCTACGGCACCATCAACGGCCGCCTGGTGTTCCTGTTCAGCCAGGACTTCACGGTGTTCGGCGGCGCGCTCTCGGAGGCGCATGCCGAGAAGATCTGCAAGGTGATGGACCACGCCATGAAGGCCGGCGCGCCGGTGATCGGGCTGAACGACTCGGGCGGCGCGCGAATCCAGGAGGGCGTGGCTTCGCTCGGCGGTTATGCCGACGTGTTCCAGAGGAACGTGCTGGCCTCGGGCGTGGTGCCGCAGATCTCCATGATCATGGGTCCCTGCGCCGGGGGTGCGGTGTACTCCCCCGCGATGACCGACTTCATCTTCATGGTGAAGGACTCCTCCTACATGTTCGTCACCGGGCCCGAGGTGGTGAAGACGGTCACCCACGAGGAGGTCACCGCCGAGGAGCTCGGCGGCGCGCTCACCCACAGCACGAGGTCGGGCGTGGCCGACCTCGCGTTCGAGAACGATGTCGAGGCGCTGATGATGCTGCGCCGGCTGATCTCCTTCCTGCCCGCGAACAACCGCGAGAAGCCGCCGCGGGTGCCGACCGAGGATCCCGCGTCGCGCGCCGACCTCTCGCTCGACACCCTGGTGCCGGACAACCCGAACCAGCCCTACGACATCAAGGAGCTGATCCTCAAGACCCTCGACGAGAACGACTTCTTCGAGCTCGGCCCGGAATACGCGAAGAACATCGTGACCGGCTTCGGCCGCATGAACGGCTCCACGGTGGGCATCGTCGCCAACCAGCCGATGGTGCTGGCCGGCTGCCTCGACATCCGCAGTTCGATCAAGGGCGCGCGCTTCGTGCGCTTCTGCGATGCCTTCAACATTCCGGTGGTGACCTTCGTCGACGTTCCCGGCTTCCTGCCCGGCACCGCCCAGGAATACGGCGGCATCATCAGGCACGGCGCGAAACTGCTCTACGCCTATGCCGAGTGCACCGTGCCCAAGGTGACCGTCATCACGCGCAAGGCCTACGGCGGTGCCTACGACGTGATGAGTTCCAAGCATCTGCGCGGCGACGTGAATTTCGCCTGGCCCTCGGCCGAGATCGCGGTGATGGGACCGAAGGGCGCGGTCGAGATCATCTTCCGCAAGGACATCGGCGATGCGCAGAAGATCGCCGACCGGACGCAGGAATACAAGGCGAAATTCGCCAACCCGTTCGTCGCCGGCGCCCGCGGATTCATCGACGACGTGATCATGCCCCACGAGACCCGCGCGCGCATCTGCCGCTCGCTCGCGATGCTCAAGGACAAGAAGCTCGAAAACCCATGGCGCAAGCACGGCAACATTCCCCTGTGAAAAGAATCAACTGCATTCAACGCAGAGGCGCAGAGGCGCAGAGGACCCGGAGAAAAGCTGGAACGTAAGATTTTTTCATCTCTGCGCTCTCTGCGATCTCTGTGTTGAAAGAGGTTTCCAAAATGTTCAAGAAGATTCTTGTTGCCAACCGCGGCGAGATCGCCTGTCGCGTCATCCGCACTGCCCGCAGGATGGGCATCCGGACCGTCGCCGTGTATTCGGATGCCGACCGCAACGCGCGCCATGTGGAGCTGGCCGACGAGGCGGTGCCGATCGGCCCCGCGCCTTCACGCGAGAGCTACCTGCGCGAGGACGCGATCGTGGAAGCCTGCCGGCTCACCCGCGCGCAGGCGGTGCATCCGGGCTACGGCTTCCTGTCCGAGAACGCCGCCTTCTGCGAGCGCATCGAGCGCGAGGGCATCGTCTTCATCGGTCCCAAGGCGCACTCGATGCGCGCGATGGGCGACAAGATCTCCTCGAAGAAGCTGGCGCTCGCCGCGGGCGTGAACACCATCCCCGGCCACAACGACGCCATCGAAACGGCCTCGGAGGCGGTGCGCATCGCCGCCGCCATCGGCTATCCGGTGATGATCAAGGCATCGGCCGGGGGCGGCGGCAAGGGCCTGCGCGTGGCATCCGACGATGCCGCGTGCGCGCAGGCATGGGAGTCCTGCCGCAACGAGGCGCGCAATGCCTTCGGCGACGAGCGGGTGTTCATCGAGAAGTACGTCGAGCAGCCGCGCCATATCGAGATCCAGGTGCTCGGAGACGCCCACGGCAACCTGGTCTACCTGTGGGAGCGCGAATGCTCGATCCAGCGCCGCCACCAGAAGGTACTGGAGGAAGCGCCCTCGTCCTTCCTCGACGAGAAGACGCGCCACGCGATGGGCCGCCAGGCGGTGGCGCTCGCGCGCGCGGTGAATTATCAGAGCGCGGGAACGGTGGAGTTCGTCGTCAGCCGGGACCGCAGCTTCTACTTCCTGGAGATGAACACGCGGCTGCAGGTCGAACACCCGGTGACCGAGATGATCACCGGGCTGGATCTCGTCGAGCTGATGATCCGGGCGGCGGCCGGCGAGAGGCTGCCGCTCGCGCAGGAGGACGTCCGGCTCGAAGGCTGGGCGATCGAATGCCGGATCAATGCCGAGGATCCGCTGCGCAATTTCCTCCCCTCGACCGGCCGCCTCGTCCGCTACCTGCCGCCGCCGGAGGCCGAAGGCGCGGTGCGCGTGGATACCGGGGTCCAGGAGGGCGGTGAAATTCCCGTGCACTACGATCCGATGATCGCGAAGCTGATCGCCCACGGGGCCTCGCGCAGCCAGGCGATCACGCGCATGCGCGACGCGCTCAACGCCTTCGTCATCCGGGGCGTGTCCTCGAACATCGCCTTCCAGGCGGCACTGATGCAGCACCCGCGCTTCCTGGCCGGGGATTTCGATACCGGTTTCATGAACGAGGAATATCCGGAGGGCTTCAGCGCCGCCGCGCTGGTGCATGACGATCCTCTGCTGCTCGCCGCGGTGGCCGCATTCGCCCGCCGGCGCTATATCGACCGCGCGGTGCGCACCAGCGGCCAGTTGCACGGCCACGGACGCAAGGTCGGCAACGAATGGACGGTGCTGATGGGAGACAGGAGTTACGCGCTCACGCTCGATCCCATCGACGGCGGGTATGCGGTCATGCACGACGGCCAGACCTGCGAGCTGAAGTCCGCGTGGCGGCTGGGCGAGTTCCTGTTCCGCGGCACCTGGAACGGCGAGCCGGTCTGCCTTCAGCTCGAGCGCATCGGGCTCAGGTATCGCGTCTGCCACTGGGGCACCCAGGCCGACATGATGGTCGTGAGCGCGCGCGCCGCGCACCTGCTCTCGCTGATGCCGGACAAGCCCGCACCCGACCTGTCACGCTTCCTGCTCTCTCCGATGCCGGGCCTGCTCACCGAGGTCCCGGTGCGGGTCGGGCAGGAAGTGAAAGCCGGCGAGAAACTCGCGGCGATCGAGGCGATGAAGATGGAGAACATCCTCAAGGCCGAGCGGGACTGCACGGTCGCCGAGGTCATGGCCAAGCGCGGAGACAACCTCGCCGTCGATCAGCCGATCCTGCGGTTTGCTTGACGCTTCGTCTAACCCTTTGGGCGTATTCCGGCCGCGGTCATGCGATGGTAGCTTTGCGGTCATTCGCACACACCCACCGCGCCATGCCCGAGATGACCGAACCTGATCCCGACAGCCAGCGCCTGTCCTTCGACGAGGCCGTCGCCCACGTGACGGCGAATCAGGCGGCGGCGTTCACCGTCACGCCGGTTTTCGAGGAGGGTCAGGACGCGGCCGCGGGAGCGCGCGTGTTCGTGCTCGATCACGACGGGCAGGGCGCCTACGTGCTGCGCTTCGTGGCCGGGCCGTTCTTCTCCGGCGCCTACGGAGCGAACGAGTGCTATCGGCCCGAAGAGATTCCGGATCGGGTGCGGGAGCTGAGCTTCCTTCCCACACGCTGCGATCCCGACTGGTTCTCCGATCCGGTGCAGGTGCTGATCCAGAAGCTCGTGGAAGCGTCCGGCACGACGGCGCCGCACATGCCCGATTACCGCGACGCGCCGCGAAAGACGGCCGATGCTCAGGTGAGCTTCCCGGTTTCCTTCATCGGCCGGCCGGGCTCGACGAAGCACTGAGCCGGATTCAGTTCTTCCGGGTCGCGGCGGCACCGCGGCCAACCAGATCGAGATAACGCCGTTTCTCCTCGGCCGCCTTGTGGCGCACGGCTGCGATCTCGCGCTCTTTCGCTTCGATCACGCTGGCGTGGGCACGCAGCACCGAGGCATTCTCCCTGACCGCATCGGCGAGTTCCCTGGGCGGTGGATTCTTGCGGTAGAACTCCATTTCCTCGTCGAGCTTCTTCTTCTGCGCGAGCGCCCTGGCCTGCTCGCGCGTCTCGCGGTCGATGTCGGACTGCAAATTCCTGAGCGTGCGGTCGCGCTGCACGTCGATCTCGGCTGCATCGGTGTAGGCGTCCAGCAGCGCGCGGTCGCGCCGTTCCTGCTCCATGCGCACGCGCTTTTCCTCGCGGGCTTTCGCGGCTTCGGCCTCCCGCGCGGCGCGCTGTTCGGCGGTGAGCGGCGGATCGACGCGCTTGACGGTGACACCGTGTTCGTTGATCACCCAGTAGCCGCGGTTGTAGCACTCGGCCGCGAGCGTATCGCCGCACACGCGGCTCCCGCGCTCGTTGGCGCAGCAATAGGTCTGCCGCCCCGCGCTCTGGGCCTGCGGGAGGCACCCCCATAGGGCCGCAGCCGCAAGCAGGCTAAGCCGCATCGGCGCCATGGCGCTGCCTGTAGGCGCGGATCGCTTCGAGGCTGCCGGCGAGATCTTCGCGGCCCGCCAGATAAGCGATCAGGTCGTCGAGGGTGGCGACGGCTGCCACCGGAATGCCGTAGAGCGCGCGCACTTCCTGGACCGCCGATCGGCTGCCGGAGCCGCGTTCCATGCGGTCGAGCGCGATCACGACCCCGCAGGGCCGCGCTCCGGCCGCGCTGATCCGCTCGACCGATTCGCGCACGGAAGTGCCGGCCGAGATGACGTCGTCTACGATCAGCACGCGCCCGCGCGGGCGCGCGCCGATCAGCAGGCCCTTCTCGCCGTGATCCTTGGCTTCCTTGCGGTTGAAGCAGAACGGCACGTTGCGCCCGCGCGCGGCGAGCGCCACCGCGGTCGCGGCCGCGAGCGCGATGCCCTTGTAGGCGGGCCCGAACAGCATGTCGAAGGCGATCCCGCAGGCGAGGATGGCGCGCGCATAGAAGTCGGCCAGCCGGCCGAGCGAGGCACCGTCGTCGAACAGCCCCGAATCGAAAAAATACGGTGACATGCGCCCGGCCTTGGTCCTGAACTCGCCGAAACGCAGCACGCCTTTTCCCAAGGCGAACTCGATGAATTGCCGGCTAAAATCCATCTCTTTTTCACGCTCGCGATCCACGCTTCGATGTTACGCGTTGTCTCTCTCAACCTCAACGGAATCCGTTCCGCGTCCGTGAAGGGTTTCTTCGACTGGCTCGCGTGCTGCGACGCCGACATCGTCTGCGTGCAGGAGCTGAAGGCGCAGGCCGCGGATCTCGGCAGCGCGATGCTCGCGCCGCCGGAATGGCATGGCCGCTTCCACTTCGCCGCGAAGAAAGGCTACAGCGGCGTGGCGATCTACTCGCGAGCCCGCCCCACCCGCGTCGTCGAGGGAACGGGGATCCCTGAGTTCGACCGCGAGGGGCGAGCGCTGCGCGCGGATTTCGGGCGCCTCTCGGTCGTCTCGCTCTACCTGCCTTCGGGCTCGAGTTCGCCCGAGCGCCAGCAAGCCAAGTTCCGCTTCATGGAGGCGTTCGCGCCCAGACTGAAAGAGCTGGCGCGCGAGGGACGTGAGGTCCTGCTGTGCGGAGACTGGAACATCGCGCACCGCGAGATCGACCTCAGGAACTGGCGCGCGAACCGGAAGAACTCGGGCTTCCTGCCCGAAGAGCGCGCCTGGCTGAGCCGGGTGTTCGACGAATTCGGCTGGGTCGACGTCTTCCGCCGTCTCGACCCCCGGCCCGGCCAATACACCTGGTGGTCCAACCGCGGCCAGGCATGGGCGAAGAACGTGGGCTGGCGCATCGACTACCATATCGCCACACCCGGACTCGCGGCGCGCGCCCGCCGCGCCGAGATCTACAAGGAACGGCGTTTCAGCGACCATGCACCGCTGACGATCGACTATGCATGGCCGGTGCGCCGGCGCGCGGCACCTCTCACCCACCGAAAGGACGACCTCCGATGAAGGCACTCGCGGCACTCTTTTTTCTCCTCCTCCCGGTCAGTCAGACGACGGCCGCACCGCCTGCGGCGCGTGGAGTGAGCGGCGAGGAGATCATCGTCGGCTCGATCCAGGATCTCTCGGGTCCGATCGCCGCGCTGGGCGTTCATTTCCGCAACGGCCTCGAGATGCGCTTCGACGAGGAGAACGCGCGCGGCGGCATCCACGGGCGCCGCATCCGCTTCATCGTCGAGGACTCCGGCTACGACCCCAAGCGCGCCGTGCTCGCGGCGCAGAAGCTCATCGGGCGCGACCGCGTGTTCGCGCTGATCAACGATCTCGGCTCGCCGGTGGTGATGGCCACGATGCCGATGGCGCTCGAGCACGGCGTGCTTCACCTGTTTCCGGGCGCGCCGCTCGCCGCGACCTACGAGCCCGTGCATCCGCTCAAGTTCCAGATCTTCGCGCCTTATTCGGTCACCACGCCGATCGCCCTGCGCCACCTGCTGGCGAGCGGCGGCTACAGGAGGCCGGGGATCCTGTACCAGGACGACGACTTCGGCCACGAAGTGCTCAAGGGCTTCGAGGCGACGGCGCGCGCGCTCGGCCTTCCAGTGTGCGAGAAGACCAGCTACAAGCGCGGCGCGACCGATTTCTCCTCGCAGATCGCACGGCTGAAGGCCGCGGGCTGCGATTTCCTCACACTGGCCACCGTGGTTCGGGAGACCGTGGCCGCAGTCTCCACCGCACGCCGCGCCGGCTGGCAGGTGCCGGTTCTGGTCACCACCGCCGCCTACAGCGCGCAGATCCACCAGCTCGGCGGTGCGGCGATGGAAGGACTCTACGGCGTGGCGCAGGTGCCGCACCCCTACCCCGACGCATCCAATCCGGAGCTCAGCGCCTGGATCGGCCGCTATGCCAGGCGCTTCGGAGTGGAACCCAACACCTGGAGCGTCCAGGCCTGGCTGAGCGCCGAGCTGTTCATCCGCGCGGCGCGCAAGGCCGGACCGCAACTGGACGCCGCGCGCCTCTCCGCGGCGCTCGAGACCCTTTCCACGCCGCCCGACTTCTTCGGCAGCCCCGGTTTCGTGTTCACTCCCGCCGATCACCTGGGAATGCGCAGCGCGCGCATCGTGAGAATCCGCAACGGGCGCTGGGAAAACCTCAGCGGCTATCTCGGTTTGTCGGCGCGCGAGTGATCCGCGGCGGGCCCGCCGCGAGATCGAGCCCGAAGCAGACGCGCTCTTCGGGCGCGTCGGCGCCGTAGAGGGCGATCTCCACGAACCCGAGCGCCGGGTAGAGAGCGCGCGCGCCTCGCGCGTGCCCCCAGAACCGGCTCGGTCGCTCATCGCCCG
>MNXU01000038.1:125634-172638 GCA_001872285.1 Betaproteobacteria bacterium CG2_30_68_42
GCCCGAGCCACTCCGTTTCGATCCACTCCACTGTCCCGGAGAGATCGATGGCGGCCGCGAACTCGCGCAGCTCCGGAATGCGATCGACCGCATCGAGCGGGATCGACACTCCGGGCGCGAACGCGGGCGCGAGCCGGTGGTAGCGAGCGCCGAGCATGCGCGCGCACTGGTAGTCGGCGATTCCCGCGGTGCCGTCCATCATCAGGCCGATCAGGGGTTTCGCCCACTGCGCATAGCCCCAGTCGAGCCTCTGGCCGCGGATGTGCACGAGCGAAGTCCCGGTGCCCAGCGACAGCAGGGCGCAGTCCGCGAGCGCTGCGTGCGTGCCGGAGCGCGGATCGAGCGCCTGCGCGAGCGCACACATCGCGGGGTTGTTCGCATACACGCCGCCGTCGATGTAGCCGTCGACCGAAGGGAAGAAGGTCGGCGCGGCGCTCGTATACAGCCCGACTTTCCAGGCGGAAAGCGCGCCGTCGCTGTCGGGCCCGGGAAAGTTGTGGAACAGCTTGGGTTTCCAGCTCCGGCGCGCCTCGTCGTCCGACTCGTTGTCGAGGTCGAACGAGGGGATCAGCACGCGCCGGGACAGTTGCGCGAGCGTGGTCGGCCCGAACACGCGCCGCAGCTCGCGCGCGAGATTGCGGATGTCGTAGTCGGCGCCGGCGATCTTGCCCAGATCGAGCAGGTCGTCGAGCCACGAATCGTCGAAGATGTCGCGACCCTTCGTTTCGTAGAGTTCGCGCATGGCTCGCGGCGGCAGTCCGTGCGCGAGCCCGAGCGCGAGCAGCCCCCCGGTGGAGGTGCCGGCGATGAGATCGACCGAATCGCGCCAGCCCGCGAGCCGCGGCTGTGCGTCGAGCCGCTCCAGAACGATCGCGGTCACCATCCCGCGGATGCCGCCGCCGTCCAGCGAAAGGATGCGGTACCCGGCCACGTCTTCCTCCGCTTCGAGACGCCCCTACAGGGTCGCGCCGAGCTCGGTGCCCTGCTCGATCGCGCGCTTGGCGTCGAGTTCCGCGGCGACATCCGCACCGCCGATGAGCTCCGGCGCAGGCCCCGCCGCCTCCAGTTCGCCCAGCAGCTCCCGTCGCGGCTCCTGGCCGGTGCACAGCACGACGCTGTCGACCCCCAGCACGCGCGGCTCGCCCCCGACCCGGAGGTGCAGGCCGGCATCGTCGATGCGCTCGTAGCTTACCCCCGGCAGCATCTTCACGCCGCGCCGGGCGAGCAGCAGCCGCTTCGCCCAGCCGGTGGTGCGTGAGAGCCCCTCGCCCACCCGCGTCGGCTTGCGCTGCAGGAGCCAGACCTCGCGCGGGGAGTGCGAGCGGCCGCCTTCGGGTGCCAGTCCGCCGCGGCTCCGGTAGGCCGCATCAATCCCCCATTCGCGCCGGTAGGCCTCGATCTCCGATCCGCTCTCCGCTCCGGGGTGCGTGAGCAGCTCGGCGACGTCGAAGCCGATGCCGCCGGCGCCCAGGATCGCCACCCGTGCACCCGCCGGCCTGCCGCCTTCGATGCACTCGGCATAGCGCAGGACCTTGGGGTGATCGATGCCGGGGATGTCGGGGATGCGCGGGGTCACGCCGGTGGCGAGCACCACATGGTCATAACCGCCTTCGACCAGATCGCATGCGCTGGCGCGATGTCCGCACCGCACGCTCACGCCCAAGCGTTCGAGGCGGCGCCGGAAATAGCGCAGCGTCTCGGCGAATTCCTCCTTGCCGGGAATGCGCCGGGCGAGGTTGAACTGGCCGCCGATCTCGGAGGCCGCCTCGTAGAGCGTCACCTCGTGGCCGCGTTCGGCGGCGGTGCACGCGCATGCGAGTCCCGCCGGTCCTGCTCCCACCACCGCGATCCGCTTCTTCTGCCTTGCGGGTTCGATTGGAAGCACCGTCTCGTGGCAGGCGCGCGGATTGACCAGGCAGGAACACAGGCGATGCGCGAAGATGTGGTCGAGGCAGGCCTGGTTGCAGGCGATGCAGGTGTTGATCTCGTCCGCGCGGCCCGCCGCGGCCTTGCTCACGAACTCGGGATCGGCGAGGAAGGGACGCGCCATCGACACCATGTCGGCGTCCCCGCGCGCCAGCACTTCCTCGGCGGCCTCGGGTGTGTTGATGCGGTTGGTGGTCACGAGCGGAATGCCCACCTCGCCCATCATGCGACGGGTGACCCAGGTGAAGGCGGCGCGCGGGACGATGGTAGCAATGGTGGGGATGCGCGCCTCGTGCCAGCCGATGCCGGTATTGATGAGCGTCGCGCCGGCCGCCTCGACCGCCCTAGCGAGGGCGACGATCTCCTCCCAGGTGCTGCCGCCTTCCACCAGGTCGAGCATCGACAGGCGGTAGATGAGGATGAACGCGTGCCCGGCCGCCTCGCGCGTGCGGCGCACGATCTCGACCGGGAAGCGGATGCGGTTCTCGATCATCCCGCCCCAGCGGTCGTCGCGCCGGTTGGTGTGCGGGACGACGAACTGGTTGATCAGGTAGCCTTCGGAGCCCATGATCTCCACACCGTCGTAGCCCGCCTGCTGCGCCAGCCGGGCGCAGCGCACGTAGTCGGCGAGGGTGCGTTCGACCTCGGCGCCGGAGAGCTCGCGCGGAGTGACCGGCGAGATCGGCGCGCGCAGCGCCGAGGGCGCCACCGCCGCCTCGTGCAGGGCGTAGCGGCCTCCGTGCAGGATCTGCATGCAGATGCGGCCGCCCGCTTCATGCACGGCCGCGGTGACCCGGCGATGGCCGGTGAGCTGCGCCTCCTCGTTCAGCATCGCGGCCTGTGGCGCGATCCGCCCCTCCGGATTCGGCGCGATGCCGCCGGTGACGATCAGCCCGGCGCCGCCGCGGGCGCGCTCGGCGTAGAACGCGGCCATGCGCTCGAAACCTCCGGGCGCCTCCTCCAGGCCGGTGTGCATCGAGCCCATCAGCACCCGGTTGGGCAGGGTGAGGAAACCGAGGTCCAGCGGCGCGAGCAGATGGGGATACGCGTTGTCGCTCATTCCGACGCCTTCATGCGGCGAGCCACCTCTCACACGCCGTGCTGCCGGAACCACTCCAGCATGCGCTTCCAGCCATCCTCGGCCGCCTCCTTGCGATAACTCGGGCGGTAGTCCGCGTGGAAGGCGTGCGGTGCGTCCGGGTAGATGTGGATCTGCGAGCGCCCGCCCGCCTTGGCGATCGCCGCGCGCATGCGCTCGATCTGTTCGACACTGATGCCCTGGTCCTTGCCCCCATACAGCCCCAGCACGCCCGCCTTGAGTTCGCCGGCAACATCGAGCGGATGTTTGGGTGTGCGCGCGTTCACGGGGCCGGCGAGGGGGCCGTACCAGGCCACTCCCGCCCTGAGCTTCGGCTGGTGCGCGCAGTACATCCACACCGTGTGCCCGCCGCGGCAGAAGCCGGTGATCGCGAGCCGCGCCGTGTCGCCGCCCTCCGTCTGCGCCCACGCCACGCAGGCGTCCAGGTCGCTCATGACGAGCTCGTCGCTCGCCTGGTTGGCCAGGGCGAGCGCCTCCTTGACGCCGGTGAGCTTCGATGCGTCCCCGTAGCGCGCATACAATTCGGGGGCGATCGCGAGATATCCGAGCTTGGCGAGGCGGCGGCAGATGTCCTTGATGTACTCATGCACGCCGAAGATTTCCTCCACGACGAGCACCACCGGAAAATCGCGTCCCGTGGCCGGCATCGCCCGATAGGCAGGGACCTCGCCATCGGCGGCCTTCACACCTACCTCGCCTTGCCTGAGCCCGGCGGCATCGGTGTGGATCGCGGTCTGCGCCATGACCGGACCGGCGGCCAGCGTGAATCCGCCCGCCAGCGCGGTAGCGATGAATCCGCGGCGCGAATAGCGGTTTTCCGGAAGCAGGCTGTTGAATTCGTCTTCGGGAGCGGGTAGGGTCATGGCCGGTCTTGTCCGTCACGGGGAGCGCGTACGCTACCCCGAAGCCGTCCAATCATCAAGCGAGGCGCGAATGAGCGATACACCGATCAGCCGCTATCCCGTACCCGCCCTCAACGAACTGCCCGAGGACATCCGCAATCGCATCCTCGCGGTCCAGGAGAAGTCGGGTTTCGTCCCCAACGTCTTCCTCGCGCTCGCCCACCGTCCCGACGAGTTCCGCGCCTTCTTCGCCTATCACGACGCGCTGATGGAGAAGGAGAGCGGGCTCACAAAGGCCGAGCGCGAGATGATCGTGGTCGCCACGAGCAATGCCAACCAGTGCCAGTACTGTGTGGTGGCGCACGGGGCGATCCTGCGCATCCGCGCGAAGAATCCGCTGCTCGCCGACCAGGTCGCGGTCAATTACCGCAAGGCCGACCTCACGCCGCGCCAGAAGGCCCTGCTCGCCTTCGCGATGAAGGTGTGCCTGGACTCGGCCGAGATCTGCGATGACGACTTCGAGCGGCTTCGCGGGCACGGTTTCTCGGACGAGGACATCTGGGACATCGGCGCGGTGGCCGCCTTCTTCGGCCTGTCGAACCGCATGGCCAACCTGACCAACATGCGCCCGAACGACGAGTTCTACCTCCTCGGGCGCATGCCCAGGGCGGCCAAGGCCTGAGCGCCAGGCCTCAGCGGCCGCGCGCGTAGAAGGCGATCAGCGCCGCGATTTCGGGATCGCCGAACGGGTTGGCGTGCGCGCTGCGGGTATCCCCGCGCACGCCATTCAGCAGCCGTGCGGCGAACTCCTCCGCCGGCATCGTGCGGGCCATTTCGAACAGGTTCGATGCCGGCAGCGCCACGTCGGCCGCGGGTGCGTCGTGGCAGCCGGCGCAGCTCTGACGGTGGATGGCTTCGGCCGCGCGCAGGCGCTGCGGGGTCGGCGAGGCGGGCAGGATCGTGCCGAGGTCGAGCGGATGGCTGCGGCGCAGCCGCGCGAGCGCCCCGCCCAGCGCATTCCAGTCGCGCCGCGACAACGCCTCGCGCATCCCGGCCACGACCGCAGGGTCCGCGCCGGTGCGCCGCAGCAGCATGGGCAGCGAGGACAATGCCCCGGCGAGCCGTGCGCGCACGCCCTCCAGGCGGCGCGGCGGCACGCTCGCCGCGACGAGCGTGCGCAGGTCTCCCGCCATCACGACCAGCTCGGCGCCAAGCCTGCGGCCGTGCTCGTCCTGCGCGCTCGCCGCTGCGGCGGTCAGTGCAACCGCAGCCGCGAGTACGGCGAGCGCGCGGGTACCTATTGCAGCTTGACCTTCTGCTCGACCGGATTGCCCTTCATGGTCCATTCGATCATGGAACCGTCATACATCCGGACCTTCTTGTTGCCCATCAGCTCGCTCGAGACGAACCAGCCGACCGAGGCCCAGTGGCCGGAGTTGCAGAAATTGATCTGCTCGCCACCGGTGGGGACGCTGGCGTGCTTGTAGAGCTGCGCGAGCTGTCCCTTGTCGCGGAAGCGGCCGCCGCCATCGACCGTCAGCCAGGCGTTGGGCAGGCTCTTCGCGCCTTCGATCGTGCCTGCCGATGTCGCCTTCGGGTGCCGCGTGATGCCGGCGTAGTAGTCCTCGGGCCGGTTGTCCACCAGGAGCATGCCTGCCGCCTTGGCTTTCTTCATGTCCTCCATCGTGACGATCATGTCCTTGCGCACGTTGGCCTTGAAGGTCTTCGGATCCGCCTTGGCCGCGCCGGTCGCGAGCGGGAACTTCTTTTCCTTGACGAGCGCGAGATAGCCCGCCATGCCGCCATCGAGGATGGAGACGTTGTCGTGGCCGAGCACCTTGAAGGTCCAGTAGACGCGCGTGCCCATGCCCATGTCGGAGGAGGACATCCCCGGCGGCACCAGCACCACACGGGTGTTGTTGTCGATGCCGAGCCGGCCGATCATCGCGGCCAGCTTGGTGAGGTCGACCGGAAGCATGTCCGGCACCTTGTCGGCGCGCTCCTCGCGCCAGCCATCCTTGCCGTATTTGCTGTTCACCGCGCCCGGGATATGGCCGCGCAGGAAATCTGCCGGGCCGCCGAAGTCGATGAACACCACCCCCGCCTTGCCTGCGTTGGCCGCCGCCCACTCGGGGCCGACCAGGGGATCCGCGGCCACCGCCTGCTGCCAGGCAGCCACCAGCAGCATCAGCGCCGCGCCGAACAGTTTCGCGAACCACGATTGCCTATCCATCGTTTCCTCCTCCGTGCGTTACAGGGTCACCACCAGATCGGAAGCCAGGATCTCGGCCAGCAGCCGGTCCCAGTCCTCCTCGCCCATGCCGGCGCGCGCGCATTCGATGCGCACGACCGCATGTTCCGCTGCCAGGGCGTCCAGCGCCGCGCCCACTGCGGGCGCATCCGGGAACAGCCTGGTTTCGAGCGCGACGACCTTCATCGCCCGCCCCTCATATGCTCAGCACCGCATCCGACCGGACGATGGCGGCAGCCAGTGCCGCGCTGTCCAGCCAGGGCAGTTCCTCGGCCATTTCCGCCACCGTGGTGCGCGGTTCGATCCCGCTCAGCTCCAGCAGTTCCGCCATGGCGGCATTGGCCTCGCTTTCCTCCACCGGTCCGGTCATGAACACCAGATCCACCCGGTGGCCGAAGATGGTCAGCCCCGCGGCGACCCGCATCGCCTCCGCATGATCCCGCCGGGCCAGCACCAGGATCGCCTTCGTTTCCATGTCCGCCGTCGGCCGGGTCACAGGCTCACGGTCCTCGCGGCGTGTCCCATCAGGGCGCTGTTGTCGGTCTGACTTCCCAGCTCCACCGGACAGGGTCGCGTTCCGCAGAAGCGGTGCCAGGATTCCCCGCATGCGACCGCCCGCAGCGCGCCGGCCACCGCGGCCCGCACTGCCGGATCGTCCAGCATCCGCACTCCGTCGAGTGTGAAGAAGCAGGCGAAGCCGCGTCCCGCCCGGGCGCAGGCTCCGGCCAGGCCCGCCAGGATGCGCGCCGAGTGCACGCTGCTCACATGAATGAGGAGATCCATCAGCCACGCCCGCACCGGCCGACTCCGAGCCCTGCCGCGAAGGCGATCGCCGCGAGCCCGAGCGCACCCATCAGTGCGCCGGCAGTGAGGCTTCCGGGCGAGGTGGGTGCCGGCGGAGCGGCGGTCACCGCGGCCGCGGGCCGATGCACGGCCTCGGGGTAGCTCACCGCGTCCGCAGGCCAGTCGCCGTGGGCTGCCCATTCGGCCCATCCTTCCGGATATACGCGTGCATCCACACCATGACCGGCCCGCAGCAGCGTGAAATAGGCGATGCCTTCGAGCGCGTCGTGGCCGTAGGCCACCGATTTGCCCTCGGGCAGAGTCGCCTGCCCGGCGGCTGCGCGCAGCTCCGCCGCGGGCAGGCTGATCGCCCCGGGCAGATGGCCGGCCCGGCTTGCGCGGGCGATCTCCCCCCAGTATTCGGCGCTCGCGCGCCCATCCAGCAACGCAGGCAGCGGTTTCGCCGCTGCCAGCTCGGAGCCCATCACGACCAGGGCGTCGCGCATCGGCGCTTCGAACACCACCGCCCTGGCGAAGTCCCGCGGCCGGCCCGCTCCCGCGGCAGTCCCGGCGGCGAGCAGACGTGGCACCGGTTCGGTGAGCACCCGCACCTCGCGCTGGCCCGCCAGATGGAGCAGCCCGGCGACAAAGTCCCGCGCCGTCGGCTCCTCTCCGATGACCAGCACCGATTCGTCCCCCCGCAGCCCGGCCGTGCCCAGCAGCCACAGGATGTCCCGCCAGCTCGCCAACCGGCGGTGGGGACCGAGGAAGTCCGCGGCCGGCAGGCAGCGCGCCCCGCTCACGGTGCGCCCCTCGCAAGCGGCGCGGGGCCGAACATCGACGATCACCCGTGCCGCAGCGGAATCCATCGCCCGCACGTAGGAGAAGCCGGCCTCGCCCGCGGCGGCCGACACGCCACCGGCCGCGAGCGACAGCATCAGGGCACCCGCCCCGCGGATCATTCAGCAGCCACCGAAACGCTTGACGGCGGCCGGGGCCGCGCCCGGCGCTGCCGGCGCCGGCGGATTTTCGATGTAGTAGGCCACCAGCTCGATCACCGGGACCTTGCCGAACCCTCCGCCCAGGTCCACGTCGGGGAGTTTTTCGGCCGGCACCGGGATCTCGCAGGTCTCCAGCGTCCCGCGCGGCAGCGCGGCGTAGGGGAACGCGAGGGCGGCCGCCAAGGCGCTGGCCGCCAAGGTCGCGAGACAGAAGATAACGCTCGTCCGGGCCATGGCGCTCAGGCGGAATCGCTCAGGAAGGCGAGGAACATGGCGCCGAAGGCGACGGCGAACAGGACGAGTTGCGCGAGGGTCTCCAGGTCAAGGCTCATCGCCGCGCTCCCTTGTAGTGTTGCGCCAGGTCGTTCAGCCGCAGCGGCTCTCCGGTCACCGGATGCGACACCCGCGACGAGAAATAGGGCACCCCGTCTGCACTCCTGCGCATGCTCTCCGGTGGCTGGAGGTAGATATAGGCCAGCGCGCCGACGGCCGCGATCGCCGCGGCGGTCACGTAAAGGCGCATCAGTAGGCGCGCAATCATCGCGTTCAGTCCTTTCGGATGAAGACCTGCCAGCAGTGCCCGGCCTTCACCGTTTCCAGATGCGTGGCGTTCAACTCGTCGCACATGGGGGGCAGGGCTTCCACCGAGGACGGGTTGTCCACGATGACTTCGAGCACCTCCCCGGGCCGCAGTTCGGCAAGCGCCTTCTTGGTCATGAGCTGGGGCCGCGGGCAGGAGTCCCCGATGCAGTCCACCTGGCGCGCCAGGCGCACCACGCTCCCATCGCTCAGCCTCGCCTCGGCGGCGGGCGTCGCTACGCTCTCCTTCGCCTTCTTCGATCCGAACAGTCCCATCGCTTTACCCCCTTCTGCTCGCAAGCACCTTGACCTTCGGCTCCGCCGGCGGCGTCTCCAACGCGTCGGCGGCTGCCGCCTGTTCATGCCGGACGTGCTGGGCCATCTCCTTGCGCAGGATCGCGCGGTAGATCCCGAACAGCACCGCCACCTGAACCAGCCCGAACGCGATCGCGGGGATTCCGAGCTTGTCCTGCAGCGTCCTCGCGTTGGCGAAACCGAGCTGGAGGGCCGGCAGGTTCGGCTCCCCGGTCATCGAAGCCGGCGCGGGAGGCCAGTAGTTCCACGACCAGGCGATCGAGAACAGGAACATGCCGATGAAGGTGCACACGAGCGCCCAGAGCGCACCGACGTTTCCCTCGCCGGTCTTGACCCAGGTCGAGACCGTGCACGCCCCGGCGAGAACCATGCCGATGCCGAACAGGAACAGGCCGACGAACTGGTTCGCCCCGACATCGAAATCCAGCGGATGGCCCGCGCCCAGCGTCATGAAACCCGTGAAGCCGATGGTGAGGATCATCATCGCCACCAGCAGCGCCTTGGTGTTGCGGTAGCTCTTGAACAGGATGGCATCGCGCAGCGCGGCGGTGTTGCAGAAGCGCGAGCGCTGCACCAGCAGGCCGACCACGGAACCGAAGATGAACGCCACCACGCATTCGGCGATCGCAGACACGCGCTAGCCCTCCAGGATTCTCTTGTAGATCATCGAGCCGACCCAGGCGCCCGCGATGATGCCCGAGATCGCCAGGTAGCCGCCCAGATTCATCTCCGGCGTGAGACCGAAGAAGGTCGACACGTTGCACACGAAAGCGAGGCGGATGCCCACGCCCATCAGCAGTCCGCCGATCGTGATCAGCACCCACTCCGAGAGCCGGCGCGGGATGCGCAGATAGAACTCCCTGGAGAGCAGCGCGCCGGCGAAGGCGCCGAACAGCATGCCGAGGCTGATGTAGATCTTCCAGTAGTCGCCATGGACCGGGAACACCAGGCTCCAGAACGGCAGGCGCCGCAGATCGTCGCCGAGAAAGGTCTGCGCGATGAGCCCGGTCATCATGGTCTCCCCGCCGCCCACGGTCCATGCCCCCACGACGAGGAACAGGAACACGTCGAGCACCGCGATCGCGGACAGCGCGATCACCGGGTCCAGCGTCTTGCGGAAAAACTCCATCCCGCCTCACCTCCGCGCACCCGGGGTTGCCGGGGCTGTTGGCATCCAATGGTAGTTGATCCTAGCCGGCACTGCGCGCCGCGAGGTAGTAATCATTGCCAACAGGAGCCCCACCCCTTGCCGCGCCGTGCGCGGCCGGCCAGAATGGCGGCCGGACATCTTCGAGCCACACCCATGTCGATCTACGTCGAAAACCACGACCTCCTGGAACACATGTTCAACGCCTGCACGACCTCGCAGATCAGCGAGTTCATCCCGGAGAAGCGCGGCTTCCGCATCCACGGCCACAGCACGACGGTGGCGCTGGAGCGCGCCTTCTGGAACGTGCTGGAGGACATGGCGCACGAGACCGGGCAGCCGCTCCCGCGCCTGATCGAGCAGGTGCTCGACGGCTGCATGGTGGCCAACGACAAGAACCTGTCGTCCTGCCTGCGGGTGATCTGCCTGAAGTACCTGAATATCTACGTGGGCGGGACGGCGTAGGAGACTCCCCATGGACCGCAGCCCCGACCCGCCACAGCCGCGACGAGCGCCTGCACACACGTCCGTCTGCCCTCAAAGCAGCACTACGTCATACTGCTCCTGGGTGTAGCCGGACTCCGCCTTGACCGAGATCGGCTTGCCGACGAAGTCGGAGAGCATCGCGAGCGCCTGCGATTCCTCGTCGAGAAACAGGTCGGTCACCACCGGCGAGGCGAGCACGCGGTATTCGCGCGCGCTGAACTGGCGCGCTTCGCGGAGGATTTCGCGCAGGATCTCGTAGGCGACGGTGCGCGCGGTCTTCACCTCGCCGCGCCCGCCGCAGGTCGGGCACGGTTCGCACAGCACGTGCGCGAGCGATTCGCGCGTGCGCTTGCGCGTCATCTCGACCAGGCCCAGTGAGGTGAAACCGGACACCGACAGGCGCGTGCGGTCGTGCGCGAGCGCCTTCTGCAGTTCGGCGAGCACCGCCTGGCGGTGATCCTCGTTTTCCATGTCGATGAAATCGATGATGATGATTCCGCCCAGGTTGCGCAGACGAAGCTGGCGCGCGATCGTCTGCGCCGCTTCCAGGTTGGTCTTGAAGATGGTGTCGTCGAAGGTGCGCACGCCGACGAAGCCGCCGGTGTTGACGTCGATGGTCGTCATCGCCTCGGTCTGGTCGAAGATCAGATAGCCGCCCGACTTCAGATCGACCCGGCGCGCGAGCGCCTTTTCGATCTCGTCCTCCACTCCGTGCAGATCGAACAGCGTGCGCTCGCCGACGTAGTGCTCGAGCAGCGGCAGCACCTGCGGCATGTACTGCGCCGCGAAGGCGGACAGCTTCTGGAAGTTCTCGCGCGAGTCGATCACCACTCTTTCGGTCTCCCGCGTGACCAGGTCGCGCAGCACGCGCCGGCCGAGCGACAGGTCCTCGTACAGCAGTGCGGGAGCCACCGCATCGCTCGCCGCGGCGCAGATCTCCGACCAGGTCTTGCGCAGATACGCGATGTCGGCGGCGAGTTCCTCGTCGCTCGCCGTCTCGGCGACCGTGCGGACGATGAAGCCGCCCTCGGCATCGGCGCCCGCGAGCCGGCCGAGCCGCTCGCGCAGCGCCTCGCGGTCGGCTTCGCTCTCGATGCGCTGGGAGATTCCGATGTGCTTTTCCTGGGGAAGGAAGACGAGCAGCCGCCCGGCCAGGCTGATCTGCGTGGAAAGCCTCGCGCCCTTGGTGCCGAGCGGATCCTTGATGACCTGGACGACCAGATTCTGACCGTCGCTCACCACCTTCTCGATCGGACGCGGCTCGTCGCCTCGTGCTTCGATCATGTCGGCCACATGGAGAAAGGCGGTGCGGGCGAGCCCGACCTCGACGAATGCGGACTGCATTCCGGGCAACACGCGGGCGACGCGTCCGAGATAGACGTTGCCCACCAGCCCGCGGCTCGCGGTGCGCTCCACGAGCAGCTCCTGAACGACGCCCTGCTGCATCAGGGCGACGCGCGTCTCCTGGGGAGTGAAGTTGAGCAGAAATGCTTCGGTCATGGGTGCGCCACCTTGCCGCCGCGCCGCTTCACAGCCACGAATGGCCGAAGCCGCGCAGCAGCTCGGCGGTTTCGAACAGCGGCAGCCCCATGATGCCGCTGTAGGAGCCTCGGATTTCGGCGATGAAACCGGCCGCGCGTCCCTGGATGGCGTAGGCGCCCGCCTTGTCAGCCGATTCGCCGGCCGCGACATAGCGCCGGATCTCCTCGCTGCCCAGGCTGCGAAACCGCACCTCGCTCACGCTGAGCGCGTGCTCGAGCCGGTCGCCCTCGGCCAGCGCCACCGCGGTCAGCACCCGGTGCGCGCGTCCCGAGAGTCGCGCGAGCATCGCCTCGGCCTCACCGCTCCCGCCCGGCTTACCCAGGATCGCGCCGTCGAGCTCGACCGCGGTGTCGGCCGCGAGCACCGCCTGGGCGTGCAGCCTGCGCATCGGGATGAGCCGCGCGCCGAACCAGGCCTTGGCCCGTGCCAGGCGCAGCGTGTACTCCTGCGCCGACTCGCCGGGGAGGATGGTTTCGCTCACTTCGATGTCCTCGCGCGGCGCGCCGCGGAACAGGAGCAGTTCGAGGTTGACATGCAACTGGCGCAGCAGCTCGCGCCTGCGCGGGCTGCGGGAGGCCAGGTAGATGCGCAGCAGCGTGTTCATGCCCGGTGGTAGGGGTGGTTCTTCAACACGCTCGAGGCCCGGTAGAGCGCCTCGGCCAGCACCACCCGGGCGAGCGCGTGAGGCAGGGTGAGGCTGGACAATCGCAACGTCTCCGCGGCGCGTTGCTTGAGTTCCGGATCGACCCCATCGGGACCGCCCACGATGAGCGCCACGTCGCTTCCGCCCTCGAGCCAGGCCGCCAGCCGGCGCGAGAGCGCGTCGGTATCGAGATCGGCTCCGTGCTCGTCCAGCACCACGACGCGCGCGCCACGCGGGATCATCGAGCTCAGGCGCGCCGCCTCCTGCGCGAGCAGCGCCGCGCGCGGACGACCGTTGCGCGGCTCGGGCCTGACTTCGATCAGCTCGATCGCCATCTCCCGTGGAATCCGTTTCGCATAGTCTCGAAATGCCTCGTCCGCCCACTGCGGCATCCGGGTGCCGACCGCGATCACGCGAAGTCGCACCGCCGGTCAGGCGCCCGGTGCCGCCCGCCTGCCGCGCGCGGGGCGCACGCGCCAGAGCTCTTCCAGATTGTAGTAGCTGCGCGAGGCCGGCTGCATGATGTGGACGACGATGTCGCCCAGGTCGACCAGCACCCATTCGCCCGAGCCTTCGCCCTCGATGCCGATCACCTCTCCTCCCGCCTGTTTGACCTTGTCATGAACGTTCCTCGCCAGTGCGAGCGTCTGGCGCGCCGAGTCCGCGCTGGCGATGACGATGCGGTCGAACAGCGAACTCAGCCGGGCGGTGTTGATGACCTCGATGTCTCGCGCCTTGATGTCCTCCAGCGCGCCGACCACGACGCTTTGCAGTTTTCTAAGGTTCATTCCGATAGAGCCGGTGCCGCCCAATATAATCGAGAACGGAATCGGGGAGCAAATAGCGCACGCTCGCCTCTCGCGCGAGGCAGGCGCGGATGCGCGAAGCGGAAATGTCGAGCGCCGCGGTGGCGAACTCGACGATGGAGCCGGCCGCCGCCCCTTCCGGCAGTCGCGGCGAGCGGCGCGCGAGGACCTCGCCGGCGAGCTCGGGCGGCAGCTCCGCCACATCGAACGGCCTGCCCGGCCGCTTCGCCAGACCGACCTGCGCGAGCGATAACACCTCTCGCCAGCGATGCCAGCCCGCGAGGCCGGCGAAGGCGTCGGTCCCGAGCAGCACTACCAGCGGCAGTGCGGTGCCGAAACGCGCGCGCAGCCGCTCGAGCGTCACCACGGTATAGCTCGGCGCGCCGGCGGTGGCTTCGCTGTCTTCCAGCGCGAAGAACGGATTGCCCGCGATCGCGAGCCGCGCCATCTCGAGCCGGTCGGACGCGCAGGCTGTCGGGTTTCCGCGGTGCGGAGGAATCCCGCAGGGCACGAACAGGACCCGTGCCAGTCCGAGCGCTTCGCGGGCGTCCTCGGCGAGCCGGAGATGGCCGTAATGGATCGGATCGAACGTGCCGCCGAGCACCCCGACCGGGGGCGCCTCAGCGCGCGTCGGCATCGCCGGAAGCCGGAACGAACACGTCGCGGTAGCTCACGTAGAAGCTTGCGGACAGGGTCGGAACGAAGACGAAGAAGAAAACCACCATGAGCAGGCCGGCCAGAAAGCGCGAAAGCGGAACCGATACCGCAGCGCTCGCTCCACCGAGCACGCCGGGAGAGAGCACTCCCAGCGCGAAGACGGCCAACCCGTAGACGAGGAATGCACGCCAGTTGCGCCAGCAGGCGACGAAGCTGAAGAAGATCGCCTTCAGCGCGCCGCATCCATTCCATGCCGCAAGCATGGGAGCGAACCAGAACGCCATCGCGAACGGGCCCAGCGCCAGCCCGGCGATCAGCGCGGAGCGCATCAGGCGCTCGCGCGCGTCATCGTCGAGCCGTTCCGGCAGACCCTCGCGCAACAGGCGCTGCAGCTCGCCGTCACCCAGCACCGAAACGAGCGCGAACAGCGCGAGGGTGCCGGCCAGATAACAGCCGCCAAGGCGGACCATCACCGGTGCGTTGCCGCGCAGTCCCGCGAGCAGCACTTCGACGCCCGGGCTCTGCCTGCGCTCGATCGCGCGGCAGCCGTTCATCACGACCACGGAAAGCGCCGGCACGCACATCGAGGCGACGATCGGCCCGATCCGCGGAACGACGTCGATCGCCAGGAGCGCGACGACATAGCCGAACATCAGCAGGGTGAGCAGGGGCGCATTGGCCCGGAACAGCCCGAAGCCCTCGACGATCCATCGCCAGCCCCGCACGGCTGGCAGTCTCAGCGCCTGCATGGCTGCGCCGGCCCGTGCCGGACCCGAGCGCTCGGCCGGCCGGCAATCCCCGGCACGGTCGTGCCGGGAGCGCGTCGCTTCATGCGCGAGAAAGGGTAAAACACGCCGCAATGCTAGCCCATGCCAGTGCCGAGTTCAACGATTCGCCGTCATTGCGCGACGCTGAAAAAATGGGTAGCCTAGTGTGCATTTCGCACAGCTCAAAAAGGGAGAATCGCACCATGAACGACATCAGCGCGGCCACGAAGGACAAGCTCGTCACGGATTTCAGGGTCGTCATCGCAGACGCCGAAGAACTGCTGCGCATGACCGCCAACCAGGCGGGCGACAAGGTCGCGGACCTCCGGCTGCGCGTGCAGGATCACCTGGCCACCGCGAGGGTGAAACTGGCCGAGACGGAAGCCGCGATCGTCGACCAGACCAAGGCGGTCGCGCGCGCCACCGACGACTACGTGCATGACAATCCGTGGCGCTCGATCGGCATCGGCGCCGGGATCGGCTTCATCGTCGGTCTGCTGATCGGCCGCCGCTGACCGGATGGAGCCTCGATCGGGCGGACTCGCGGCCTCGCTGCGCAATTTCGCGGCGAGCGCAGCGGGGATTGCCCAGACCCGACTCGAGCTGCTCTCGGTCGAGGTTCAGGAAGAAGCGCTGCGCATCGAGTCGCTGCTGGCCTACGGCGCCGCCGCGTTTTTGCTGATCGGCTTCGGCACGTTCTTCGCGGCAGCGTTCCTGACCGTCGTGTTCTGGGAGACCCATCGGCTCGCCGCGTTGGGGATCGCAACCGCTGTGTTCCTTGCAGGCGGCGTCGTCTGCCTGATCGCGATGCGATCCTTCGCGCGACGCGGCTCACGCCTGTTCGCCTCCAGCCTCGCCGAACTGGCGCGCGACCGCGAGACGCTCGGTGAGTAGTGCGCGGCGGCTCGAACTTGCGCTCCGGCGCGAGCGCCTCCAGCTTCGTTGCGCCGCGCAGCGATCCGAGCTCGCGGCCACGCTGCGACGATTCATGCCCGTTTTCGCCGCCGCCGAGGCGCTGCGCAGCGCCGCCATCCTTCTGAAGTCGCATCCCGAGTGGCTGGCCGCGGCGGCCGGCGTGGCGCTGGTACTCAGGCCCTGGGGCCTGCTGCGCTGGGGCAGGCGCGCCTTCGCCGCCTGGCGCGCGTGGCGCCGGGTGAGCGGCTGGCTGGAACGCACGCTGCCGGCGCCGCGGCGCGCGACGTGAAGCGGCGCCGCGGGGAAGCGTCCGGTTCCGCGGCTGGCCCGGACGGCGTCCGTGAGCTAAGTCCCAAATCCGCTCAGGTGCGCACGGCTATCATCGCATCCCTGACTTCGGTCGCGGGAATCGTGCCCACCCTGATGAAGCCGCGTAATGGCCAACGATGGACGGAAGAAGAAAGGCGCAAGCTTCATCGGCGCCTGCGCGGGTTCGCCCATCTTTCCCCGCTGTTGATCCTGCTCCTGTTGCCGGGCTCCGTACTCCTGCTTCCGGCCTACGCCTGGTGGCTCGACCGCCGGCGCAGGCGCCGCGTCACCCGCCCCGAGGCCTGACCACCGCTTTCGCGAGCGCGATCGGCTCGTCGGATCCGTTCCAGGGCGCAACGCGCAGCAACAGCAGCATCCCGGGCACCGCCAGCGCCGCACAGAGGAAGAAGAAGCCGACCCATCCGAGTTCTTCGACCAGCCACCCGGTCGCGGAGTTGGCGAAGATGCGCGGCACGGACATCAGGCTGGTGAAGAGCGCGAACTGCGTCGCCGTATAGGCCGGGTGCGTGGTCCGGGCGATGAAGGCGACGAACGCCGCCGTGCCCAGCCCGACCCCGAGCGCCTCGAATCCGATCACCAGCGCGAGATCGGCCAGCTCACCCGCACCGGGCTGCGCATGCACGCCTTGCGCCGCGAGCCAGGCGAAACCGAAGATCGAGGCGAGCTGCACGACGCCGAACAGCCACAGCGCCCGATTCACGCCGAGGCGCAACATCCAGATGCCGCCCAGCAGCGCACCGATCACCGCAGGCCACAACCCGGCATGCTTGGCGATGAGGCCGATCTGGGATTTCGTGTACCCCATCTCCAGGTAGAACGGCGTGGCGAGCGCCGTGGACATCGAGTCGCCCAGCTTGTACAGCAGGACGAAGGCAAGCACGAGCGCGGCCGATTTCCAGCCTTGGCGCAAAATGAATTCCCGCAGCGGCTCGACCACGGCGGCGCGCAGCGTTCGCGGAGCGGCCAGGCTCGCCTGCGGCTCGGCGATCGCGAGTGTCAGCGCCATGCCCGGCAGCATGAACAGCGCGGTGACGAGGAAGACCTGCTCCCACGGCAGATGATCGGCCAGGATCAGCGACAGCGACCCTGGTACCAGACCGGCGAGCCGGTAGGCATTGACGTGGACGGCGTTGCCGAGCCCGAGCTCGGCATCGGGCAGCAGTTCGCGCCGGTAGGCGTCGATGGCGATGTCCTGGGTCGCGGACAGGAACGCGAGCAGGCTGGTCAGGACGATCAGGGTGCCGAGCTGCTCCCTGGGAGAGACCAGCCCGAGGGAGGCGATGACCGCGAGCAGCCCGAGCTGGGTCGCCAGCATCCAGCCGCGGCGCCGTCCCAGCCACGGTAGTGCATAGCGGTCGGCCAGCGGTGACCAGACGAATTTCCAGGTGTAGGGGAACTGGATGAGCGCGAACAGTCCGATCGTCTTCAGGTTCAGCCCTTCGCTGTGCAGCCAGGCCGGCAGCAGGTTGAGCAGCAGGTACAGCGGCATCCCGGAACTGAAGCCGATGACCACGCAGATCGCCATGCGCCGGCTGAACAGCGCATGCCTCACCGAGGGGCGGGAGCCGGTGTCCAAGCGTCAGCGCCGGCGCGCCCACGGGCCGGCGGCGTGCGCGGACGAAAAGCCACTCGTCATTCCGGATCCCGGCGTCGGATCCGGAACACGGCGATCGAGCCCCGCAGGTTGGGCGCGAAGCGCACCGGCGCACCCTTGTGCAGAACGTTCCGGTTGATCACCTCGTAGCCGCGGCTGCGGCAGAACTGCTCGAAGTCGCGAACGGTGCACAAGTGGATGTTCGGCGTGTCGTACCACCCGTAGGGTAGCTCCGGAGAGACCGGCATCTGCCCGCGAAGAATCTGCCAGCGCAGTGGCCAGTAGCCGAAGTTGGGAAAGGTGACGATGGCCTCCGAGCCCACCCGGAGCATTTCCGCCAGCAGCAGTTCGATGTGGCGTACCGCCTGAAGGGTGAGCGAGAGGATGACATGGTCGAACGCCTGGTTGCGGAAGCCCGACAATCCGGTTTCCAGGTCGCTCTGGATGACATTGATTCCGCTGCGCACGCTCGCCAGCACGTTTCCCGGATCGATGTCCACGCCATAACCGCGCACGCCGCGGGTCTGCGCGAGGATCCGCAGCAGGGCGCCATCGCTGCAGCCCAGGTCGAGCACACGGCTGCCGGTTGCGACCCAGCTCGCGATGAGCCGCCAATCCGGGCGGTCCAGGAGGACAGCGGAATTCACGGCTCGATGTGTTCGAGATAGGCGCGCACGACATCGTGATAATGCCGATCGGCCATGAGGAAGGAATCGTGGCCGGAGGCGCTTTCGATCTCCGCATAGCTCACGTCGCAATCGTGTTCGAGCAGCGCCGAGACGATCTCGCGCGAGCGCGACGGCGCGAAGCGCCAGTCGGTCGAGAACGCGACGACGAGAATGCCGGCCCGTACCCCCGCCAGCGCCGCCGACAGATTGCCGCCGTGCTCGAGCGCGGGATCGAAGTAGTCGAGCGCCTTGGTCATCAGCAGGTAGGTGTTGGCGTCGAAATAGCCCGCGAACTTGTCGCCCTGATAGCGCAGGTAGGACTCGATTTCGAACTCGACGTCGAAGCTGTAGCGCAGCGCTCCGGAGCGCAGCATGCGGCCGAACTTGACCGCCATCTGGTCGTCCGACAGATAGGTGATGTGGCCGAGCATCCGGGCGAGCCGCAGACCCCGTACCGGTACGACTCCTTTGTCATAGAAATGGCCGCCGTGGAAATCCGGATCGGTCAGGATCGCCTGGCGCGCAACGTCGTTGAACGCGATGTTCTGCGCGGTGAGCTTCGGGGCTGCGGCGATCACGAGGCTGTGGCGCACGCGGTCCGGAAAATCGATCGCCCACTGCAGCGCCTGCATGCCGCCGAGGCTGCCCCCGATGACGGCGGCGAAGCGCTCGATGCCGAGCCGGTCGGCCAGCGCGGCCTGGCAGCGGACCCAGTCCTCCACGGTCACGACCGGGAAATCGGCCCCCCAGGGTGATCCGGTGGCCGGATTGACACTCGCCGGACCGGTCGAACCGAAGCATCCGCCGAGGTTATTGACGCCGATGACGAAGAAACGGCGGGTATCCAGCGGCTTCCCCGGTCCGATCAGGTTGTCCCACCAACCGATCGCCATCGGGTTGTCCGGGTAGACGCCGGCAACATGGTGAGAGCCTGACAGGGCGTGGCAGACGAGGACGGCATTCGATTTCGCCGCGTTGAGCTCGCCGTAGGTTTCGAAGACGAGTTCGTAACCCGGCAGCACGGCTCCGGCGCGCAACCGGAAAGGTTCGGGGAACAAGGCATGCTGCGGCCGCACCGCGCCAACGCTGTTCGATTCGTCGTACATGCCTTGCGTTTCGGCGCTCGCCGCGCTCCAATGAAAAACCCGGTCGGCGTTGCGCGGACCGGGTGCCATCGCTTTAGCCGTATTTTTAGGGCGCCCGCAAGCTGAAGCTCAAATCGGCGCCTGGTGGCGCAAAGTTAATCGCAGGCGCGGGCGATGTCAATGCGGATCGCACGCGCCACCGGGCGGGCCGACCGCTGGTGCGCGGCACATTCGCCGCGACACGTGCCTCAGGTTCTCTTCAGCACGGCCGTTATTCGATCCATTCGGTCGTATCGGATCGGCCGGCAGCGTTGGGCAGGAAAGCCTGGAATCGAGGTGTTCGATTGAGCAAGACACAGTGTCGCGTCGCCGATCGCCAGCCGGCATCGGGCGCAAGGCGCAGTCCCGAGCGGCTCCTCGACGGCCTGCGGGTTCTCGTGGTCGACGACGACCCGGTTTCGCGCGGCTTCGCCCGCAAGCTCCTCGGCACAGCCGGCGCCGAGGTGGAAATCGCGGAGAACGGCTTGCGCGCGCTGGAAGTCCTCGATTCGGCTGAATCGCAATGCTTCGATGCGGTCCTGATGGACATCGAGATGCCGGCGATGGACGGACTCGAGGCCACACGGCGCCTTCGCTCCCAGCCGCGCTTCGCGCACCTGCCCATCATCGCGCTGACCGCTCACGCGGTCGTCGTGGAGTGCCACTGCTGCATCGAGGCCGGCATGGATGATCATGTCATCAAGCCTTTCTCTGCCGTCACGTTGGTCGAAGTGGTCGCTCACTGGACGTCCCGCGCAGCGCGAGGCCCGGCGGGCGCGATCACGGAACGGGCTGCCGGCGTACTCGAAGCCGACGCCGCCCTCGCGCGGCTGGACGGAAATCATGAGTTCTATTCGCGCGTTGCCGGGCAGTTCGCCGAGCGCTATGCCGGGCTGGACATCGCCGCGATTGCGGCTCGGCGCGGGCGAGCCGCAGCGCAACTGAGTGTGCACTCACTTAACGGACTCGCGGGCATGATCGGGGCAAACCGGCTGCAGGAGCTCGCCGCCCGGCTGGAAGAGGCGCTCGGCGCGAACGATCCGCAAACCGCCACCCTGATGCCGAGCTTCTCGGCCGAACTCGCCGCAGTGCTGGGCCGCGTCCGCGATCATCTCGCCGGATCCGGAGGAGAACAGTCCGGTGCCTCACAACCGCACTGAACGCGGCGGTCCCGGCGATCGGCTCAGCCGGCGTGCTCGTTCAGACGCGCGACATGCTCGCGCAGGCGTTCCGGCTCCTCGATCCGTAACAGCCCGGCCACCTTCGCGGTCAGTTCGGCGACGTTTGCCAGGAGCACCTGCTGCTTGACGACGTTGATCTGTGAGGGGTGCATGGAAAACTCGCGCAGACCCATTCCGAGCAGCAGACGAGTCAGCAGCGGGTCTCCGGCCATCTCACCGCACACCGCCACCGGTTTCGCCGCCCGCGCCGCACTCTGGATCGTTCGGTGGATCAGATACAAGACCGACGGGTGGAGGCAGTCGTAGAGATACGCCACGGTCTCGTCGGTGCGGTCGATCGCGAGCGTGTACTGGATCAGGTCGTTGGTGCCGATGGAGAGGAAATCCAGCCGCCTGAGGAAGACTCCGAGCGAGAGCGCCGCCGCCGGAATCTCGATCATTCCGCCGATCTCCATGCCCTCGTCGAAGGGCACTTTCTCCGCCCGCAGCTGCTCCTTGGCGCGCGCGATGAGCGCGAGCGACTGGTCGATTTCATGCGCGTGCGCGAGCATCGGGATCAGCAGACGCACCCGGCCGTAGTGGGAGGCGCGCAGAATGGCACGCAGCTGAACCAGGAACATCTGGGGTTCGGACAGACAGTAGCGGATCGCCCGCAGCCCGAGCGCCGGGTTCATCTTCGGCGGCTCGAAGCCGCCCTCGGTCGTCTTGTCGGCGCCCAGATCGAGGATGCGGATCGTGACCGGTTTGCCCTTGAGCGCATGCGCGACCCGGCGATAGGCTTCGAACTGCTCGTCCTCTCCCGGGAACTCCTTTCGGTTGAAGAACAGGAATTCGGTCCGGAACAATCCGACGCCGTCGGCGCCCGCCTCGCGAACCTGAACGAGGTCGCGCGGCAGCTCGATGTTGGCCTGGAGCGAAATCGCCTGGCCGTCGAGCGTCGTCGAGGGGGCGCTCCTGAGCATCCGGAGTCTGGCGCGATCCAGATCGAGCTCGCTCTTGCGCAGCCGGTATTCCTCGAGCACCCGCTCGTCGGGATCGACGATCACCACGCCACGGGTGCCGTCGACGATCAGCAGATCGTCGTCGCGTACCAGTTGCCCGGCCTCGCGCAGGCCGACGACCGCCGGGATGCCCAGGCTGCGGGCGACGATCGCCGTGTGGGAGGTCGCTCCGCCCAGAGCGGTCACGAAACCGGCGATCTGATGCTGCTTGAACTGCACCGTGTCGGCCGGGGACAGATCGTGGGCGACTACCACCGCCGGCTGGCCATGGCGGCGCCCCGCCACGGGCCGCCTCGGGAGACCGGTCAGGACCTTCATCACCCGCTCGACGACCTGGACGATGTCGGCCTTGCGGCTGCGCAGATACGAATCCTCGATGCGCTCGAACTGCTCCTTCAGCTCCTCCATCTGCTGCACGAGCGCCCACTCGGCGTTGCAGCGCTTTTGCGCGATCACGGTTCGGACGGCCTGCCCGAGCAGCGGATCGTCGAGGATGATGGCATGCAGGCTGACGAGCGCGGCGATTTCCGGGGGCGCAGCGGCCGCTCCCGCCGCCTCGCGAATGTTGCCCAGCTCGCGGCGAACCTCGGCGAACGCCCCATCCAGACGCTCGATTTCGGCTTCCACCAGCTTCGCGGGAATCACGTAATGCGGCACTTCCAGCAAGGCGTGCGAAATCCGGTGGGCACGCCCGATCGCGATTCCGGAGCACACCGCGAGCCCATGCAGCGCGAAGCTCATCGCTACTCCAGCTCGCCGAAGCGCCCGGCGATCAGCGCGCGGATGGCGCGCAGCGCCTCGTCCGCGTCCGCGCCCGCCGTCTCGATGCGCACCGTCGCGCCGCGGGCGGCGGCGAGCATCATCACCCCCATGATGCTTTTGGCATTGACCCGGCGGCCGTCGCGCTCGAGCCAGACCTCGCAGCCGAAGGCACTCGCGACCTGGGTCAGCCTGGCCGCCGCGCGCGCGTGCAAGCCGAGCTTGTTGATGATTTCGGCCTGCGCCGCTGGCACCGCCCCTACCCCTTGACCCGCAGCACGCCGTCCCGCCCGCCGGCGAGCGCCTTGGTCGTCAGCGTGGCCAAGTCGCGATCGCGATAGGTGAGGGCGCGCAGCAGCATCGGCAGGTTGACTCCCGCGAGCGCTTCGACGCGCCCCGGTTCGAGCAGCTTGAGCGCGATATTGGCGGGCGTCGCCCCGAAGACGTCGGTGAGGATCAGCACCCCGTGCCCGGAGTCCACCAGTTGCAGCCACTGGCGCGCGGTGGGCAGGATGTCGAGCGGATCGTCCTGCGCGGACACCCCGATCTGGGCGAGCTGCGGCGGGCGCCGGTTGAGGACGTGGCAGGCGCACTGGATCAGCGATTCGCCCAGGCTCCCATGGGTGACGAGGAACAGCCCGATCATGACCGTCAGCCGAACGCCAGTGCGAGCAGGACGGCCGCGACGGATCCGATTGCGAGCGCCGCGGCCGCGATGCGGCGGCTGCGCGCCCGATCCCGCCGCTCCTCATCGATCAGCCGGTGGATGCGGCGGATCGCGGAGCCGGCGAGCGCGACCCGGATTCGCCTCTCGATGGCATTGCGCTCCGGGCGCTCGGCAAGGCTCGGGTCGGGCATGCTCACTCCACGATCTCCACGGCAGGTTTCGGTTCGTCAAAGCGCAGCCTGCGGCTCAGCGCGCGCGTGACCGTAATCTTACCGGAAGCGTCGATCCGAAGCGCCAGCTCCACGCCCAGACGGCGCGCGGCCGCGCGCCAGGCGCCGGCCTGGGCGATGAACAGAGGCTTGCTGGCCGCGTCCGAGAGCGCTCCCGCCGCCTCGCCCGGGCCGGTGAGCACCGTCACCGCCCGAACCCCCTGCACGGGCGCGCCGCTGCTGGGATCGACGAGATGGCTGTAGCGCCTCCCACCGAGTTCGAAAAAACGCTGGTAGTCCCCCGAGGTGCCGATGGCCTCGCCGTCGAGGAGATCGAGCGAGGCGAAGGTGCCGGCGCCGCGCGGCTGCTGGATGCCCACCCGCCACGGCGCCTCGCCCTTCGTCCCCAGCGCCATCACGTTGCCGCCGATGTTGATCAGCGCGTTCGCGATTCCCTGCTGCCTGAGCAGGGCAGCGGCGCGGTCGAGCGCGTAACCCTTCGCATAGCCCCCGAGGTCGATCATCACCTCGCGGTTGCGGCTCTGCACCCGGTCCCGCGCGATCGTGAGATCGCTCATGCGCGGCCGCGCGCGCACGAGCGCCTCGATGTCGGATTGAGAGGGCAGCCGCGGCGCGAAGGTGTCGCTGTGGAAGCCCCACAGCCTCACCAGCTTGCCGATCGCGGGATCGAACAGGTGATCCGATGCCTGCGCGATCCCGGCGGCATGCGCGAGGATGCGGGCAAGTTCCGGCGAAACCGGGATCGAGCGCTCGTCCCGGGCAATGGCTTCATTCAGCCGCGTGAGCTCGCTCGGCTGCCAGGCGTGCAGCATCCGGTGCAGGCGGTCAAATTCCCGCAGCACGGCGGCGACCGCTGCGCGCGCCTGCCCCTTTTCGACGCCGTAGACCTGAACCTCGACCCGGGTGCCGAAGACATAGGACTCCTGCCGAACCGGCGCGCCCGGTCCGCAGCCCGAAAGCAGGAAGAACGCGAGGACTGCGGTAAGCAGGCGGACGGGCGTGTCCCTCACGGCCGCTCGGCCGTCACCGCGCGTTCGAGCGCGTCGAGGAACATACCGGCGACATCGAACCCGGTCTGCGCGGCGATCTCCACGAAACAGGTCGGGCTGGTGACGTTGATCTCGGTGAGCCAGTCGCCGATCACGTCCAGCCCGACGAGCAGCAGGCCGCGCGAATGGAGCAGCGGCGCGAGCGCCCCGGCGATCTCGCGGTCGCGGGCGCAGAGCGGCTGCGCCACGCCGGTCCCGCCGGTGGCGAGGTTGGCGCGGGTCTCGCCGGGCTTCGGAATTCGCGCCAGCGCGTACGGGACGACCTCGCCCCCGATCAGCAGGATGCGCTTGTCCCCGGCCAGGACCTCGGGGATGTAGCGCTGGGCCATGATCGTGCGGCGGCCATAATCGGTCATCAGCTCGATGATGACATTGCGATTGGGGTCCGCCGCGCGCACCCGGAACACCGAGGCGCCCCCCATCGCGTCCAGCGGCTTGAGCACGGCATCGCCGGCCTCGTCGATGAACGCATGGAGAGAATCGGGCTGCCTCGCCACCAGGGTCGGCACGGTGAATCGCGGAAACTCGCAGATCGCGAGCTTCTCCGAGTGGTCGCGGATCGCGCGCGGGCGGTTGAAGATGCGCGCGCCGCCCGCCTCGGCGCGCTCCAGCAGCCAGGTGGCAGCGAGATATTCGGCATCGAACGGCGGATCCTGGCGCATCAGCACGCAATCGAAATCGCTCAGGCGGTGAATCCCGCGCGCGCCTGCCCGGAACCACTGTGCGTCGGTCCCGGAAAGGTCGAGCTCGGTCGAATCCGCCAGCGCCGCGCCTTCACGCCAGCGCAGCGTCTCCCGGTCGATCGCCAAGACCGCGTGGCCGCGGCGCTGCGCCTCGCGCATCATCGCCACGCTCGAATCCTTGGTTGCCTTGAGCCGCTCCAGCGGATCGAGGAGGAAGGCGAGGCGCATCCCGGCTCACTCGCCGCGCTCGAGCTCGAGCGCAGCCGCCACCAGCGCGAGCCTCGCGATCACGCCATACGCATAGTACCGGTTGGCCGGAGCATCCGGGCTCGCGCATGCATCCGGCAGGGAACAGGAAGCCTCGAATGCGAGCGGCCGGAATTCCATGCCGGGTGCATTGAGATTCTCGTCGCGCCCGCGCCCGGCATGCACCCGGTAGAAGCCGCCCACGACATAGCGGTCGATCATGTAGATGACCGGCTCGGCGACATGCTCATCGACGGTCTCGACCGTGCGTACCCCCTCCTGGATGATGACCTCGCTGACCTCCAGGCCTTCCTTCACGACCGCCATCTTGTTGCGCTGCTTGCGGTTGAGCTCCCGCACCTCCTCCGGGCTCCTGACCATCAGGATGCCCATGCCATAGGTGCCGGCATCCGCCTTCACGACCACGAACGGCTCCTCTTCGATGCCGTGCTCGCGGTACTTGCTCCTGATGCGGAACAGCAGCGTGTCGACGCTGTTCACCAGGCACTCCTGGCCTTCGCGGCTGCGAAAATTCACGCTCCCGCAGCGCTCGAACTCCGGAACGATGAGCCACGGGTCGATCCCGAGGATGCCCGCCAGCGCGCGCCCCGCTTCTTCGTAGGCGGCGAAGTGACGCGATTTCCTGCGCGCATGCCAGCCGGCGGCGAGCGGCGGAATCACCACCTGCTCCTCGAGCCCCCCGAGGATTTCCGGCACGCCCGCCGAGAGGTCGTTGTTGAGCAGGATCGCACAGGGGTCGAACCCTTCGAGGCCGAGCCGCCCATCGTGCCGCCTGAGCGGCTCGAGCATGACGCGCTCATCGCCGGGAAGATCGATCGCGGTGGCTGTTTCGATCTCCGGCAGCAGGCTCCCGATGCGCACGTTCAGACCCGCCCTGCCGAGTATGCCCGCGAGCCGCGCCACGTTGGCGAGATAGAACAGGTTCCGGGTATGGTTCTCGGGGATCAGCAGCAGATTCTTCGCGTCCGGACAGATGCGCTCGATCGCCATCATCGCCGCCTGCACCGCGAGCGGCAGCATGGAATCGCTCAGGTTGTTGAAGCCGCCCGGAAACAGGTTGGTGTCGACCGGTGCGAGCTTGTATCCCGAATTGCGCAGATCCACCGAGGCGTAGAAGGGCGGCGTGTGATCCTGCCATTGCGCACGGAACCATTGCTCGATCTCCGGCGCCCGGGCGAGCAGACGCCCCTCCAATTCGAGCAGCGGGGCGGTGAGTGCGGTCGCGAGGCGGGGGATCATGACTTCGGGGCCGCGCCCCCGGAAGCGCGCGGCTGGGGAATGTTACACCAACGCCGCGGCGCGCTTCCCGCCCGCCGCCTCACCTAGAAATGCCCGCCATTGCCCGGGCAACGGCGCGTTCTCCAGGCTGCGCTGCGAGAAGAGGAAACGGCCGTGGCACACGAAGCCGAGCTCGGCCCAATCGACCTCGTTGAGGGCATCGCACAACGAAGCAAGCTCGAAGCGATCCTCGCGCGGGAACAGTGCCAGCACCGATCCGTCATAATGCCTGCACGGATGGATGAAGAAGGGCCGCTCGGTGCGCGTCTTGCAATTGACATAGATGCGCGGGCGCGGCGAATCGCAGTCGCCCCGCCCCCAGCACCACCAGTTGGATTCATCGAAGCGGCGGATGCGCCTCGCCAGCAGCCGCTGCCTGTGCGGAAGCAGCGCGGGGTGCGGCGCCTCGGGGCACCAGATCATGCGCCGGGTCCTGCCAGTCTTCCGGGTCGTCGAGCAGACGAATTCGCGCGTGCCATTGACCTCGTCCGCGTAGATTTCGTCGTCGCCGCTGACCGCTCCGACCTTGACCGAGAATACCTGCGACAGGCGAAACGGATAGTCCCGGCGCGTGAAGAGCAGGTGGCCGGCGCACTCGAGGAAATGCCGGTGCTCCCATCCGGGCGCGCGCAGCGCCGCTTCGAGCGACGGCGAGCGCGAAGCGTCGAAGAAGTGCGTCACGCGCGAAAACTCTCCCAGCCCGAAGCGCCAGATCAGACAATTCGGCAGCGCGCCCTCGAACACCGCATGATCGCCCAGTTCAACCGCATGAGTGATCCCGCCGAGCTCCCGGAGGCGGCGGTTGAGCCGCACTGCCGCGGTCGACTTGAGGAAGTCGCGCGGCGTGATGAAGATCAGCTCGCCGCCCGGCGCGAGATGCCGGATGCATTTCTCGATGAAGAACAGATACAGGTTGGAGCGCGCATCGAGCCCCGCGGCTGGCAGCCGCACGCGGGTCTCGGGCAAGATGTCCTGGAACCGGACATAGGGCGGGTTCCCGACGATGGTGCTGAACTTCTCCTGCTCCGGGTAGGCAAAGAAGTCCAGCCGCTGCGCCCCCTCGCAACTGAGCGCGGGATCGATCTCGATGCCCAGCGCGCCGGGAAGCTCGCGCAGGAAGGCGCCGTTACCACAGGAAGGCTCCAGCGTGCGGCCGCGGTTGCGCCGCAGGCCCAGCATGAACCGCACGATCGGCTCGGGAGTGAAGACCTGGCCGTAGCGCTCGATGTCCCGTGAATCGGCGGTCGCATCCACGGTGCCGGATTCTACGCGAGCGCAGCTCGCTGCGCGGCGAACCGTCGCGCGGTACCATCGCCACTTTGCGCATCAAGGAATGCAGCCGGCATGATCCAGCTCGAGGACGTCACCGTGGCGCGCGGCGCCGCGACCCTGATCGAGGGGATCGATCTGCGCATCTCCCCCGGCCAGCACATCGGCCTGATCGGCGCGAATGGCAGCGGAAAATCCAGCCTGCTCTCGTTGCTCATCGGCGAGCTCGCGCCCGAGCGCGGCGAGCTGCGCCGGCGCCCCGACTGCCGCATCGCTCACGTCGGCCAGGAGAGCCCGGCGCTCGATCGCCCGGCGCTCGAAGTCGTCCTCGACGCGGACAGAGAACTGCGGGCAATCGAGGCCGAGATCGAGTCGGCGCAGCTTGCCGGAGACGGCGAGCGGCTCGCACACGCGCATGCCCGGTTCCAGGAGATCGAGGGCTATGGCGCACGCGCCCGTGCCAGTGCGCTGTTGTCCGGACTGGGATTTTCCCCGGAGCGAATGGACCGGCCGGTCGCCGAGTTCTCCGGCGGCTGGCGGGCGCGGATCAAGCTCGCGCGTGCCCTGATGTGCCGCTCGGACCTGCTGCTGCTCGACGAGCCCACCAATCACCTCGACCTCGATGCCGTGTTGTGGCTGGAGGGTTGGCTGAAGGCCTACCGCGGCGCCCTGCTGGTCGTCTCGCATGACCGCGACTTCCTCGACAACATGGTCGGCTGGATCGCGGCCGTCAGTGAGCGCACGCTTCATCTCTATCGCGGCAATTACGCAGATTACGAGGAGCGGTGGGCAGCCGAACTCGCCACCCGGCAGGCGATGTTCGAGCGACAGGGGCGTGAGATCGCGCATCTGGAGCGTTTCGTCCGGCGCTTTCGCGCCAAGGCGACCAAGGCGCGCCAGGCACAGAGCCGGCTGAAGGCTCTGGAACGCATGGAGAGACTCGCTCCGGCGCACGTCGATTCGCCTTTCACGTTCCGCTTTCCCGAGCCGGCCGCGAGCCCGGATCCGCTCGTCACACTGGAGGAGGCCGCGGGAGGCTATGACGGGCAAGTCGTGCTCGGCGCGGTCACGCTCGCCATCCGGGCGCATGCGCGCATCGGAATCCTCGGGCGAAACGGGACGGGAAAGTCCACGCTCATCCGCATTCTCGCGGGTGAGCTGCCGCTGCTGTCCGGTGAGCGCGTGGCGGCCAGGCGACTCGCGGTCGGCTATTTCGCCCAGCATCAGCTCGATCAGCTGCGCCCCGACGAGAGCGCCCTGCAGCACCTCGCGCGAACCGATCCCCGCGCATCCGAACAGGAACTCAGGGACTATCTCGGCAGCTTCGCCTTCGGCGCCGCGCGGGCTTGCGCGCCGGTGGGCCGTTTTTCCGGGGGTGAAAAATCGCGCCTGGTCCTCGCGATCCTCATCCGCGGCCGGCCCAACCTGCTGCTGCTCGACGAGCCGACCAACCATCTCGATCTCGAAGTGCGCCACGCGCTGACCCTGGCGCTGCAGGAGTACGAGGGCGCGGTCGTGCTGGTCTCGCACGACCGCCACCTGCTGCGCACCACGACCGAAGACTTCCTCCTGGTGGCAGGCGGACGCGCGCGCGCGTTCGAAGGCGATCTGGACGACTATCGGCTATGGCTCGAAGGCGAGCGCGAAGATCCCGGCGGGAATGCGGAACGTGCATCTGTCGCCGCCTCGCGCCGGGACCGGCGACGCGAGGAGGCGTGCGAACGCGCCAGGCGCTCGCTCGCGCGCGCACCGATCGCGCGCGAGATCGCCACGATCGAGGCCAGTCTTTTCGAACTCGAACAGGAGAAGCAGGCGGTCGAAATGCAGCTCTCCGAGCCGGCGCAGCCGAATGGATCGGACTGGGGCGCAATATCGCAACGTCATGCAGACCTCTCCCGGAGGATGCGCGAGCACGAGGAACGCTGGCTCGATCTGCACGAAGAAATGGAAAAACTGCGCTGAGCCGGGCGGCCCAGCGCAGCGGTGTGGGACGCTCAGTAGTGGTAGGCGGTCTCGCCGTGCGAGGTGACGTCCAGGCCCTCGCGCTCTTCCTCTTCCGGCACGCGCAGACCGATCGTGAGATCCACGATCTTGTAGGCGACGAAGGCCACCACGCCGGACCACAGCACGGTCGTGCCGACGGCAATGAGCTGGACAAGGACCTGGTCCGCGATCGAGTAACCGTCCGCAACCTTGTTGGCAACGTAATCCCAGATTCCGGCGCCGCCAAGGCTGGGCGCGGCGAACACGCCGGTGAGCGTGGCGCCGAGCGCGCCGCCCACACCATGCACGCCGAAGACATCGAGCGAATCGTCGGCACCGAGCAGTCGCTTGAGCCCGTTCACACCCCACAGGCAGATCACCCCGGCGGCCAGCCCGATGACGATCGCGCCCACGGCACCGACGAAGCCGCAGGCGGGTGTGATCGCCACCAGACCGGCGACCGCGCCGGAAGCCGCACCCAGCATTGAGGGTTTGCCCTTCATCGCCCATTCCGCCAGCATCCACGCCAGCGTCGCACAGGCGGTGGCCACCCAGGTGTTGAGGAAGGCAGCCGCGGCGACGCCGTTGGCTTCCAGCGCGGAGCCGGCGTTGAAGCCGAACCAGCCGAACCAGAGCAGGGACGCGCCGATCATGGTCGTGGTCAGCGAGTGCGGCGCCATCGTTTCCCGCCCATAGCCGACGCGTTTTCCGATCAGGTAGGCACCGACCAGCCCAGCAACGGCCGCGTTGATGTGCACGACGGTTCCGCCGGCGAAGTCGAGCGCACCCTTCTGGAACAGCCAGCCCGCCTTGTCGGTCTCGGCCGCAAGGCTCGCCGCATCCTTGAATGCGTCGGGTCCGGTCCAGAACCAGACCATGTGCGCCATCGGCACGTAGGCGAAGGTAAACCACAGCGCCATGAACAGCAGGACGGCAGAGAACCGGATGCGTTCGGCGAAGGCACCCACGATCAGGCCGCAGGTGATGGCCGCGAAGGCGCCCTGAAAGACGACATAGACGAGCTCTGGAATGACCACGCCTTTGCTGAAGGTCGCGGCGGCCGAATCCGGCGTGACGCCTTTCAGGAACAGCTTGTCGAGATTGCCGAAGAAAGCGTTCCCCTCGTTGAACGCCAGGCTGTAGCCATAGACGACCCACAGCACGCTGATCAGCGAGAAAACGATGAACACCTGCATCAGCACCGAGAGCATGTTCTTCGAACGCACCATGCCCCCGTAGAACATCGCCAGTCCCGGGATCGACATCAGGATCACGAAGGCGGAAGCGACGATCAGCCACGCGGTGTCGCCCTTGTTGGGTACCGGGGTAGCCACCGGAGCGGCGGCGGGAGCCGTGCTCGTTGCGCTCGGCGCTGCCGAAGCGGGCGGCGTCGCGGGCACGGCTGCCAAGGCGGGCGAGGATGCGGCCCCGGATGCGGGCAGGTCCTCCGCAAGGGCGGCGCCACCCAGAGCGATGGCGGCGCCGGCCAGCAGGATTGCAATGAGCTTCTTCATGAAAAATCCCCCTTAGAGAGCATCCGCGCCGGTTTCCCCGGTGCGGATGCGGATCGCTTGTTCAAGCTCGACGATGAAGATCTTTCCGTCCCCGATCTTTCCCGTGCTGGCTGACTTCTCGATCGTTTCGATCACCTGGTCGAGGAGCTCGTCACGCACGGCGATGTCGATCTTGACCTTGGGCAGGAAGTCGACCACGTATTCGGCGCCCCGGTAAAGCTCCGTGTGGCCCTTCTGCCGGCCGAACCCCTTGACTTCGGTCACCGTGATGCCTTGCACTCCGCGCGCGGAAAGCGCTTCGCGCACCTCGTCCAGCTTGAACGGCTTGATGATGGCGGTTACCAGTTTCATGCTTGCCTCCTGTCGAGATCCGCGAAGGTTCAGAACGTCTTGCTGAAAGTCGCCAGCACACGCCCCTCACCCAGATCCTTGTTGAACGCGTTGCAGTAGGTCGGGGGCGTGTCCCCGCATCCGTTCGCGTTGGTGGCCCAGTACGCGACGCCGACCGCGCCGATGCCGACGTCCTTGGTCAGACCGATCTTGTAATCGGTGTAGGACGCATCCCCGTTGCCATCCACCTTCTGGTGGCCGACGTGGCCTGCGAGTTCCCAGCCTCCACCCAGATCGTAGGCGGCGTTGAGCTCCAGGTAATCGCTCCCGCGGGTGTTTTCCCCACTCGTGCCGGTGAAGCCAAACAGATGGCTGGATACCGCGTACGAGTACTTGGCGCTGAGCCACTTCCAGCCGATCGACGCGTAGACTTCCGTCGTATCGGGATCGACGAACCCCGGCGGAAAAGTGCCCGGATAGTTGTAGCGCAGCACACCCAGGTCGTAGTTCCAGTCGCCGCCGGCGAAGCTGTTCTTGTAGCCGCCATAGAGGTCGACCTCGAACGGCGCGCTGACGCCACCGCCAGCGGTGTCGCTGAGCCAGGAGATGTTGGACGCCCAGATGCCCACATAGAAACCGCTGGCATGCGCGTAGTCGAAACCGCCCTGCACCGCCGGCTCGCGGTTCGTCTGGCCGATGCCGCGGTAGATGTACTCCGAGGCCAGCGTGAAATTGCCGGTGAAGGAATGCGGCGAAGCGGCCGGCGCCGTGGATTGCGCGGCGCCGATGCCGGGAAGCGCGAGGAGCGTGGAAGCCACCAGAACTGAAGCGGTGCGCATGAGAGTCTCCGTTGAAAGAGCAACCCGTTCGTTGCAACCAACCCTCAGCACGACCCGTGCCAGCAATGTTTCTTATTAATGATCAGTCACTTAATAGAACATGTCGCGATCGGATGGCGGTGAGTGATGCCTTCGAACCGGGCATGGACGAGCAGCCGGGCACCATCACGGAGCGTGGCTGCAGCCCGTAGCGGTTTCACGTGGAACCGGCGAAGAAGGTGTCGTAGCCGAACTTGGCGATGAGGAGGGAGGTCACGATTAGGAATGCGCTGCGCACGAAACCTGCGCCCCGTCGAAGCGCGAGGTGCGATCCGACGAGCGAACCGGCGATGTTGAAGGCGGCCATCCCGAGTCCGAGCGACCAGAGCACGAAACCGTGACCGGCGAAAAACAGCAGCGCCGCACCGTTCGTCGTGACATTGACCACCTTCGCGGTCACCGATGCCCGCAGGAAGTCCAGTCCGAAAAGGCGGACGAACAGGAAGATCAGGAAGCTGCCGGTTCCGGGACCGAAGAACCCGTCATAGAAGCCGAGTACGCCGCCGACCGACATCGCAACCACCCGATCCCGGGTGCGTGCAGGGCGTCGCTCATCGATGGCGCCCAGATCCTTGCGCGCGTAGGTATAGATCGCCACCGCCACGAGCAGAACGAGCACCAGGGGCCGCACCAGCACCCGCGGCAACAGTGCGACCGCCATTGCACCGGCGTAGGCGCAGATGCAGGCGGCGCCCGCCGCCGGCAGAGCGATCCGCCAGGGGATCTCGACGCGGCTCGCGTAACGGCCGGCGGCGGCTGCGGTGCCGAACACCGCCGCCACCTTGTTGGTGCCGAATACGGTCCCGGGAGCGGCTTGCGGGATCGCCGAGAACAGCAGCGGGATCTGGATGAGGCCGCCGCCGCCCACGACTGCGTCCAGCATTCCGGCCAGGAACGCCCCGGCAAAGAGGAGAGTTTCGATCACGGCTACCCGGGTTCGCCGCAGCGAGGTTTCACGTGGAACCGACCCGGTTTCGGCCGCCGCCTCCGGAGCTTCCCGTCCGGATCTATGCCATGCCGGAGGCTGCGCGCTGGGTCCGACGGCGCTCGGTCTCCTTCAACTGGCGCTTGCGCAGCCGGATGGTCTTCGGTGTCACCTCGACCAGTTCGTCGTCGTCGATGAACTCGACCGCGCGTTCAAGCGACAGCGCGATCGGTGGTGTCAGCGCGATCGCTTCATCCTTTCCGGACGCACGGATGTTGGTGAGCTGCTTGGTTTTCACGGGATTGACGACCAGATCGTTTTCGCGCGAGTGGATGCCGATGATCATGCCCTCATAGACCTTGTCGCCCGGGCTCACGAACATCCGGCCGCGCTCCTGGAGCTTCCAGAGCGCGTAGGCCACCGCGACCCCGTCCTCCTGCGAGACCAGCACGCCGTTCTTGCGCCCCGGCAGCGATCCCTTGACGGGCCCGTAGTCGTCGAAGACATGGCTCATGATGCCGGTGCCTCGCGTCATGTTCAGGAACTCTCCCTGGAAGCCGATCAGACCGCGCGCCGGGATGCGGTACTCCAGCCGCACCCTTCCCCTGCCGTCCGGCTGCATCTCCTGCAAGTCACCGCGCCGTCCGCCGATCGCATCCATCACGCCACCCTGATGGGTTTCCTCGACATCCAGCGAGAGCGCCTCGTACGGCTCGCTGGTCACGCCGTCGATCTCCTTGAGGATGACGCGCGGGCGTCCGACCGCCAGTTCGAATCCTTCGCGGCGCATGTTTTCGACCAGAATGGTGAGATGCAACTCGCCCCGGCCCGACACCAGCAGAATGTCCGAATCCGGAGTCTGATCGACGCGCAGCGCAACGTTCGTCAGGCATTCCTTGGCCAGCCGCTCGTGCAACTGGCGGCTGGTGACATACTTGCCCTCGCTGCCGGCGAGCGGCGACGTATTGACCTGGAAGTTCATCGTGAGCGTCGGCTCATCCACGCTCAACATCGGCAGCGCTTCCTGGGACTCGGGATCGGTCAATGTGCAGCCGATCGACAACTGCCCGATGCCGCTCACCAGGACGATGTCGCCGGCAGCCGCCGAGTCCACGGGCACCCGTTCCAGTCCCCTGAATCCCATGATCTGGCTCAGCGTCTCGATCCGGGCCGTCTCCCCCGGAGCCGCGATCACGGCGACCGGCTGATTCGTCTGGATGCGACCGCGTGCGATCCGCCCGATTCCCAGGCGCCCCAGATACGGGGAATAGTCGAGCGTCGCGATCTGCATCTGGAGCGGGCTGGCGGTGTCTCCCTCCGGCGGCGGCACATGCCGGAGAATGGTCTCGAACAAGGGCACCATGTCCGCGCCGCCTTCCTTCGCGTCCAGGCTTGCCCAGCCTTGCAGCGCCGAAGCGTAAACCGCGACGAAATCGAGCTGCGCCTCGGTTGCGCCCAGCTTGTCGAAGAGTTCGAACGTGCGGTCGACCACCCAGTGCGGCCGCGCACCCTCGCGATCGACCTTGTTGACGACTACGATCGGCCTCAGGCCGCGCTGCAAAGCCTTGCGCGTCACGAACCGGGTCTGCGGCATCGGCCCCTCCACCGCATCGACCAGCAGCAGTGCGCCATCCACCATCCCCAGGATGCGCTCGACCTCCCCTCCGAAATCCGCATGCCCGGGGGTGTCGACGATGTTGATGCGCACCCCCGCATAATCGATGGCGCAGTTCTTCGCGAAGATCGTGATGCCGCGCTCACGCTCCAGATCGTTCGAATCCATCACCCGTTCGATGACCTGCTGCCTCTCCCGGTAGCCACCGGCCTGCTGAAGGAGCTTGTCGACCAGCGTGGTCTTGCCGTGGTCGACGTGCGCGATGATTGCGATGTTACGGATGGGTCGGCTCATGGTCGGTCATTTCCCAATGCAGAAGCGGCTGAAAATCTCTCCGAGCAGGTCGTCCGAACTCAAACGCCCGGTGATGCGGCCCAGCGATTCATGCGCCAGGCGAAGCTCCTCGGCGACGAGTTCCAGGCGATCGAGGCGCTGCACCGCACACGCCAGATGGTCAGCGGCCTCGTTCAGGGCCAGGACGTGACGCTCCCGCGCGATCGGGGCATCCTCGACGCCTTCCTGCCAGCCGGCCGCGCGCAGCAGTTCGTCCCGCAGGCAGTCGATCCCCTCGCCGGTCTTTGCAGACAGCCTCACGCTCACTCCGAACTCGCAGGTGGCCGTGCCAGGGGTGAGGGTGGTGAGGTCGATCTTGTTCATCACGGTGATCGTCTCAACCGAAGCCGGGAATCTGCGCCGGATTTCCCGCACGCGCCCGGTCACTCCCTCACGCGCGTCGGCCAGCAGAATCACCGCATCGGCCCGCTCGATCTCCTGCCAGGCGCGCGCGATGCCGACTTTCTCCAGGGGATCGGCGGATTCGCGCAATCCTGCCGTATCCACGACATGAAGCGGCACACCGTCGATCTGAATCGTTTCCCGCAACGCATCGCGGGTGGTGCCGGCGATCCGGGTCACGATCGCCAATTCTTCACCAGCCAACCGGTTGAGCAGGCTGGACTTCCCGACATTCGGCTCGCCCGCCAGCACCACTCGCAGCCCCGCTCGCAACAGATTGCCCTGTTTGGCGCTCGCCTGCACGTGCGCGAGCGCCTCGCACAGGGTTTCGAGCTGCCCGCCCAGCGCCGGAATCGCCCCGACATCCTCGTCAGGGAAATCGAGCACGGCTTCGATTCGGGCGCGCAGCTCCGTGAGGCCATCCGCCAGCCGACTGATCTCCGCGGAGAAAACACCGGAAAGCGAACGTGCAGCCGATCGCGCCGCTTTTTCGGTTGCGGCCTCGATGAGATCGGCTACGCTCTCCGCCTGCACGAGATCCAGCTTGCCGTTCAGAAAGGCGCGCCGGGTGAACTCTCCGGGCTCAGCGAGGCGCGCCCCCGCCGACACGCAGGCCTTCAGTATCAGACGCAGCGCGACCGGGCTGCCGTGCCCGTGCAGTTCGAGCACGTCCTCCCCGGTGTAGGAGCGCGGGGCAGGAAAATGCAGGGCGAGGCCTTCATCCACGACACTCCCGCCCTCTCCACGAAACGCCGCCCGTGTCGTCTGGCGCGCAGGCGGAATGAAGCCGAGCAATTGCCTCGCCACATCCCCGACCCCGGCCCCCGAGACGCGCACGATTCCGATTCCGGCGCGCCCCTGTGCGGTCGCGATGGCGGCGATGGTGTCAGCCAGCCGAGGACGCCTTGCCACCGGATTCGATCATCCGCGTGATTTGCCATTGCTGGGCGATCGACAGGACGTTGTTGACGGTCCAGTAGAGCACCAGCCCGGCGGGAAAGAACAGGAACATCACCGTAAAAACGATCGGCATGGCCAGCATCACCTTGGCCTGGATCGGGTCGGGCGGGGTCGGATTGAGCTTGGTCTGCACGAACATCGTTGCGCCCATGATCAGCGGCAGGACATAGTAGGGGTCCTTCGTCGACAGGTCGTGAATCCAGAGAACCCACGGTGCGCCGAGCATTTCCACGCTCGCCAGCAGCACCCAGTACAGGGAAATGAATACCGGGATCTGGATCACGATCGGCAGGCAGCCCCCGAGCGGGTTGATCTTTTCCTTCTTGTACAGCGCCATCATCTCCTGGTTCATGCGGGCCCGGTCATTTCCGAACATCTCCTTGATCTTCATCATCTTAGGCGTGACGACCCGCATCCGCGCCATGGACTTGTAACTCGCGGCCGAAAGGGGGAAGAACATCAGCTTGATCAGGACGGTGAGCAAAATGATCGACCAGCCCCAGTTTCCGACGAGGCGATGGAGCCACTGCAACACCCAGAAGATCGGCGCGGCAATCACCGTGAGCCAGCCGTAGTCGACCACCAGATCCAGGCCGGGCGCCAGCGCAGCCAGCTTGTCCTGTTCCTGAGGCCCGGCGTAGAGGGTCGCCGCGATGGTTCCACGGGATCCCGGTGCGATACCGGACACCGGCAGGATCACTCCTGCAGAATACAGTCCCCCGCCGACGGGACGCGCATAGAACTCGCGCTGCCCCTTGCCGGGAGGAAGCCAGGCGGCAACGAAGTAATGCTGGACGATGCCGATCCAGCCGTTGTCGGCCGTGGTTTCGAACTTGACACTACCCTTCGCGAGATCCTCGAAGGTCATCTTCTGGAATTTCCCCACGTCCGTATAGACGGCGGCGCCGGTGAAGGTAGACATCGTGCTCGTCTCGCTCGGGGGCGCCACGCCGTCACGGGTTAGCTGAAAGTACGCGTGAGCGCCGAGCGGATTCGATCCCCCATTGACGATCTCGTAGGCGACCTCGATCGCATAGCTGCCGCGCCGGAAGGTGAGCAGCTTGCTGACCCTGATGCCGTTCGACTCGCGCGCATCGAGCCGCAGTTGGAGGGTCTGCTCGCCCGGCTTGAGCTCGTACGTACCGGGTGCGAGGCTGAACACCGTGCGGTGATTGGGAAGACCGATTCCGATCAGGCCGGTCTGAGCCAGATAGACGTGCTTCTCCCCGGAGTCCAGCAAGCGAAAGTTACGCTGCTTGTCCTCCGTTGCGCGGTAGCCGGTCAGATCCATCGACACGATATCCCCGCCCTGCGAGGATACCTGCGCGACAAACAGGTCCGTCCTGACGGTTGCCAGCGCGGCTTTAGCGTTAACCTCCGGCGCGTTCGGGGCGGTTGGTGCTGCAGCGGGAACCGCTGGCACGGCGGGCACAGCCATGCTTGGCGCGGGTGTGACGGGCGCGGGCTTCCCTGCTTGCTCCGGTACCGTCGGCGGGGCACTGTGCCGTTGCCAGGCCTCCCACAGCATCACCAGGGAAAACGAGAAGATGAGCAGAAGAATGATTCGTTGAGTATCCATTTGACCGATTGCTGTTCAGGGTACCGGGTCATGGCCACCGGGGTGCCAGGGGTGGCAGCGCGCCACGCGACGTATCGTCAACCAGAGCCCTTTCATCGCGCCGTGCTTTTCGAGCGCCTCGACCGCATAGTCCGAGCAACTCGGGAAGAACCTGCAGTTGCTACCCAGCATCGGGCTTACCGCGTAGCGGTACGCCCTAACGACTGCCAGCAGCAGGGATTTCACACAATCTCACCAGGAGTCGCTCGACTTCCGCCCTGACCTCGACGCGTTGCGGACGGCCGAACCGGCTGGAGAGTCGAAAAACGATGTCGCATTCCGGAAGGCCCGCGCGATGAGAACGGAAGCACTCCCGGCAGATGCGTTTCAGAAGGTTCCGATGCACGGCCAGTGCCGCGAGTTTCCTCGGAACGACCACTCCGAGACGCGCGCTACGACAGCAGTTGGGCCGATAGTTGAGCTGGAAATGCGCACTCGCCAAACGCCTCCGCAAGGCGAAAACGCCGGTAAAGTCCGCCGGCCGCGTCAGCCTGCAGGAGCGCCTGAAGCGCTGGTCCGAAGCCACCTGAATCCGGCAAGGAGCGCCGCCCCCGGATCGCGCCTCAGACTCCCAAGCGCACCCGGCCCTTCGCACGGCGCGCTCGAATCACGGCCCTGCCGCCGCGCGAGCGCATCCGCACTAGGAACCCGTGGGTGCGCTTGCGCCGTACGACTGAAGGCTGATAGGTGCGCTTCATGTTTTTGCCTCCACCGGTGAAAAAGCGGGTGATTACAACGCTTGGCGCCGCGCTTGTCAACGTCGGACCAGCCCAGCGGTTGTGGATAACCGCCCCGTGGAAGCGTAAAATCGTTTCGGCCGTTCGTTCCGGACTCCTCCGGACAGAAAAAACAATACATATAATTCAATCAGTTATATCATCATTAATCCCGTTTCCGGCATGAAAAGAGCGAGCCGAACATGAACGAGCTCTGGTCGGCGTTGATGCCGCGCCTCGAGCAGGAGTTTCCCGGCCAGCAGCTCGGCCACTGGCTCCGCCCCCTGCAGGTCGAAGCTTTGCCCGAAGGCGAGGCTGGTTTCCGGCTGTGCGCGCCCAATGGCTTCATTCTCAAATGGGTTCGGGACCATTATTTGCCACGAATTCAGGCACTCGCCATCGAGCTTGCCGGCCATCCGGTCGGCGTGAGCCTTGCGCTCTCGGGCAATGCTGCGCCGCGAACTCCAGCCCAACCGGCTGTCGGCTTGTCCGGTGTCGATCGCAGCGAAGCGCCGGCGCTGGCGGCAAGCGAGGCCGCCTACGAAAAGACCCGGCTCAATCCGTCGTTCAGCTTCGATAACCTGGTCACCGGCCGCGCGAACGACCTTGCGCGTGCTGCGGCACTTCAGGTCGCAGAGAATCCCGGGACCTCCTACAACCCCCTGTTCATCTACGGTGGCGTAGGTCTGGGCAAGACCCATCTCGCGCATGCCCTCGGAAACGCGGTCTTTCATGCCGATCCCCGACGCATCGTTCGCTACGTTCACGCCGAGGATTACTTCGCCGACGTGGTGCGCGCATATCAGCAGAAATCCTTCGACAAGTTCAAGCGCTACTACCGCTCGCTCGAAATGTTGATCATCGACGACATCCAGTTCTTCAACAACAAGAACCGCACCCAGGAGGAGTTCTTCTACGCCTTCAATGCCCTGATCGAGGCCAAGAAGCAGATCGTCATCACCTGCGATACCTATCCCAAGGATATCGAAGGTGTGGAGGACAGGCTGATTTCGCGTTTCGACTGGGGACTCACGGTTGCCATCGAGCCACCTGAACTGGAAATGCGGGTGGCCATCCTGAAGAAGAAGGCCGAAGCCGAACAAATCGATCTGTCCGACGACGTTGCCTTCCTGATTGCGAAGCACCTGCGCTCCAATGTTCGGGAACTGGAAGGTGCATTGAAGAAGGTTCTCGCGTTTGCGCGCTTCCATTCGTTGCAAATCAACCTGGAGGTTGCCAAGGAGGCGCTGAAGGATCTGGTCGGCACCCAGAATCGCCAGATCACGCTCGAAGTGATTCAGAAGACCGTGGCCGATTATTACAAGCTCAAGGTTTCCGACCTGTTTTCCAAGAAGCGAACACGCAATATCGCCCGCCCACGCCAAGTCGCGATGTGGCTCGCCAAGGAACTCACCCTTGAAAGCTATCCGGCGATCGGCGATGCTTTCGGCGGGCGCGATCATACGACCGTTCTGCACGCGCATCGGACCATCTCCGAGAAGCGGATATCCGACCAGAACATCAAGCATGACCTCAACGTCCTGACGCAAGTGCTGCGCGGTTGATAACCCTGTTATCGAGGAGCGCACGAAATGTGGATAAGTACGCAATCCCGGATATTTGCACTTTGTTCCCAGGTTCGATCTACTGCCAATCCACAGGCTTTGAAGGATAGTTATACCCGCATTTTTCGGGCTGTTTTTCAACGAGTTCTCTGACTTATCCCCGGCCAACACCACCCCAATCATCTTCTAAGGGATTTATTTAATGCTCCTTATCCAATGCAAGCGCGACGATCTGCTGGAACCCCTGCAATCGGTGAGCGGCATCGTAGAGAAGCATCACACGCTCGCGATTCTTTCCAACGTTCTGATGACCAAGTCCGGCGAGGACCTGACACTGCTCTCTACGGATATCGAGATCCAGATCAAGACACGGGCCAAGGGCAGGCTGGGCGACGAGGACGTCGCGGTCACCACCGGAGCACGCAAGCTTCAGGACATCCTTCGCGCACTGCCAGAGGATGCGGACGTCAGTGTCTCGATCGACGAGAAGAAACTCACGGTTAAGGCCGGCAAGAGCCGCTTCTCGCTTCAGACGCTGCCGCCGGAGGACTACCCGCGGATGGCGGTTACCGACAGCAGTCCGGTCAGTCTGGAACTCGCACAGGGTCAGCTCAAGCGTCTGCTGGGCCTGGTGCAGTACGCGATGGCTCAGCAGGACATCCGCTACTACCTGAACGGCTTGCTGCTTGTCGTTGCGGAAAACGAGTTGCGGTTGGTCGCGACCGATGGCCATCGACTGGCCTATTGCAGGCAGCAGCTTTCCGAAGGCGTCGCTCCGATGGAGGCGATCCTGCCCCGCAAGACCGTGCAGGAACTGACTCGCCTTCTTGGTGACGCCGACGATCCGGTGGTGATGAGTCTTGCCGGCAATCAGGTGATGTTTCGATTCGGCGCAATCGAACTCATCTCGAAGTTGATCGACGGCAAGTTCCCGGACTATGAGCGCGTGATACCAGAAAAGACCACGAAACAGGTGAGGCTCGGACGGATTGCGCTGCTCCGATCCCTGCAACGGGCGGCGATCGTCACCAGCGAGAAGTTCCGAGGCGTGCGGCTCGTGCTGACCGCCGGAAACCTGCGCATCGCAAGCACCAACACCGAACACGAGGAGGCGCAGGAAGAGATCGACGTCGAGTACGCGGGAGAGCCGATCGATATCGGCTTCAACGTCGGCTATCTGCTCGATGTGCTGAACAACGTGTCCGGCGAGGAAGTCGAGTGTCACCTGAGCGATGCGAACTCAAGCGCGCTTTTCACGCTGCCGGGCAACCAGAATTTCAAGTATGTCGTGATGCCCATGAGGGTATGAGGGTATGAGCGAAACGATGGAGAGCGGGATGCCAGAGAACGAAACGGGCGCAGGGACGGAAGGTGGCAGCGATACGTACGACGCGAACAACATCCAGATTCTGAAAGGGCTGGATGCGGTCCGCAAGCGGCCGGGCATGTACATCGGGGACACGGCCGATGGCACCGGATTACATCACATGGTCTTCGAGGTGCTCGATAACTCGATCGACGAAGCGCTGGCAGGGCATTGCGACGACATCGTCGTGACCGTCCATCCGGACAACTCGGTGTCCGTATCCGACAACGGCAGAGGCATCCCGGTAGACATCAAGGAAGGCGACGAGGAGCATCGCTCGGCTGCGCAGATCGTGATGACCGAGCTGCATGCGGGCGGCAAGTTCGACGCCAATGCGTACAAGGTTTCGGGTGGACTGCACGGTGTCGGCGTCTCCGTCGTCAATGCCCTCTCGGAGTGGTTGCGGCTGACCATTCGCCGAGAAGGGAAGACGCATTTCATGGAATTCCACGATGGTGTCCCGGTCGCGGCGCTGAAAGTGATCGGGGAAACCGGCCGGCGCGGGACCGAAGTGCATTTTCTGCCGAGCGCCGCGGTCTTCGGAGAGATCGAAATCCACTATGACATCCTCGCGCGGCGGCTGAGGGAGATGTCCTTCCTGAACAACGGAGTGCGGATCGTCCTACTCGACAGGCGTTCCGGAAAGCAGGAGGAGTTCGCCTTCACCGGAGGTGCGAAGGGTTTCGTCGAATACATCAACCGGGCGAAACAGGCCCTGCATCCGAACGTCTTCCACGCCCAGGGCGAGAAGAACGGGATCGTGGTCGAGGTCGCCATGCAATGGAACGACTCCTACCAGGAGCAAGTGCTGTGCTTCACCAACAACATCCCGCAGAAGGATGGAGGAGCCCACCTCACCGGCCTGCGCGCCGCGCTGACCCGGGTGGTCAACAAGTACATCGAGGAGAACGAGCTCGCGAAGAGAGCCAAGGTCGAAACCACCGGCGACGACATGCGCGAGGGCCTGGCCTGCGTACTCTCGGTGAAGGTGCCGGACCCGAAGTTTTCATCGCAGACCAAGGAAAAGCTGGTTTCCTCCGAGGTGCGGCCGGTGGTCGACGAAGTCGTCGCAGACAAACTTTCCGAGTACCTACAGGAGCGCCCGCAGGACGCTCGCGTCATCACCGGAAAGATCGTCGATGCCGCCCGCGCGCGGGAAGCGGCGCGCAAGGCCCGCGAGATGACGCGCCGCAAGGGCGTCCTCGATGGCGTGGGTCTGCCCGGAAAGCTTGCCGATTGCCAGGAGCGCGACCCGGCCAAGTGCGAGCTGTTTCTGGTCGAAGGGGATTCCGCCGGAGGCTCGGCGAAGCAGGGGCGCGACCGGAAGTTCCAGGCGATCCTGCCGCTCAAGGGAAAAATCCTGAATGTCGAGAGGGCCCGCTTCGACAGGCTGATTTCCTCGCAGGAAATCGCCACGCTCATCACTGCGCTCGGCACCGGGATCGGCAAGGACGAATACAAACCGGAAAAGCTGCGCTACCACCGCATCATCATCATGACCGACGCCGACGTCGACGGAGCGCATATCCGCACGCTTTTGCTGACCTTCTTCTACCGGCAGATGCCCGAGCTGGTCGAAGGCGGCCACATCTTCATCGCCCAACCGCCGCTCTACAAGATCAAGCACGGAAAGAGCGAGCGTTACCTCAAGGACGAGCACGAACTCAACCAGTATCTGCTCAAGCTCTCGCTCGATGACGCGGTGCTGACCCCGAGCGCCGGCGCGCCGCCGATCCGGGCGGAGGCGCTGGAGGCGCTGGCGCGCGCCTACCTGCTGGCCGAGGCTGTGATCGAGCGGCTGGCGGATGGCTTCGACGGCGAAGTGCTTCACGCATTGCTGGAGAACGACGTCGAGTTCGACCTCTCTGGCGCGGATGCGGCGAGCCGAACGGCCGAGGCGCTGCGCGCCCGCCTGCCGCAACACATCGCGGTTCAGGCGCAGTTCGACGAAAAAACGGAGCGCTGGCAATTGCGTGTCGAGAAGACTGTGCATGGAAACCGCAAGGCGGGCACGATCGACGCGGAGCTGGTCTCGACCGGCGACTACCGCAATATCCGCCATGCCGCGGAACTGACCGCATCCCTGGTAGGTGGCGGAGCTTTCATCGAGCGCGGCGAGAAGCGCTGCCCGGTGAAGAACTTCGGAGAAGTAATGCGCTGGCTGCTGGAGCAGGCCGAGAGCGGGCTCGCGAAGCAGCGCTACAAGGGCCTGGGCGAGATGAATCCGAGCCAGCTCTGGGAAACGACGATGGATCCGGACACGCGCCGGATGCTGCGCGTGAGAATCGACGATGCGATCGCGGCCGACGAGATCTTCACGACTCTGATGGGCGACCAGGTCGAGCCGCGGCGGGCGTTCATCGAGGAGCACGCGCTGGCGGCACGGAACATCGACATTTGAATTCGCGGGCCGGTCAGCGACCGCTTCCAGGCGATGCCGCCCTTGCGGGGGGGCTCTTCGGCGCCATCTTCGTAGCACTCGTGCGTTTGCCGCTCCGATAGACGACCCGTGCGCTTTCCTTTCCTGGCGTGCCTCGCACGGCGCTGATTTCCATGCCCTCCGGAATCGGGGGCTCTTCGCCGGCCAGCCACCGCGTGTCCTTCATCATTTCATCGAACGCGGCGAGGTAGGCGTCCCGCAGCGCATCGACCGGACGCCCCAGCGCTTCGGCGACACGCATCGCGCGCAGCAGCTCGTCCATCCTTGCCGGCGCCGGGATGGAACGAAGCGGGGGCTGTCCCTCCGGCGGCTCGCGTGAAGACAGCGCGAAACGCTCCGCGGAGGACACGAGCCGCGCGATGCCGAAATTGCGCTGGCGCATCGCCCAGGCCACGGCATCTTCGCCCGCTTCGTTGGTCGCCGCGGCATCCGCCCCGCTGTCGAGCAGCAGCTTCGCAAGCGCCTCGTGCCCTTCGCGAGCGGCCATCATCAGGACCGTCGAACCGTTCGGAGAGCGAGCGCTCACATTCGCGCCACGCTCGATGAGCAGTCGAGTCACCTCCTGGTGCCCGGCGAAGACCGCGTAATGCAGGGCGGACCATTGCGATCCCTCGCGGTCGATCTTCGCCCCGCGATCGAGCAGCCAGCGCACCGCCCCGACACGTCCCTTCCATGCCGCATGCATCAGGGCGTTCTCGCCGTAGCGGTTGGTCTTCTCGATGTCGGCGTCGGCCTCGACGAACATCCGCATCATCGGGATATTGCCTTCCCAAGCCGCGATCATGAGGCCGGTGCCGATCCGGTCGGCCATGAAATCGGGTTCCAGACCCTCTTCGAGCCAGCCCTGCGCGAGCCCGCGATCGCCCAGTTCGATGGCGATTCCGAAGCGCACCGGGTCAGGCAGCGCGGAGCGGGCGGGCGCGGAAAGCCAGGAAAGGATCGCGGCAGCGAAGAGTGCAGCGCGCCTGAATCCGAGTCTCGTCATGTCCGGCAGTCGTATCGGTCGAAGCCAGCGGGCCGTGCCGCGGGCATCGTAGCCGAACCGCTCATCGCTCGCGTCCGGCCTCGTGAAATGCGCCCCGGATCGGGGTCAGCAGGTATTCGAGCACGCTGCGGCTGCCCAGTTTGATCTCCGCGGCGAGCGCCATGCCGGGGGAAAGCACGTAGCGCTGCCCATCGAGCGAGAGCGCTTCGGTGTCCAGATCGACGACCGTGCGGAACAGCCCCGCGCCGGCGTCCTGAGCCGTTTTCGGCTCGTGGGCATCGGCGCCCACCTGAGCGACGCGCGCGCTCAGCATGCCATACTTCTGGAACGGATAGGCCGCCAGCTTGAGCTGCACCGGCTGGCCGGGGTGCACGAAACCGATGTCGTCGTTATGAACCCAGACCTCGGCGCGCAGGGCGTCGTCCGCGGGAACCAGCGTCAGCAGCACCGTTCCCGGCGACACCACCGATCCGGCCGTGTGCGTGGCCAGTTCCTTGACGATCGCGTCCTGCGGCGCCTTCAGCTCCAGAGCCTCGCCGCGGTGCGACTGCTTGGCGAGTTCCTGGCCCAGCTTGTCCAGCCGGGTCGCCTCCTGTACCCGCTCGGCCTGCAGGCGGCGCTCGGTCTCTGCGCTGACCTGACGCAGGCGTTGCTCGGCAGCGGCGATCGCGGCCGTCGCGGACTCGATGACGGCTTCCTGCGCGCGCAGATCCTGCTCGCGCTCGATGCGCTCGCGGCTCTTGTCGGTCGCCACCAGGCGGCTGACGTAACCGCCGCGCGCGAGATCCGCGAACGCGCGCTCCTGCTCGGCGTAGTGGGGCAGGACGCCGGCCAGCTTCGCACGCACCTGCTCGGCCGCGGCGAGCTCGTGCCGGGCGCGATCGAGTGCCGCCTGCTCCTGTGCGAGCGCACCTCGATAGGCGCGAAGCTCCGCCTCGTGTTCGGCCGCGACGCGCTCGAACAGCGCGGGCGGGTCGTCGGGCTGCCTGACGAGCGGGCGGCTGGCGAGCTGGGCATCGATGCGCCGAAGATTGAGACGGCTCGCGTGGACCTCGGTGAGGATGCTGGTGCGGTCCGCCTCGCTGTAGGCCGTATCCATGCGCGCCAGCACCTGGCCGGCCCGGACCCGATCGCCCTCCGCGACCAGGATCTCCTTCACCACTCCGGCTTCGGCGGGCTGCACGATCTTCAGGTGCGAGCGCGGAATCAGCCGCCCCTCGGCCACCGCGACGATGTCGAGCTGTCCGAGAGCGGCCCAGGCGAACGTCGCCGCGAGCATCGCGAGGCAAGCCAGCAGCACCGCCCGCGCGGCCGGATGGGGTGGAGCCTCGTGGAGCTCCAGCAGCGCAGGCGAGAAGCCACTTTCCGCGTTCAAATCCTGTCCGGGCATGGCTCGCACCTCCTATCCGAGCGACACTGCGCCGGAAAGACTCTCGGGCGACCGGAGCGTCTGGGGTGTGATCCCGAACTGCGGGCTGCCGATCGTCTCCTGCGCCACCGCCAGCCCGATGCCGG
>MNXU01000044.1 GCA_001872285.1 Betaproteobacteria bacterium CG2_30_68_42
TCCACGCTCGTATCTTCCAGAACCTCGAAGAAGTTCGTGTGGCCGTGGCCGAGTTCAAGGAACGCTACAATCGCCATTGGCGTCTCGAAAAAATGGGCTTCATGTCACCCCTTGAAGTCCGCCAGGCTTATGCCATGCGAAAGGCAGCCTGAGTTGCAAAAACGTGTCCAGACAATCGGAGCCGGTACAAGTTGGCATTGCTGCCAACTGCATTTCGAGGCTGGCCAAGGTCTCGCGCCGGCGTTCGACGATCTGACGCAGCGCGGCAAGCTGCGCAGACGCACCGTCGCCGTCCGCAGTATCCAGCGCCCGACACAGCCGCGCCAGTGCATCCAAGCCGATGCCTGCCTCGAAAGCGGCCCGCACGAAGCACAGCCGCTGCAACGCAGCGGCATCGAACAAGCCGTAGCCGCCAGCGGTGCGCTCCACCGGCCGCAACAATCCACGCAGCAGGTAGTCGCGTACCACATGCACACTCACCCCGGCATCATGGGCCAGATGGGACACCGTGTAGGCGTTCATCGAACACCTCCTTTTCCTCATCCGGCGCAGCACGAAAGCTGCTTCACGTCCTTACTGAAGGTCTGCGCCGCGAGTTTCAGTCCTTCGACCATCGTCAGATAGGGGAACAACTGGTCGGCCAATTCCTGCACCGTCATGCGGTTGCGTATCGCGAGCACCGCCGTCTGGATCAGCTCACCCGCTTCCGGGGCCACCGCCTGCACGCCGATGAGCCGTCCGCTACCTTCTTCGACGACCAGCTTGATAAAGCCGCGTGTATCGAAATTGGCAAGCGCACGCGGCACGTTGTCCAAGGTCAAGGTGCGGCTGTCGGTTTCGATGCAGTCGTGATGCGCTTCCGCCTCACTGTAGCCCACGGTAGCGACCTGCGGATCGGTGAACACGACTGCTGGCATCGCGGCCAGATTGATAGCCGCGTCCCCGCCCGTCATGTTGATGGCCGCTCGGGTGCCGGCAGCCGCTGCCACATAGACGAATTGCGGCTGGTCGGTACAGTCACCGGCGGCATAGATGTGCGGCGTACTGGTACGCATGCCTTTGTCGATGACGATGGCTCCCTGCCCATTGACAGCGATCCCCGCCGCTTCCAGCCCCAGGCTGCGCGTGTTTGGTGTGCGGCCGGTGGCGATCAGCAACTGGTCGGCGGCAACGATGCCGTGTCCCGTGGTCAGCACGAATTCGCCGTCCACATGGGCAACCTGGCTGGCTTGCGTATGTTCCAGCACCTTGATGCCTTCGGCACGGAAGGCGGCCGTAATGGCTTCGCCGATGGCCGGGTCTTCGCGGAAGAACAGCGTGCGGCGCGCCAGGATCGTGACTTGGCTGCCCAGCCGGGCAAAGGCTTGCGCCAGTTCCAGCGCGACCACCGACGACCCGATCACGGCCAGGCGTTCGGGAATGGTGTCGCTCACCAGGGCCTCGGTGGATGTCCAATACGGCGTGTCTTTCAAGCCGGGAATCGGCGGCACGGCCGGACTGGCACCCGTGGCGACCAGGCAGCGGTCGAACACCACCACGCGCTCGCCGCCGTCGTTCAAACGGACGGCAAGGCTCTGGCTATCCTTGAAACGCGCGTCACCGTGCAGTACGGTGATGGCCGGATTGTTTTCCAGGATGCCTTCGTACTTGGCGTGGCGCAGCTCATCGACGCGGGCCTGCTGTTGAGCCAGAAGCTTGCTGCGGTCAATCGCCGGCGCTGTTGCCACGATACCGCTGTCGAATGGACTTTCACGGCGCAGATGAGCGATATGGGCGGCGCGGATCATGATCTTGGACGGCACGCAGCCGACATTGACGCAAGTGCCGCCGATGGTGCCGCGCTCGATCAGCGTGACGCGCGCGCCCTGTTCGACAGCCTTCAGCGCAGCCGCCATCGCGGCCCCGCCGCTGCCGATCACGGTGACCTGCAACGGGCGTTCGCCGTCGCTGTGCTTGTCGGCGGCCCCCATCCAGCCGCGCACCTTGTCGAGCAGACCGCTACGGTTCTCGGTCGGCGGAGCATCGGCGAGCGTTGCCTTGTAGCCAAGTCCCGCCACGGCGGCGGTCAGCGCGTCCGGTGTGGTGCCGGGGTCAAGCGCGAGCTGTGCCGCACCCTTGGCGTAGGACACGACGGCAGACTGCACGCCGGGCACTTTCTCCAAGGTTTCCTTGACGTGCGTAGCGCACGAGTCGCAGGTCATGCCGGTAATTTGCATTTCGATCATTCTTTATCCCCAGATTGCGTTGGTACACAGCAGACTTCAGTATTTTTCTTGCGCCGAACGGCATAGATGGTCAAACCGACAAACACCAAGAGTGTCGGCAGTAGCACGACATCCAGATAACCGGTGAACACCGCCAACCCAACCGCGCCTAGCAGGATGACCCGAATCGGCGTGAAGCAGCACAGTGCCACCAACACCGTGCCGACGATGCCGATTCGCAGCAGTGTTTTTGTTTCCGGCTCTTTCATGCTTATTATTTCTTTACGGAAGAGGGGTAACCCGCGTCTTCGGTCGCCTTGGTCAGCTTCTGCACACTGGCCTTGGCATCGTCGAAGGTGACGACGGCCTCGCGCTTGTCGAAGTTCACGTCGGCCTTGCTTACGCCCTCGACTTTGGAGAGCGCCTTCTTGACCGTGATCGGGCAGGCGGCGCAGGTCATGCCCGGCACCGCCAGCGTGACGGTTTGAGTGGCGGCCCACACGGGGGCAACGACGGCGACGAGAGCGAGGGAAGCAAGCAGCTTTTTCATGGTGATCTCCGGTTAGTAAAACAAAGGAAGGACGTAGGGGAATCCGAGCGCAACCAGTACCAGCGCGGCCACGATCCAGAAAATCAGCTTGTAGGTGCTGCGTACCTGCGGAATCGCGCACACCTCGCCTGGCTTGCAGGCTTGTGCTGGTCGGAAAATGCGCCGCCAGGCGAAGAACAACGCCACCAGTGCCGCGCCGATGAAGAGCGGTCGATACGGTTCCAGCACTGTCAGATTGCCTATCCACGCGCCGCTGAACCCCAGGGCGATCAGAACCAGCGGCCCCAGGCAGCAGGTCGAAGCGAGAATGGCAGCCAGCCCGCCGGCGAAGAGGGCACCGCGCCCGTTTTGTGGTTCAGACATGTGTTTGTCCTATCGAAAATAGAAGGAATAGCGTAACCTTACTTCCGTAGTCATGTACGGAGTCAAGAGGTATGCAAACTATTTTCGAGAATCTGACCATTGGCGTCTTCGCCAAGGCGGCCGGGGTCAACGTGGAGACCATCCGGTTCTATCAGCGCAAGGGCCTGCTATCGGAGCCAAACAAGCCTTACGGCAGCATTCGCCGGTATGGCGAAGCGGATGTGACGCGGGTGCGGTTTGTGAAATCGGCCCAGCGGCTGGGATTTAGCCTGGACGAAATTGCTGAATTGCTCAGGTTGGACGATGGTACTCACTGCGATGAAGCCAGCAGCCTGGCCGAGCACAAGCTTCAGGACGTGCGCGAAAAGATGGCCGACTTGGCGCGCATGGAAGCCGTGCTATCCGAGCTTGTGTGCGCCTGTCATGCACGGAAGGGGAACGTTTCCTGCCCGTTGATTGCGTCGCTGCAAGAGAACCGCACAGTGCGGGCGTGAAGTAACCAAACTGGACAAATTCCGCCGGTTTGGGCTTACAACCCCGGCAAGGGAAAACCTTACGGGTCGCCAGGAGCCTTCGGCGAGCGACGGGCGGGTGCCGCGCGATCGAGCGCTCGCGCCCGGCGTCGCACCCCGGCGCTCAGGCGTCCGACGGCCCCGCCGCACGGATCTCGGCGGGCATGTCCTGCTCGTAGTTCCTGAAATTCTCCCTGAAGCTCGCGGCGAGCCGGCGCGCCGCGGCGTCGTAGGCGTCCTCGTCCTTCCAAGTGTCGCGCGGATCGAGCACTTCGGCCGGCACACCGGGGCAGGACTGCGGCATCGCCAAGCCGAAGACCGGGTCCCGGCGCGTGGGGACGTCATCGAGGTTGCCGGCGAGTACCGCATTGACGATGGCGCGCGTGTAGGCGATGGGCATGCGCTCTCCGGTGCCGTACGGGCCGCCGCTCCAGCCGGTGTTGATCAGCCAGACCTTCGTCCCATGCCTGCGGATCCGGTCACCCAGCATCTGCGCGTAACGGCGCGGATGCAGCGCCAGGAAGGGGCCGCCATAACACGGGCTGAAGACCGGCGTGGGTTCCGTCACGCCCTTTTCGGTGCCGGCCACCCGCGCGGTATAGCCGCTGATGAAGTGGTACATCGCCTGTTCGGGCGTGAGCTTCGCCACCGGCGGCAGCACACCGAAGGCGTCGGCGGTGAGGAACAGGATGTGCTTCGGATGACCGCCGCGGCCGCTGAGCGTTGCGTTGGGGATCGCGGAGATGTGGTAGGAGGCGCGCGTGTTCTCGGTGAGCGAGTCGTCGTCGAGGTCCACCTGGCGGGATTCGGGATCGAGCGTGACGTTCTCCAGCACGGTGCCGAATCGCTGGGTGGTGCCGAAGATCTCGGGTTCCGCGGCGGGCGACAGGCGGATCGTCTTGGCATAGCAGCCGCCCTCGAAGTTGAACACGCCGTTGTCGCTCCAACCGTGCTCGTCGTCGCCGATCAGGGTGCGCGAGGAATCGGCCGAGAGCGTGGTCTTGCCGGTGCCCGACAGGCCGAAGAACACCGCGGTGGAGCCGTCCGGCCCGATGTTCGCCGAGCTGTGCATCGGCAGCACGCCCTTCAGGGGCAGCAGGTAGTTCATCAGGGTGAAGACGGATTTCTTGATCTCGCCCGCGTAGCTGGTGCCGCCGATCAGCACCAGGCGTTTGGCGAAATTGACGATCACGAAGGTTTCGGAGTTGGTGCAGTCGGTCTCGGGGATGGCGTGGAAGCGCGGCACGTCTATGACGGTGAATTGCGGTTCGTGGTTCTCCAGCTCGCCGGGCCGGGCCTGGATGAACATGTTGCGTGCGACCAGGCTGTGCCAGGCGTACTCGGTGATGATGCGTACCGGTACCCGGTAATCCGGATCGGCGCCGGCGAAGCAGTCCTGCACGTAGACATCCTTCATCTGCAGGTACGAGGCCATGCGCAGGTGGAGGCGCTCGAAGCAGCCGGGATCGTACGGGCGGTTGACCGGACTCCACCACACCTCCTTTTCCGAGCTGGGCTCGCGCACCACGAACTTGTCGTTGGCGGAGCGACCGGTGTGGTGGCCGGTGCGCACCACGAGCGAACCCATGTGCGCGATGTGCCCTTCGCGCCGTTCGATCGCCTGCTCGTAGAGCGCCGAAGTGGGCAGCGTCCAGTAGATGGCGTTCAGGTTGAACAGCCCGTGCGCCTCCAGCCCGAGTCTGGGTCTCGCCGAAATGTGGTGCTCGCTCATGGCATGTCACGGTGCATGTTGGTTCGCTGAATCATTTTCGCCCAGAGCGGCGGGGACGGCAAGCCGTCCGGCGCGCCGCGAGGGTGAAACGGTTTCGGGTGACGGGTTTCGAGTTGCGGGTCGCTGCTGGCTCAGCCGCCGCGCATGCGGCGCAGTGCCTGCGTGAGGCCGGCCGTGGAGGAATCCAGTTGCGGCGCGGGCGTCTCCGCGAGGCCGATCGAGCTGGCCATGTGCTTGCCCAGTTCGACTCCGTACTGGTCGAAGCTGTTGATGCCCCAGATGCAGCCCTGCACGAAGACCTTGTGCTCGTAGAGCGCGATGAGCTGGCCGAGCGTCGAGGGCGTGAGCTCGGGAAAGAGCAGGGTCGTGCTCGGCTGGTTGCCCGGGCAGACGAGGTGGGGGGTGAGCCGTTCGACTTCCTCGGAGGGGATCTTGCGGGCGCAGAGTTCCGCGCGCGCTTCCTCCGCGGTGCGGCCGAGCATCAGCGCGGCGCTCTGGGCGAACGCGGCTGTGACCAGCGCGTCCTGCGCTTCGCCGCCGCGCCCGGCCGGGACGACGAAGTCGATCGGCGTGAGCCGCGTGCCCTGGTAGAAGAGCTGATGAAAGGCGTGCTGGCCCACGGTTCCGGCGCCGCCCCAGACGATGGGGGCGGTGTCGACTCCGATCGGATGACCGTCCGCGCCGACGCGCTTGCCGTTGCTCTCCATGTCGAGCTGCTGGAGGTAGTCGGGCAGCTCGCCCAAGGCGTGCGAGTAGGGCAGCACCGCGAGCGATGCGGCGCCGAGGAAGTCGATGTTCCAGATCCCGATGAGCGCCATCAGCACCGGAACGTTTCGCTCGGCGGGGGTGGCCAGGAAGTGGTCGTCGATCGCTCTCGCTCCGGCGAGCAGGGCGCGGAAATTCGCGGCTCCGATCGAGCAGGCGAGCGGCAGGCCGATCGCCGACCACATCGAGTAGCGTCCCCCCACCCACTCCGGCAGCTCGAAGCAGCCGGTGGCCGGGATGCCGAAGCGGGCGGCCGCGGCGAGATTGTTGGTGACCGCGACGAAATGGGCGGCGATCGCCCGCTCGGACCCGAGCCTCGCGGCGAGCCAGGCGCGCGCGGTGCGGGCGTTGGTGAGCGTCTCCACCGTGGTGAAACTCTTCGAGGACAGGATGAAGAGGGTCTCCGCGGGCTCGGCGCGCGCGAGCACCGAGCCGAGCTCGGCCGGATCGACGTTGGCGACGTAATCGACCGCGATCCGGGGATCGGCGAAGCGCGCCAGCGCACGGGTCGCCATCCGCGGCCCGAGGTCGGAGCCTCCGATGCCGAGGTTGACGACCTGGCGGATCGTCCTTCCGCTTGCACCGGTCGTAGTCCCGGCGCGAATCTGCTCGGCGAGCCGCAGGAAGCGATCCAGGTTCGCGTGCACCCCGCTCGTCACCTCGGCCCCGTCGACGCAGTAGCGGGTTTCCGCGCGCAGTGCGATATGCAGCGCGGCACGCCCTTCGGTGACGTTGATGCGGCTGCCCGCGGCCATGCGCTGGATGCAATCGCCGAGAGAGCGCGCTGCGGCCAGGTCGAGGAGCAGCGCGACGGTGTGCGCGTCGATGCGCTGCTTGGAGAAATCGGCCAGCAGATCGCCGGCGCTCAGGCTGAAGCGATCGAAGCGGCGCGGATCCTCGGCGAAGAGCTCACGCAGGTGGCGCGGCGCGACCCGGTCACGGTGGGCGGCGAGAGCCTGCCACTGGGGCAAGCGCTGCAAGGCATCGTTCATGGTCGCTCCCAAACGAAGAGTCGGAACAGCTCGCGGCGGTCGCCCGGCCGCCGGCCTTCCCACAGCTTGCGCCATCCGGTGCCCGGCGAGGGGTCGGCATTACGGCCGGCCGCCTGCATCAGCAGCAGTGCGCAGCCGGGCTGCGCGGGCGAGGCGACCGCCCGCGTGCGGATGCCGGCGAAATAGTCGAGCGAGGCGCGCTGTGCCGCTCCCAGATTGTAGCCGCACAGACGCCCGCCGGCGGGCGGAAGCGCGCGGGCGAGCGAGGCGGCGAGCGGGCGGTAGCTCTTGCCGTATTCGATCCACGGCAGCCACAGGGTCATGAACAGCACCCAGATCGTCGTCATGCCGAGCGCCCAGCGCAGCGTGGCGCGCGCCGGATGGCGCGGACCGGCCGCGATCTGCCACAGCCAGGTTGCGCTCATGAGGCCCGCGGCGATTACCCAGAACGGCGCGTTCGTCATGACGAAGCCGGGTTCGAGCTTCACGGCCCGGAGCGCGAGGCGCGCGGGCACGCCGAAGCTCATCGCGACCCAGCCCAGCCAGGCGAGGCCGGCGAACAGCGTGAAGGTCATGACCGCGAACCAGTCGAGCGCGTTGGCGGCTCCGCGCCGCAGCGTGGTCGCCCCCGGCACCGCGAGCAGCACCAGGGGAACGAGCAGGGGGAGGGCGCTTTCCGTGCGCGGAACGTCGATGGAGGCGGCCACGAGGAGCAACCATGCGGCGGCGGCGAGCGGAGCCGCGATCGCCGCATCGCCGGCAGACCTGCGCCGCCGCCACAGCGTCCACAGCGCCAGCGGAGCCGCGGGCCACCCGAACCACCCAAGCAGCGACAGGATCGCGCCCAGGCGCCGGGGCGAGAATTCGAGGTGCGCGAACTCGTCCGTGAAAGCCGTCCGCCAAGCGGCGAACAGCGCCGGATCGGCGGCGGCGAGCGCGATGGACCAGGCGGCGGCGAGCCCGGCGCCGGCGATCGGGACCAGTGCTGCGGCCACGAGCGCGGCGGGGCGGCGCCCCTCGGCGCTCGTGAACGCGGGCACGGCCGCCAGCGGAGCGAGCTGGACGATGGCCTGCGCTCCCTGGGCGAGGGTGCCGAGCGCGATCGAGACCGCGGCGATCAGCGCGCCGGCGAGCGGTTGCGCAGGCAGCCGGATCAGGCCGTAGAGCGTGAAGGCGCAGGCTGCAAGGAGGGCGATCGCCGGCTGGAGGTCGTGGATGGGCGCGACGAGCCCGATGCAGCCGATCGCGACGAGCACGCCGAGTGCGCCCGAGCCGGCGCCGTCGAGCGCACGGGCGCAGGCCCCGATCCCCGAGAGGAGGAGCGCGCCGAATGCGACCGCCGCGATGCGCGCGGCGTCGTGCACCGGCAGCACCCAGCCGAACAGACGTGCGCTCGCGGCGGCGACCCAGTAGTAGAGCGGCGGTGTCCCCGGGAGCGTCTCGCCCATGAATTGCGGCATCCACGGGCGCCCGGATTCCAGCATCGAGTAGACGATGCCGAAGTGCAGTGCGTCGTCGGGCTTCCACGGGTCGTGGCCGATCGCCCCGGCGAGCAGATAGACGGCACACAGCGCGATGAGCGCGGCGACGCCCGCGACCGGAGTGCGCTCGGGCTCAACCGGCACGGCACGCTCTCCGCCCGGCCCGCAGCGGGCCGCAGCCGCGGGCGCGGGTCAGGCCGCGCCGACCGGAATCTTGCCGATCCTCGCCTGCCATTCGCGCGGTCCGGTCTGATGTACGGAGACGCCCTTCGAATCCACCGCGACCATGACCGGCATGTCCTTCACTTCGAACTCGTAGATCGCCTCCATGCCGAGATCCGGGAAGGCAACGACGCGCGCCGCGCGGATGGCTTTCGACACGAGGTAGGCGGCGCCGCCCACGGCCATGAGGTAGACCGAGCGGTGGTCGCGAATGGCCTCGATCGCGGCGGGGCCGCGTTCGGCCTTGCCGATCATGCCCAGCAGCCCGGTCTGGGTGAGCATCTGCCGGGTGAACTTGTCCATGCGCGTGGAGGTCGTCGGTCCCGCCGGCCCCATCACCTCGTCGCGCACCGGGTCCACCGGGCCGACGTAGTAGATGAAGCGGCCGGCGAGATCCACCGGCAGGCGCTCGCCCCGGTCGAGAGCCTCGACCATGCGCTTGTGGGCTGCGTCGCGCCCCGTGTAGATCCTGCCGTTGAGCAGGAGCGCCTCACCCGGCTTCCACGCGGCGACCTCCTCTCGCGTTACGCGGTCGAGATCGACACGCCTGCCGCGGCTGGCATCGTAGGTCAACTTCGGCCAGTCCTCGATGCTGGGCGGATCGAGACTCACCGGGCCGCGCCCGTCGAGCACGAAATGGGCGTGGCGGGTGGCCGCGCAGTTGGGGATCATCGCCACCGGCAGGTTCGCCGCGTGGGTCGGATAGTCGAGCACCTTCACGTCGAGCACGGTAGTGAGTCCGCCCAGTCCCTGGGCGCCGATGCCGAGCGCATTGACCTGGTCGTAGAGCTCGAGGCGCAGCTCCTCGGCGCGGGTGTTCGGGCCGCGGGCGGCGAGCGCCTGGATGTCGATCGGTTCCATCAGCGCGCGCTTGGCCAGCAGCATGGCCTTCTCGGCGGTGCCGCCGATCCCGAGGCCGAGGATGCCGGGCGGACACCAGCCCGCCCCCATCATTGGCACGGTCTTCAGCACCCAGTCGACGATGGAATCGGACGGGTTGAGCATGATGAACTTCGACTTCGCCTCCGAGCCTCCGCCCTTGGCCGCGACATGGACGTCCACGGTGTCGCCGGGGACGAGTTCGCAATGCACCACCGCCGGCGTGTTGTCGCCCGTGTTGCGGCGCGCGCCCGCCGGGTCGGCGAGGATGGACAGGCGCAGCTTGTTGTCGGGGTCGAGGTAGGCGCGGCGCACGCCCTCGTCGACCATCTCCTGAACGCCGAGGGAGGCGTCCCAGCGCACGTCCATGCCGATCCGGAGAAACACGGTGACGATGCCGGTGTCCTGGCAGATCGGCCGGTGGCCCTCTGCGCACATGCGCGAATTGACGAGGATCTGCGCCATCGCGTCGCGCGCTGCCGGCGAGCGTTCGGCCTCCCAGGCGCGCGCGAGCGCCCGGATGTAGTCGGCCGGGTGATAGTAGGAGATGAACTGGAGCGCATCACGGATGCTGCGGATGAAGTCTTCCTGGCGTATCGGGGTCATCGTCTTTCCCTGCGAGTGGAGGATTTCCTGGCGGAGCGGCGCAGGAGGGGCTGATCGGTCGGTGGGGGGCTCGGGTTCGGCATGACGGGCATGTCGGCGGAACGGCGTTCGTTCACGGCGGGCGATTCTACACTGCTGCTGCGCAGCAGCATCGGCCCTGTAAGCCCTTTGTAAGGAAACTGCCGTTAAATTCGCCCATCCCGTAGAATCGTCGGGAACCCGGCCGGCGCTGTGCGGCGGGCCGCGTCGGCGACAACCTTGCGATCCGGGGTCTCTCGTGGAGCGGCTGGCCCGACTGTCATCGCTTCAAGGACTTCGACCGGCCTCATGCAGAACACGGAGCGCGGATCGATTCCGACCCGATGTTACACTTCATACGCAGCGACGACGTTCAGAAAAGGAGGATGCAAGATGGCAAAAACAGACCCTGTCGAAACGACCGAGGCGCAGCTGGCCGTTCACTGGAAGGAAGAGGACTACTACTACCCCCCGGTCAGTTTCATCGCGCAGGCCAATGTGACCGACGCGAGCATTCTGGAGAGGTTTTCGGAAAAGAACTTTCCCGAGTGCTACAAAGAGTACGCGGATCTTCTGACCTGGTACAAGTACTGGGGGAAGACCCTGGACACTTCCAATCCCCCGTTCTGGAAGTGGTTTGTGGGCGGAGAATTGAACGCTTGCTACAACTGCGTCGATCGGCATTTGCCGAAGAACAGGAACAAGACGGCCCTCCACTTCGTCCCCGAACCCGAAAACGAGCCGATCCAGCACATCACCTATCAGGAACTCTGGGTGCGGGTGAACGAGCTCGCTGCGGTGCTTCGTGACTTCTGCGGATTGAAGCGTGGGGATCGGGTGACGCTGCATCTGCCCATGACTGCCGAACTGCCGATTACGATGCTCGCCTGCGCGCGTCTGGGCATCATTCATTCCCAGGTCTTCAGCGGGTTCTCGGGCCAGGCGTGCGGCGAGCGCATCGCGGATTCCCAGAGCCGCGTGCTCATCACCATGGACGCCTACTACCGCGCGGGCAAATTGCTCGACCATAAACAACTCGCGGACATCGCGGCGGACAAGGCGCAGTCGGAAAACGCCGCCCCGGAGAAGGTGCTGGTGTGGCAGAGGCATCCGGGCAAATACTCCTCCCAGACCGCGCTGGTAACAGGTCGCGATTTTATTGTGAACGACCTCCTGCCGCAGTACCGCGGCCGCCGCGTCGAGCCCGAGCACATGCTGGCCACGGACCCTCTGTTTCTCATGTACACGAGCGGCAGCACCGGGCGCCCGAAGGCCTGTCAGCACAGCACCGGCGGCTATCTTGCCTATGTCGCCGGCACGTCCAAGTACATCCAGGACATCCACCCGGAGGACGTGTACTGGTGCATGGCGGACATCGGCTGGATCACCGGCCACTCCTACATCGTCTACGGTCCGCTGGCGCTCGGCGCTTCCTCCGTCGTCTATGAAGGTGTCCCCACGCATCCGGACGCGGGACGTTCCTGGCGCATTGCCGAGGAACTGGGCGTCAACATTTTTCACACTTCGCCAACTGCCATCCGCGCGCTGCGCCGCGCGGGGGAAGACATCCCGGCCCGGTACAACTATCACTTCAAGCACATGACCACGGTCGGCGAGCCGATCGAGCCGGAAGTCTGGCGCTGGTATTACGAGGTCGTCGGGAAGAAGGAAGCCGTCATCGTCGATACCTGGTGGCAGACGGAGAACGGCGGCTTCCTCTGCAGTACCGTGCCCGCGATCGCGCCGATGAAACCCGGAAGTGCGGGGCCCGGCGTACCGGGCATCTATCCCGTCATTTACGACGACGAGGGGAAGGAGATTCCGGCGGGCGCCGGACAGGCTGGGAATATCTGCATCCGCAATCCGTGGCCCGGTCTGATGCAAACGATCTGGGGAGACCCCGAGCGGATGACACGGCAGTACTTCGAGCGCTACTGCAAGGACAAGAAAAGCACGGACTGGCATGACTGGCCGTACCTCGCGGGAGACGGGGCGGTCCATGCTGCCGACGGCTATTTCCGCATTCTTGGGCGCATCGACGACGTCATCAATGTGGCGGGCCACCGGCTCGGGACCAAGGAGATCGAGAGCGCCGCGCTCACCGTGCCCGAAGTGGCGGAGGCGGCTGTCGTGCCCGTCCCGGACGAACTGAAGGGGCGCGTCCCCGAGCTTTATGTTTCGTTGAAGCCAGGCTTCGAGGCGAGTCCGGAGCTGAGCGCGAAGATCGCAGCGGTCATTGCCGAGCAAATCGGCCCCATCGCCAAGCCGAAGCATGTCTGGATCGTTCCGGACATGCCGAAGACCCGTTCGGGCAAGATCATGCGCCGGATCCTCACTGCCGTCTCCACCAAGGGCAACACCGGGGACATCACCACTCTCGCCAATCCGGATGTGGTCGAAATCATTCGCTCTACTGTCCAGAAGGGGACATGAGCCGCGCAGCGGCTGACTTCGCCGGCAGCGCCGCGTTCGAAAGCGGGCGGGGGCCGAAAGCTCCCTTCGGTCCGAAGGACGAGGAAGGCACGCCCGACCGGCGAGGCCGCGACGCAGATGGTCAGGCAGTTGCAGGGCTGGGCGGCCGAGGCGATCGGTCCGATCGCCAAGCCCAGGGACATCCGCTTCGGCGACAACCTGCCCGAGACCCGCTCGGGCAAGATCCTGCGCCGGCTGCTGCGGGCGATCGCGAAGGGCGAGGAGATCGACGTCTCGACCCTGGAGAACCCGGCCATCCTGGAGCAACTCGAGCAGAGCGCCTGAACGTGGCGGTGCCCGCCGGGATCCCGAGGGCGCCCGGGGCCGGCCGGGTTCATCGGCGCATCCACTCGTACGTGGGAGCCGGAACATGATCGCGCGCGGATCGCTGACGGCGCAGCGCCTGGCGGGCGTGTTCCTGCTCGGCTGGGCGCTGTTCAATTACCCGTTCCTCTACCTGTTCAACCGCGCGGAGACCGTCGCCGGCATCCCGATGCTGTACGCCTACGTGTTCGCCGTCTGGGCTGCGCTGATCGGGATGATGGCCTGGGTGATCGAGAGACGCCGCGACAAGCCCTGACCGGGGAGAGTGCCAGTGCTGCAGGGATGGGTGATCGTCGTCTGTTCGATCGCTTACCTGGGCGTGCTGTTCGCGATCGCCTGGGTCGGCGACAAGCGTGCCGACCAGGGACGCTCGATCATCGCCAACCCCTATATCTACGCGCTCTCGCTCGCCGTCTATTGCACGACCTGGACCTACTACGGGAGCGTCGGGCGCGCGGCCTCGACCGGGATTGGCTTCCTGCCCATCTACATCGGGCCGACGCTGATCGCGGCCCTCTGGCTGTTCGTGATGCTGAAGATCATCCGCATCACCAAGACCCACCGCATCACCTCCATCGCCGACTTCATCGCCTCGCGCTACGGCAAGAGCCAGTTGCTCGGCGGGCTGGTCACGGTGGTCGCCGTGGTCGGCGTCGTGCCCTACATCTCGCTCCAGCTCAAGGCGGTCTCGAACAGCTTCACCATCCTGCTGCATTACCCGGACATCGTGATGCCGGCGCACTCGGCGGCGGTTCCCGTGCTCCAGGACAACACCCTGTACATCGCGCTGATCCTGGCCACATTCACCATCCTGTTCGGCACCCGGCACCTCGACGCCACCGAGCGGCACGAGGGCATGGTCGCGGCGATCGCCTTCGAGTCGCTGGTCAAGCTGGTCGCCTTCGTGGCGGTGGGAGCGTTCGTGACCTTCGGCATCTACGACGGCTTCGGCGACATCTTCGAGCGCGCCGCCCGGGTTCCCCGGCTCGCCGCGCTGATGACCTTCGAGAACGACGCCGCGCACTACGGCAGTTGGACCTCGCTCACGCTGCTCGCCATGCTCTCGGTGACGCTGCTGCCGCGCCAGTTCCAGATTGGCGTGGTGGAGAACGTCAACGAGAACCACCTGCGCAAGGCGATCTGGCTGTTTCCCCTCTATCTGATCGTCATCAACCTGTTCGTGCTGCCGATCGCGCTCGGCGGGCTGCTGCGCTTCCCCGACGGCGGCGTCGATGCGGACACCTTCGTGCTCACGCTGCCGATGGCGCACAGGAACGAGCTGCTCGCGCTCTTCGTCTACATCGGCGGGCTCTCGGCGGGTACCGGAATGATCATCGTGGAGACGATCGCGCTCTCGACCATGGTGTGCAACGACCTGGTGATGCCGGGGCTGCTGCGCCAGCGCTGGTGGCCGCTGCACCGGGAGCGCGACCTCTCGGGGCTGTTGCTCGGGATCCGGCGCGGCGCGATCGTCGCCATCCTGCTGCTCGGTTACACCTATTTCCGGGCCGCGGGCGAAGCCTATGCGCTGGTGGGCATCGGCCTGATCTCGTTCGCCGCGGTGGCGCAGTTCGCACCGGCGCTGATCGGCGGGATGTTCTGGAAGGGCGGCACGCGGCGCGGAGCCGTGGCCGGCATCGTGGCCGGTTTCGCGGTGTGGCTCTACACGCTGCTGCTGCCTTCGTTCGCGAAATCAGGCTGGCTGCCCGCGGCCTTCCTGCACAGCGGGGTGTTCGGCATCGAGCTGCTCGAGCCGCAGCGCCTGTTCGGGCTCTCGGGCATGGACGAGACCACGCACTCGCTGTTCTGGAGCCTGGCGGCCAACATCGGCGCCTACCTGTGGGTGTCGCTCGCGCGCCGCGGCGACGTGGTCGAGACCAGCCAGGCGACGCTGTTCGTCGATGTCTTCCGCCATACGCAGGCGCAGGTCAGCACCCAGTTCTGGCGGGGGAGCGCGCAGGTCGGCGACCTGCTTCCGCTCATCGGCCGGTTCCTCGGTCCGGCGCGGGCGCGCGCCGCCTTCGAGCGCTATGCGCGCGCGCACGGCGCGGATTCGCTCGATGACCTTCATGCAGATGCCGACCTGGTGCATTTCGCCGAGAGCCTGCTCGCGGGGGCGATCGGCGCCGCCTCCGCCCGCGTGATGGTGTCCTCGGTCGTCAAGGAAGAGCCGCTGGGCATGGACGAGGTGATGAACATCCTGGACGAGGCCTCCCAGGTGCGCGCCTACAGCCGTCAGGTCGAGCAGAAATCGCGCGAGCTCGAGATCGCCTCGCGCGACCTGCGCGAGGCCAACGAGCGCATGCGCGAACTCGATCGGCTCAAGGACGACTTCGTGTCCTCGGTGACCCACGAGCTGCGCACTCCGCTGACCTCGATCCGGGCGTTCTCCGAGATCCTGCTCGAGGATCCCAGGACGGAGCTCGCCGAACGCAAGCGCTTCCTCGGAATCATCTCGGCCGAGAGCCAGCGCCTCACCCGGCTGGTCAACCAGGTGCTCGACATGGCGAAGATCGAGTCCGGGAAGGTCGATTGGCAGAACACCGAGATCGACCTGCGCGTCGTGATCGAACAGTCCGCGGCGGCGACCCAGGCCCTGTTCCGCGACCGCAAGGTGGCGCTCTCGCTGGAGCTGCCCGACGAGGTTCCGCTGGTGTGCGCCGACCGCGACCGGCTGATCCAGGTCATGCTCAACCTGCTGTCGAACGCGGTGAAGTTCGTCGAACCCGCGACCGGGTGGGTGCGCGTGCGGCTCTCGGGCGCAGGCGACATGCTTCGGGTCGACGTCGAGGACAACGGTCCCGGCATTCGCGCGGAGGATCAGGCGCGGGTGTTCGAGAAATTCCGCCAGGGCGGCGACGCGCTCACCAGCAAGCCGCAGGGCACCGGACTGGGCCTGCCGATCAGCCGGCAGATCGTCGAGCATTTCGGCGGCAGGATGTGGGTGGAGAGCGAGCCGGGACGGGGCGCGACCTTTTCCTTCACCCTGCCGGTGTGCGGCCCCGCCCGCGCGGGCGCACAATGAACGTAGGAGGACACCCATGTCGCAGAAGATCCTGATCGTCGACGACGAGCCCAACATCGTGATCTCGCTCGAGTTCCTGATGAAGCGGGAGGGGTTCGAGGTGGCGGTGGCCGCGGACGGGGAGGCGGCCCTGCGCATGGTCGAGTCGGAACGGCCGGACCTGGTGCTGCTCGACGTGATGCTGCCCAAGCGCAACGGATTCGAGGTCTGCCAGCAGATCCGCGGCAACCCGAAACTTTCCGGCGTCAAGATCATCATGCTCACGGCCAAGGGACGCGACACCGAGGTCGCCAAGGGCATGGCGCTGGGCGCGGACGGCTACATGACCAAGCCGTTCTCCACCCGCGAGCTGGTGGACAAGGTAAAGGCGACGCTCGACATCGCGCGGGCGTGACGGTGGCATCTCCGCACGAGCGGCGGCGATGAGCCCGAAGGTCAAGTTCGCCCTGCTGCTCGCCGGTGGGCTCGCGTTCCTGGGCGCGGCGCTGGTCGCCGTCGGAGTGGCGTTCTGGGTCGATTCCCCGGCCTCCGACAAGGCCCTGATGATGGACCTCTTCGAGCGCCGGGTCGGGCTGGCGATCTATGTGATGGCGATGTTCGCGGTCGCCCTCGGCATGCTGTTGCGGCACGCCTTCGCGGTCTGGGTGCGCGCGCCGCTCGCGCTGGCCGAGCAGGTGCGCATCCTGAGCGGACCGAACTGCGCGCACCGGCTCGGGCTGGAAGGGCCGGCCGAGCTGCACGCGCTCGCCGAGGCGGTCAACGCTCTCGCCGACCAGCGCGACGCGCTGTCGCGCGACGTCGAGCGCCAGGTCGAGGCGGCCGGCCGCTCGCTCGCGGAGGAACGCAACCGGCTCGCCGCGCTGATGTCCGAGCTCACCCAGAGCGTGGTGGTGTGCAACCTCGACGGGCGCATCCTGCTCTACAACCAGCGGGCGCGCCTGCAGTTCATGGCGCTCGCCGAAGGCGCTTCCGGGCGCGCGCTGATTGGACTCGGGCGCTCGGTATTCGCGGTATTCGATCGCGCGCTGATCACCCATGCGCTCGACAACGTCCGGCACCGGCTGGCCCGCGGCGGCGAGGCACCGGTGGCGCATTTCGTCACCTCGACCCGTGCCGGCCAGCTCATCCGGGTGCAGATGGCACCGGTGCTCGGCGCGGCGCGGCCGGACGGAGAACCGGCGGGCAGCCGCGAGATCGGCGGCTATGTCCTGATGCTGGACAACATCACGCGCGCCTTCGATACGGACACGCGGCGCGACGAGATGCTCCAGGAACTGACCGAGCGCAGCCGCGCCTCGCTCGCCAACGTGCGCGCCGCGGTGGAGACGCTGATGGCCTACCCGGACATGGAAGCCGCCAGCCGTGAGCGCTTCGTGGGCGTGATCGCCGAGGAGGTGCGCGCGTTCGGCAGCCGCCTGGATCGCACCGTGAACGAGCATGCGGGCTCACTCAAGGCGCGCTGGCCGCTCGAGGAGATGATGGCCGCGGATTTCCTCGATGTGGCAGCGCTGCGCATCGCGAGCCGCGTCGGGATCGGGGCGAAGATCGAGGAGGTTTCCGACGGGCTCTGGATCCGGGTCGACAGCTTCTCGCTGCTGCAGGCGCTCGGCTATCTCGCCTCCCGGCTCCAGGAGGAGTTCGAGGTTCGCGAGCTCCGGCTGCGGCTGATGTCCGCGGGCCGTCTCGCGCACCTCGACCTGATCTGGACCGGCGCCGTGATGGGCAGCGAGACCGCGATGGCCTGGGAGCTCGAGCCGATGCGCCTGGGCGGGGAGGCCAATCCGCTCACCCTGCGCGACATCGCCGAGCGCCACGGCGGCGAGATCTGGTTCCAGCGCGAGAAGACCTCGCAGCGCGCGTTCTTCCGCTTCCTCGTTCCGGCCGCCGCACCGCCGGCCGGAACCGAGGAGGGCCACGCCGCGCCGATCCAGAGCCGGCCCGAATACTACGACTTCGACCTGTTCCGGGACGCCAGCGCGCACGCCGAGCTGGACGACCGGCCGCTCGCCGGGCTCGCCTACACGGTCTTCGACACCGAGACCACCGGGCTGGAGCCGTCCGCGGGCGACGAGATCATCCAGATCGGCGCGGTGCGCATCGTCAATGGACGACTGCTGCAACGCGAGAGCTTCGATCAGCTCGTCGATCCGCGCCGGCCCATGGCGCGCGAGTCGGCGAAGATTCACGGTATCACGGCGGACATGCTGCGCGGGCAGCCCACCATCGAGGCGGTGCTGCCGGGCTTCCACGCCTTCTGCGAGGATACCGTGCTGGTGGCGCACAATGCCGCCTTCGACCTGCGCTTCCTGCAACTGAAGGAAGCCTCGACCGGGGTGCGCTTCACCCAGCCGGTGCTCGACACCCTGCTGCTCTCGCCCGTGATCCATCCGAACCAGGAGTCGCACCGGCTGGAGGCGATCGCCGGGCGCCTCGGCGTGGATGTCCTCGGCCGCCACACCGCGCTGGGTGACGCGATCCTCACCGGCGAGGTCTTCCTGCGGATGATCCCGCTGCTCGCCGGGCAGGGCATCACCACCTTGCGCCAGGCGCGCGAGGCTGCCGAAAAGACCTACTACGCGCGTATTCGTTACTGAATTCAGACCGAAGCCCGCCATGATCCAGGAAACCGGCATTCCCCAAGGGCCGTACCAGTCGATGTACAGCCCCCTTTCGACCATCGTGCGTCGCGCTCCGGTCACGGTCGGACCGCAGGCGGGCGTGCGCGAGGCGCTCGCCGCGATGGATGCCGAGGGCGTGGGTTCGGTCATCGTCGTGCTGGAGCCAGGACATGTGCCGATCGGCATCTTCACGCTCCCCGACCTGCTGCGCCGGGTCGCGCTCAAGGGTTGCCATCTCGACACCCCGGTCGTCGACGTGATGACCTCCGGCCTGGTGACTCTGCGTCCGGACGCGAGCGCCTACCAGGCCGCGGTCGCGATGGCACGGCACGGCATCCGCCACGTGCTGGTCGTCGATGGCGAGGGCGCCCTGGTCGGGATCGTCTCGCAGAACGACCTGTTCGCCCTCCAGCGCGTGGGCGCGAAGGAGATCAGCGAGCAGATCCGCCATGCTGGCGACATGGCGGCGCTGGAGCATGCCTCGCGCGACATCGCCTCGCTGGCCCACAACATGCTGATCCAGGGCGCCGGCGCCGAGCCGCTCACCCAGTTCGTCTCCACCCTGAACGACCTGCTCACCCTGAGCGTGATCGAGCTGACGATGGCCGAGTTCCGTCTGCCGGTCGTCAAGTGGTGCTGGATCGCGCTCGGCTCGGAGGGCCGGCTGGAGCAGACGCTCAGCACCGATCAGGACAACGGCATCATCTTCGAGGCGCCCTCGGCGGCCGAGGCCCCGGCGCTGCGCGAGGCCTTCGTCGCCTTCGCCCGCGAGGTGAACGCACGGCTCGACCGCTGCGGCTTCCCGCTGTGCAAGGGCAACATCATGGCGGGCAACCCGCAGTGGTGTCTTTCGCTGGAAGAATGGCGGCATACGTTTTCGCAGTGGATGGGCCGGGCCGAACCGCAGGCCCTGCTCAACGCGGCGATCTTCTTCGACTTCCGCCCGCTCTACGGCGACGAGGAACTCTCGGAGGGCCTGCGCGAGTGGCTGCTCGGGCGCACCGGGGGCAATCCCCTGTTCCTGCGCCAGATGGCGGAGAACGCGCTGCAGTGCCAGCCTCCGCTGGGGCTGATCCGCGACTTCGTGTTCGATTCGAACCCGGGTTTCCCGCACACGATCGACCTCAAGATGTACGGTTCGCGGCCCTTCGTCGATGCCGCCCGCATCTTCGCCCTGGCCAACGGGGTGGCGGAGACCGGCACCGTGCAGCGCCTGCGCGCGGTGGCCTCGCGCATGTCCTTCGGGCGCGACGACGTGGCCGCGATCATCGACGGTTTCCACTTCATCCTGATGCTGCGGCTGCGCCAGCAGCACCGCGTGCGCGGGGGCGAAGGTGCGCCCAACCGGGTCGATCCCGACGAACTGAACGAACTCGAACGCTACATCCTCAAGGAGGCGTTCAGGCAGGCGAAGAAGCTCCAATCGCGCCTGCAGCTCGACTACCGCCTGTAGGCGCGCGCTCTCACGCGCTCAGGCGATTTCGCGGTGGTCGAGCTGGTAGCCGACCCCGTAAAAGGTCCGCACCTCGACCGGGGCCAGGGCGAGCTTCTTGCGCAGCCGGTGGATGAAGACCTCGATCGCATTGACGCCGGGGGTCTCGTCGTAGCTGTAGAGCTGCTCGATGAGGCGCTCCTTGCGCACCACGCGGCCGAACTCGCGCATCAGCACTTCGAGCACCGCGGCTTCGCGCGCGGAAAGGTTCAACGCCCGCCCGTCCAGGGTCGCGGTGCGCGAGGTCATGTCGAAACACAGGCCGGCACGGCTGATCTGCCCCGATGCGCAGTTGACGGTGCGCCGCAGCAGGGCGCGTACGCGTGCCTCCAGCTCGCGCACGCCGAAGGGTTTGACGATGTAGTCGTCTGCGCCCAGATCGAGTCCCCGCACCTTGTCTTCGTCGCCGCCGCGCGCCGACATGATGATCACCGGCAGGCCGGCGTTGCGGCTCCGCAGCCGCTGCAGCACCTGGAAGCCGTCGAGCTTGGGCAGGCCGAGATCGAGGATCAGGAGGTCGTAGACGTCGTCGTGCAGCACGCCGTCGGCGCGGGCGCCGTCGCTCACCAGGTCGACCGCGAAATGGTTGAGCGTCTTGAGCGCGTAGAGAATCCCGGCGGCGATGCTCGGGTCGTCTTCCGCGATCAGGATGCGCATCGATTCACACTCCGACGATGTCCAGGTACTCGCGGATTCCGGCGGACGGCTCTGCGGCCGGGCTGGTGCGCTGCGCCATCGTTCGCATCGGCCGCCCCTCGCCGCGTTCGCCCCCGATCGCTTTGTACCGACCGGCGATCGCGAGAAAGGATTTCGTAAGCTGCACGGCCTAGTATAACGAGGCCCGGGACTGTCCGTGAGTCTCTGCCGTACCGGGCCCATCTTCTGAGGAGGAGCAGGCATGCAGCTGACACAGAAGCACCAGGAGTACTGGTCGAAGAACCTCACGATCACCGCGGTCCTCATGGTGATCTGGTTCGTCGTGACCTTCGTGATCGGGTATTTCGGGGCTGAACTGGCATCGATCACGGTTCTTGGATTCCCGTTCCCGTTCTACATGGGAGCCCAGGGTTCGCTGATCATCTATGTACTGATCATCTGGTATTACGCCCACTACATGAACAAGCTCGACATCGAGTACGGTGTCCAGGAAGGGGAGGAATAAGCGATGGCCGCACAGACCCAAACACAATTCGCCAGATCGCTGAAGAAGTACTACAGCTTCTACACGGGCGGCTTCATCGGCTTCGTCATCCTGCTCGCCATCCTCGAACAACTCGGCGTACCGAATCGGGTGATCGGCTGGCTGTTCCTGTTCGCCACCATCGGCCTGTATGCCGGCATCGGCATCATGAGCCGAACCGCCGACATCGCGGAGTACTACGTGGCGGGCCGCAGGGTTCCGGCGATATTCAACGGCATGGCCGTGGGCGCGGACTGGATGAGCGCGGCGTCCTTCATCGGGATGGCCGGCTCGCTGTACGCCCTCGGCTATGACGGTCTGGCCTTCATCATGGGCTGGACCGGCGGCTACGTCCTGGTCGCCCTGTTCCTCGCGCCCTACCTGCGCAAGTTCGGCCAGTTCACGGTTCCGGACTTCCTGGCCGCGCGCTACGGCGGTCACATCCCGCGGATGATCGGTGTTTTCGCGGCCGTCCTGTGCTCCTTCACCTACGTGGTGGGGCAGATCATGGGCGTGGGCATCATCACCAGCCGGTTCACCGGCCTGGAGTTCGGCGTCGGGGTGTTCGTCGGTCTCGGTGGCATCCTGGTGTGCTCCTTCCTCGGCGGCATGCGGGCGGTGACCTGGACCCAGGTGGCCCAGTACATCATTCTCATCATCGCCTACATGATCCCGCCGGTGTGGCTGGCGGCCAAGCAGACGGGCGTGCCGATTCCGCAACTGGTCTATGGTTACCAGCTTCAGAAGGTGACGGAGCTGGAAAAGAAGATCAACGCGGATCCCAAGGAGGCCGAGGTCCGGGGAATCTTCAAGTCCAAGGCGGATGCGGCAAAGGCGGCGCTCAGCGATCCTGCCAAAGGTTATGCCGACGGCAAGGCCGCGCTGGAGAAGCGGGTTGGCGAGCTGAAGACCGCGAACGCCCCGGCAGACCAGGTGAGCAAGGCCGAGGAGGCGCTGTCGAAGTATCCGAAGGACGAGGCGGCCGCCAAGGCGCAGTGGGCGAAGGATGTCAAGCTCGCCGCCCGCGCAGCCCCGCTCAAGGAACACGGGGCGATCTTCGCGGCCAAGGACGACAAGGCGAAGGACATCCAGCGGCGCAACTTCCTCGCGCTCATCTTCTGCCTGATGGTGGGTACGGCGGCGCTCCCCCACATCCTGATGCGCTACTACACGACGCCCAGCGTCAAGGAGGCGCGTATCTCGGTGGCCTGGTCGCTGTTCTTCATCTTCCTGCTCTACTTCACGGCGCCTGCGCTGGCCCTGCTGGTCAAGTACGAGGTCTACGCCAACCTGGTGGGATCCTCGTTCGCCAGTCTGCCGAAATGGGCGGCGTTGTGGCAGGCGGTGGATCCTGCACTGTTGTCGATCACGGACATCAACGCGGACGGCATCCTCCAGCGCGCCGAAATCGCGATTGGCAAAGACATCGTCGTGCTGGCCACGCCGGAAATTGCGGGGCTGCCATACGTGATCTCGGGTCTGGTGGCGGCCGGCGGCCTGGCCGCGGCGCTCTCCACTGCGGACGGCCTGCTGCTCACCATCGCCAACTCGCTGTCGCATGACGTCTATTACAAGATGATCGACCCGCATGCGCCGACCACGCGCCGGCTGACGATCGCCAAGGTGCTGCTCATCGTGGTAGCCCTGATCGCGGCGTATGTCGCAGGACAGAAGCCGGCGGACATCCTGTTCCTGGTGTCTGCGGCATTCTCGTTCGCTGCGGCGGCGTTCTTCCCTGCACTGGCGCTGGGGGTGTTCTGGAAGCGCGCGAACAAGGCCGGTGCGGTCGTCGGGATGGTAGTCGGTCTGGGACTGACGTTCTACTACATGGCGACCACCCAGCCGTGGCTGCGCGGCCTGTTCGGCGTGACCTCCTCGATCGCCGACAATACCTGGCTGGGGATCAACCCAATCTCGGCCGGAATCTTCGGCATCCCGGCCGGCTTCATCGCCATCATCATCGTGTCGATGCTTACGCCGGCGCCGGAGAAATCGGTCCAGGACCTGGTGGATCACGTCCGCTACCCGAATATCGTCGGCGACATCGAAACCAGGGGAACCTGAGCACTGCGAGCCCGGCCCTTGCGGCCGGGCGCGATCACTGGAGGAGGAGTGAACCTCACGGCCCGCGCAAGCGGGCTTTTTTTCAGGTGCCGATCAGGTGGGCGAGATCGGAGCGCCCCGTCTCCAGGATGAGCTGGCGGCTGATCTTGGGGTCGAAGCGGTGGATGTGCCGAATCACTTCCTCCACCTTCTCGGGCCGGTGCAGGGTGTGGTAGGCCATGCCGAGGTTGTACCAGGCGTGGGAGTTCATCGGCTGGAGTTCTGCGGCCCGCTCCAGCGCGCTGGCTGCTTGCTCGTGACGGCCCAGCGACGCTTGTGCCATACCCATGCCGTACCAGGCCCGGTCGATCGCCGGCTTGATCTCCACGGCGCGACTGAATGCCTCGATGGCGGCATCGAGCCGGCCCTGCTGGTGGCGGATGAAGCCGAGGTTGAACCACGCGATCGCGTCGCCGCGATCCTGGTCCACCGTCTGCTCGAACAGCCGCTCCGCCTCATCCCAGCATTTGTCCGCGGCCAGGAGGTGCGCGAGCGCCGTGCGCGCCTTGACCGAGGCGGGCTCATGGCCCAGGGCCTGCCGGTATTCCTCGATCGCGCGCGCAGGATTGCCGATCGTGACGAACATGCGGGCGCGGATGAGGTGTCGGAGATACTCGAAGTTCAAGCCTGGCCACCCGGTTCGGAAAGACCGAATTCTGCTAGCGCAGCCGCCCGGGCGCAAGCGGCGCGCGCGGTGTTACCATCGGAGCAGGATCGGGAAGCGGAGAGGGCAATGCTGTTCATCGCCAGTACGATCAAGCTGCTCGCGGAAGTCGTCGGCTGGTGCCTCATCGGGCAGGGCATCGTGTATCTGTTCGCCGGCGCGCGCAGGGAGCAGAACATTCCCTACCGGATCCTGAGCACCATCACCTCTCCGCTGACGCGGGCGGTTCGCATCGTGACTCCGCGTTTCGTACTCGACCGGCATATCGGGCTGCTGGCGTTTCTGGTCGTGGTGATGATCTGGTACTGGGCGGCCCAGTACAAGCTAGCCCTGTGCCTGTCGGGCAACCAGGCTCACCCGCTGTGCGTGGAGATGGTCAAGAAGCTCGGTGCTCGCACCGCGCAGTAGCGCAAGGCCGCCGGGGGCGCCGCAGCCGAGTCCGCGCGGGAACTCCGGCAGACTGCTAGAATCCGCCGCTCTCGCGGAGAGGTGGCCGAGCGGTCGAAGGCGCACGCCTGGAAAGCGTGTATACGGCAAAACCGTATCGGGGGTTCGAATCCCCCCCTCTCCGCCAGTTCTCCGTTGCGAGGTCGTAAATGGGGTCAGACACGATTTTCACCTTTCCTCGGCCTGCCTACCCCCTTCGAGGTTGCCCGGCGTCGGGTCAGCGTTTCGATGTGCTCTTTGAAGCGCTCGCTCCCCAGCGCCCAGCCCTTGTGGGTCGATTCGCGGATGGCGTTCAAGTCCTGCCCTGAGAGTGCCGCCCTGAACAGTTGGCGGTAGGCGCTTTGGCGCTGTGCCGGAGTGCGTGCGAGTCGCAAGTACTCCTCAT
>MNXU01000040.1 GCA_001872285.1 Betaproteobacteria bacterium CG2_30_68_42
TCCCGCCGGCGCCCTCGGAGGCTGCGCGCCGCGCCGCCGGCGCAGCCGCGCGGAAGGTTCGCCGGCGAGTGCCCGATCGGCATCACGCGCGTGCGGCGGAACCGACGGCAGCCTAGCCGGGGCGCGATCCTCGCCGCCCCGCGGTCCCGTGGTCCCGGATCGGTTCGCCCGGCGAGCGCACGCGACGGCCCCACGGAGCACGAACGGCGATGACGCGATCGCCCCTCGCCGCCCGCCATGTCGGCGATAATCGCGGCGGTCGGGGATTGCATCGTACGCGGGCGAGCCTCGCACGAGGTTGGCCCTTAGCGGTGAATTGCCGGAATGGGAGCCTCGAACGACTTGCCCGGTCCGGCACCGGAAACCCATCCATCGAGGTCGCTTTCCTTGGAGCGAGAAGAGCTGCAAGCGCAGGAAGGCAGGAAGGCCGGGGGTGCCGAACCGTTCGCGATTTCACGGCACACGCCGATGATGCAGCAGTACCTGGGCTTCAAGGCGCAGTACCCGGACCGGCTGCTGTTCTACCGCATGGGCGACTTCTACGAGCTGTTCTACGAAGACGCCGAGCGTGCCGCCCGGCTGCTCGACATCGTGCTCACCACACGCGGGGTTTCGGCCGGGAAGCCGATCCGCATGGCCGGGGTGCCGGTGCATGCCCTCGACGCGTATCTGGCGCGCCTGCTGCGCGCGGGCGAGTCGGCCGTGATCTGCGAACAGGTGGGCGATGCAGCCGCCTCGAAGGGCCTCGTGCAGCGCGCGGTCACCCGAATCGTCACGCCCGGAACGCTCACCGACGCCGGACTGCTCGACGAGAAGTCCGACAGCCTGCTCGCCGCGACTGCGCCGGGCAAGACGCGTCTCGGGTTCGCCTGGCTGAATCTCGCCGCGGGGGACTTCTGCCTGAGCGAGGTCGCGCCGGGCGCGGCCGCAGACCTGCTCGCCCGGCTGCGCCCGGCGGAGTTGCTCCTTCCCGAGGGCTGGAACGGCGCACCCGAGCCGCCCTCCCCGGCCGCCCTCACGCGCCTGCCGGACTGGAAGTTCGACGCCGGCATCGCCCGGCGCGAGCTGTGCACGCACTTCGGCACGCGCGAGCTGTCCGGTTTCGGCGTCGATGCGCAGGAAGCCGCGCTCGCTGCCGCGGCCGCGCTGTTCGACTATGCGCGCGGCACCCAGTGCCGCTCGCTCGCCCACGTCACCCGGCTGCGCGTGGAGCGCGAGGACGAGACGCTGCGGCTGGACGCGGCGACCCGCCGCAACCTCGAACTCACCGAGACTTTGCGCGGCGAGCCTTCGCCCTGCCTGCTCTCGGTGCTCGACACCTGCGCGACGTCGATGGGCTCGCGCTGGCTGCGTCACGCGCTGCACCATCCGCTGCGCGATCGAGCGGTCTGCGCCGCCCGCCACGAGGCGGTGGAGGAACTGATGGAGGGCGGCGGCAACGAGGCGGTCGCGCGGGGCCTGCACGGGTTCGCGGACATCGAGCGCATCAGCGCGCGCATCGCGCTGAGGAGCGTGCGCCCGCGCGAGCTCGCCGGCCTGCGCGAGAGCCTGCGCGCGCTCGCCGGCCTGCGCGAGGCGACCGCCGCCCTCGGGTGCGCGCTGCTGCGGGATCTGCACCGCGAGCTGGGGCCGCCCCCCGGTTGTCTCGAGGAACTGGACCGGGTGCTCGCCGCGCAGCCGGCCGCCCTGCCGCGCGATGGCGGCGTCATCGCAGAGGGATGCGACGCCGAGCTCGACGCGCTGCGCGCGATCGACCGGGACTGCGGCGCCTTCCTGCTCGAGATCGAGGCGCGCGAGCGCGCGCGCACCGGCATCGCCGCACTGCGGGTCGAATACAACCGCGTCCACGGCTTCTACATCGAGGTCGGGCGCGCGCAGGCGGACAGGGTGCCGGCGGACTACCGGCGCCGGCAGACGCTCAAGAACGCCGAGCGCTACATCACCCCGGAACTCAAGGCGTTCGAGGATCGCGCACTGTCCGCGCGCGAGCGGGCGGTGGCGCGCGAGCGCATGCTCTATGACAGACTCATCGACGCGCTGGCGCCGCACATCGCAACCCTGTCACGCATCGCACGCGCTGCCGCCACGCTCGATGCGCTCGCCGCCTTGGCCGCCGCCGCGCGCGCCTACGACTGGTGCCGGCCGCGCTTCACCGAGGAGCGAGCGATCCGCATCGAGGCCGGACGCCATCCCGTGGTCGAGCATCAGGTCCGCGACTTCGTCCCGAACGGCATCGAACTGTCGGCGGCACGCGCGGCCCTCGTCATCACCGGCCCGAACATGGGCGGCAAGTCGACCTGGATGCGGCAGATCGCGCTGATCGTGCTGCTCGCGCACACGGGCAGCTTCGTGCCGGCGCGCTCGGCGACGCTGGGTCCGGTCGACGCGATCTTCACCCGCATCGGCGCCGCCGACGATCTGGCCGCCGGCCGATCCACCTTCATGGTCGAGATGACGGAAGCCGCCGCGATCCTCAACCAGGCGACCCGCGACAGTCTGGTGCTGATGGACGAGATCGGGCGCGGCACCTCGACCTTCGACGGCATGGCGCTCGCCGGCGCGATCCTGCGGCACCTCGCCCTCACCTGCGGCTGCTTCACCCTGTTCTCGACCCACTACTTCGAGCTCACCCGGCTGGGCGAGGAACTGCCGAACTGCGCGAACGTTCACCTCGATGCGGTGGAGCATGCCGGCAGCATCGTCTTCCTGCACGCGGTGGAAGACGGCCCGGCGAGCCAGAGCTACGGCATCGAGGTCGCGGCGCTCGCCGGCATCCCGGCCCCGGTGATCCGCGAGGCGAAGCGCCGCCTGCGCGAACTGGAGGACCGCGCGGTCGCGTTCCAGCCCGACCTGTTCGCGGCCGCGCCCGAACCGCCGCCCCCGCACCCCGCGATCGATGCGCTCACCGCCATCGACCCGGATGCACTCTCGCCGCGCGAGGCGCTGGAAACGCTCTACCTGATCAGGAAACTGATCAGGTAGAAGGGGAACAAGGGGTCAGGTCTTGACATCACGGTTTCTTGTGAAGAGCGATCGTCGTGATTTCATGACCTGACCCCACCATTTGCGTGATGTCAAGACCTGACCCCACCGTTCCCTGACCCCACCGTTCCCGTTCAGTCCTCTTCCTTGCGGCGATACTGCGCGGCGAGCTGGGTCTGGACCTGGGGCGGCACCGGTGCGTAGTGAGAGAACTCGATCTGGTACGCGCCCGCGCCGCCGGTGACCGACTTCAGCCGCGAAGCGTAGTCGCCCAGCTCCGAGAGCGGCACCTGCCCGGTGATGCTGATCGCATCGGAGGCGGCGTCGGTTCCCGTCACCTGTCCGCGCCGGCCCGACAGGTCGGAGGCGAGGTCCCCGACATAGGCCTCGGGCGTGTTGATGTCGATGTTGACGATCGGCTCCAGCACGATCGGCCCGGCGGCGAGCACCGCCTCGATCACGGCCTTGCGCCCGGCGGTGATGAAGGCGATCTCCTTGCCGTCGACCGGGTGGCTCTTGCCGTCATAGACCGTGACCCGGACGTCATGCACCGGATAGCCCGCGATGACCCCCTCGTCGAGCGCCGCGCGCACACCCTTCTCCACCGCCGGCATGAACACGCTGGGGATCACGCCGCCCTTGACCGCATCGACGAACTCGAAGCCTTCGCCACGGCTGCGTGGCTCGACACGCAGGTAGACCTCGCCGAACTGCCCGGCGCCGCCGGTCTGTTTCTTGTGCCGGCAGTGGCCCTCGCTCCCGCGCGTGATCGTCTCGCGGTAGGGCACCCGCGGCGGAGCGGTCGTCACCTCCAGCTTGTACTGGTTCGCCATCTTCTCCAGCTTGCCGCGCAGGTGCAGCTCGCCCAGCCCGCGGATGACGGTCTCGTGGGTGGTGGGGTGGCGCTCGACCTCGAAGCACGGGTCTTCGATCTCCAGCTTGTGCAGCACCTCGAAGATGCGCTGTTCGTCGCCCTTGCGTTTCGGCTCGACCGCGAGCCCGTGCATCGGCCTGGGAAATGCCAGCGGCCGCAGGTGTACGGTGTCGGCTTCGTGCGAGTCGTGCAGCACGGCGTCGAATTCCACCTCTTCCACCTTGGCGACCGCGCCGATGTCGCCGGGCACCAGCGCCTCGGTCTCGACGTAGTCCTTGCCCTGCAGCAGATACAGGTGCGCCACCCGGAACGGCCGCTTGCCGTCGCCGACGAAGAGCTGCGCGTCCTTGCGCACCGTGCCCTGGTGGACGCGGAAGATGCCGAGCTTGCCCACGTAGGGGTCGACCACGATCTTGAACACATGGGCGAGCACATGCGCGGAGGCGTCCGGTTTGGCGTGGAAGGCCTCGGCATCCGCGGCACCGGGTTCGCCGCGATAGAAGGGCGGAGGATTTCCCTCGGCAGGGCTGGGCACGAGCCGGTCGATGATCTCCAGCAGTTCGGCCACGCCGGCGCCGTTCTTCGCCGAGGCGAAGCACACCGGCACCAGATGGCCCTCGCGCAGCGCCTTCTCGAACGGACCGTGGAGCTGCTCGGGCGAGATTTCCTCGCCCTGCTCGAGGTACAGCGCCATGAGATCGTCATCGACCTCGACCACCTGATCGACCAGCGCCGAGTGCGCCTCGCGCACCGACGAGAAATCCGCCTCGCCCTCCGGACGGAAGAAGCAATCGACCACGGCCCGGCCCGCTTGGGAGGGCAGGTTGATCGGCAGGCACTCGCGTCCGAACGCTTCCTGCACGGAGCGCAGCACGGCGGCCGGATCGACGTTTTCCGCGTCGATCTTGTTGATGATCACCATCCGGCACAGGCCGCGCGCTGCCGCCCACTTCATCATCCGCCGCGTCGACAGCTCGATGCCGTTCTGCGCGTTGACGACGATCGCCGCCATGTCGACCGCCGCCAGCGCGCCGACCGACTGTCCGGCGAGATCGGGGTATCCCGGCGTGTCGACCAGATGGACGTCGACACCCTCGTGCGAGAAGTGAACCAGGGAGGAGTTCAGCGAATGCCCGGCCGCCTTCTCCAGCGGGTCGAAGTCGCACACCGTGGTGCCGCGCTCGACGCTGCCCATCGCCTTGATCGCGCCGGCCCTGAACAGCAGCGCTTCGGCGAGCGTGGTCTTGCCTGCGCCGGCGTGGCCGACCAGAGCCAGGGTACGGATGGACTCGCTAGCATGAACGGGCATGGGGGCTTCTCCTCCTTGTCGGATCCTGTCGGTATTCGCGGGGATGCGGTCACCGGACGGGCTGCGGAGACAACAGCAGATCCAGCGGTTTCGTCCGGCTCCGTGCGTTGCGATTCGGCGGTCAGTGTTGGTGGGCGTGCGCGCCATGCACGTGGCCGTGGGCGAGTTCTTCCTCGCTCGCCGCGCGCACGTCGGTGACGACGCATTCGAACACCAGCGGCACGCCGGCGAGCGGATGGTTGCCATCCACCACGACCTTGTCCTCGCTGATCTCGGTGATCGTGTAGAGGCGTTCCTCGTCCTGACCTTCGCCGACGCGCTCGAACTGCATGCCGGCCTCGACGTTCTCGGGAAACGCCGACAGCGGCTCGATCGTCACCAGCGAAGCGTCGTATTCGCCGAAGGCTTCGTCCGGCTGAAGCTTCAGCTCGAGCTGGGCGCCGACCGGCTTGCCCTCCAGCGCTTCCTCGATGCGCGGAAAGATGCCACCGAAGCCGCCGTGCAGGTAGACGAGAGGCTCGCCGCCCTCGTCAATCGGATTGCCGTCCGGATCCGACACCCGGTACTTCAGGCTGACGACCGTTTTTTTCGCGATGTCCATGGGCTTCCTGCCGATCCAGTTGTTTCACCAGTTCCAGCACCTCGGCGGCGTGACCGCGCGGCACGACCCCGTAGAGCGCATGGCGCAGAATGCCCTTCCGGTCGATGACGAAGGTCGAGCGGAGGATGCCCATCCGCTTGACCCCGTCCACCTCGCGCGATTGCCACACCCGGTAGTGCCGGCACACTTCGCCTTCGCTGTCCGAGAGCAGGCGCACCGACAGGCCGTGCCGGTCGCGGAACTCGGCATGGGTGAAGCAGTCGTCGCGCGAGACGCCGACGACGATGCAGTGATGACGGCGGAATTCGTCCTCGTGATCGCTGAATTCCGCGGCCTCGATCGTGCCGCCCGGCGTGTCGTCCTTGGGGTAGAAGAAGAGAACGACGTTCTTGCCGCGTACGCCGGCGAGATCGAACGTTTCCATGTCGGCGTCCGGCAGCGTGAAAGCAGGGGCGGGTGATCCAGCCTGCAGCATGTGTCCTCCTCGACGTCCCGGATTCTAACCCAGCACACGGGGTGTCGAACGCGAGAGCGCGCATCTTCCGGTGAGGCCGTGTTCAAGTCAAGCGGGATGGCGCGCTGCGAGGCGGTGCGCCGGTGCGGATTATTTGATCCGGACGAGATGCGGGTGTGGCGGCTCGGGTTCGGACTCCGGTTCGGGCTGCGGCTCGGGCTGCGGTTCGCTGCCGGAGGACGGCTGCGGCGCGCCAGGGGACGCCAGGACTTCGAACGCCATGCCCTGGCCGTTCTCGCGCGCGTAGATCGCGGCGATGCGGTCGACCGGAATCGAGATCGCATGCGCGACTCCGCCGAAGCGGGCGGAGAAGCCGACGAGATCGTTGCCCATCGAGAGGGCGTGCGCGGCTTCGGCTCCGATGTTCAGGACGATCCGGCCGTCGCTCACGTGCTCGCGGGGAACGCGGGTGCGTTCATCGACGCTCACCTCGATGTAGGGCGTGAAGCCCTGATCGACGCACCACTCGAAGATGGCGCGCAGCAGATAGGGCCGGACGGAGTCCACAGCGCGCGGCGCGAACCGGAGCGCGGCGCTCAGCGCCGCATTACCTTCTCGGAAGGCGTCAGCGCGTCGATGAAACCCTGCCGGCTGAAAATTCGTTCGGCATATTTCATGAGCGGCGCCGCGCTCTTGGGCAGTTCGATGCCGTAGTACTCCAGCCGCCACAGCAGCGGCGCGATCGCGACATCGAGCATGGAGAACTCCTCCGCGAGCATGTACTTCTGCTTGGCGAAGATCGGTGCGAGCTCGATGAGCCGGTCGCGCACATGCATGCGCAGCTTGTCCGCGGCCTTCAGGTTCTTCTCCAGGCCGATGACATGCGAGAACAGCTCCTGCTCGAAAGTGAAGAGGAGCTGGCGCGCGCGGGCCCGCATGATCGGGTCCGGCGGCATGAGCTGCGGGTGGGGGAAGCGCTCGTCGATGTATTCGTTGATGATGTTCGATTCGTAGAGCACGAGGTCGCGATCGACCAGCACCGGAACCCGGTTGTACGGGTTGATGACCGCGATGTCCTCGGGCTTGTTGAGCATGTCGACGTCGATGACCTGGAAGTCCATGCCCTTCTCATAAAGGACAATCCGGCAGCGATGGCTGAACGGATCGGTCGTCCCCGAGTACAGATTCATCATGGTGTTGCCACCCCAGGAGTAATCGCTGTCGCGCACCACACGGCGCACGCGCGGGGAGACCTCTCGATGCCCCATCAGTTGCACCACCTTGGCCACGTTGTTCAGTGAACGTCCTTCCAGTATTCGCGCTTCAGCGCATAGCTCAGCACCGCGAGCACGCCGAGCGCGATGAGCACATAGATGCCGAGCTGCTTGCGCCACCCGGCAACCGGCTCGCCCATGAACACCAGGAAGCCCACCAGATCGGCGACCGCGGCATCGTACTCGGCCTGGTCGAGCTTCCCGCCCCTGGCCGGCCCGAAGTCGGTCCTGGCTCCCTCGCCGTGATCCGCCCCGGCGAGCGGCTCGACCTTTTCGGTGCGGCGTCCCTCCTCGTCGTACGTGGCGACGACCTTCTCGTATCCGGTCGGCCCCTTGCCCGACCTCGCTCGAACTTGCTCGACCTGAAAGCTGCGTCCGCCCTGGAGCTCCCAGAGCACGTGCGGCATGCCGACGTTGGCGAATACCGAATTGTTCCAGCCGGTCGGGCGCGACTCGTCGCGGTAGAAGCCGCGCAGATAGGTGTACAACCAGTCCGCGCCGCTGCCGAACTCGGAGGCGCGCGCGCGCGCGATGATCGACAGATCCGGCGGAGCGGCGCCGAACCAGCGCTTCGCCTCCTCGCGCCGCAGGGCGGTCCTCATCGGCTCGCCGGTCTTGTCGGCGGTGAACAGCAGGCTGCCCTTGATCTGTTCCTCCGTGAGGCCGATGTCGCGCAGCCGGTTGTAGCGCATGAAGCTCGCGCCGTGGCAGTTCAGGCAGTAGTTGATGAACAGCTTGGCGCCGTGCTGAAGCGCTGCCGTATCCCCGCTCCGGTCGGGAGCCCGGTCGAGATGCAGTTCGGCGCCCGCGGCCAGCACACCGAGCGGCGCGAGTGCGGTGGCGCAGACGACGGCCCGGAACGTTCGCATGGCGGTCGCCTTCATTTCCACCTCACCCGTTCCGGTTCGGGCGTGCAGCGGTCGAGGCGGCTATAGATGGGCATCAGCAGGAAGAACAGGAAGTACAGAACGGTGCACACCTGGGCGACGATCGTACGTCCCGGCGTCGGTGGCAACATGCCGAGGTAACCCAGGATCAGGAACGCCACCACGAAGATCGCCAGCGCGCCCTTGTACAGCGGGCCGCGGTAGCGGATCGACTTCACCGGGCTCCTGTCCAGCCAGGGCAGGAAGAAGAACGCCATCACCCCCAGGCCCATGAAGATGACGCCCCAGAGCTTCGCATCGACCCAGAAGAAGTTCACCGTGTTGGCGCGCAGGATCGAGTAGAACGGCGTGAAGTACCAGACCGGTGCGATGTGCTGCGGGGTCACCAGCGGGTCGGCCGGGATGAAGTTGTTGAACTCGAGGAAGTAGCCTCCGAGCTCGGGCGCGAAGAACACGATGATCGAGAAAAAGATCAGGAACACCATGACGCCGAAGATGTCCTTCACCGTGTAATAGGGATGGAAGGGGATGCCGTCGAGCGGGATGCCGCGCTCGTCCTTCTTCTTCTTGATCTCGATGCCGTCCGGGTTGTTGGAACCGACTTCGTGCAGGGCAGCCACATGGACGGCCACGATGCCGATCAGCACCAGCGGGATGGCGACGACATGGAAGGAGAACATCCGGTTGAGCGTCGCGTCGCCCACCACGTAGTCGCCCCGGATCCACACCGTGAGCTCCGGCCCGATGAGCGGGATGGCCGAGAACAGGTTGATGATCACCTGCGCGCCCCAGTACGACATCTGGCCCCAGGGCAGCAGGTAGCCGGCGAAGGCTTCCGCCATCAGGCACAGGTAGATGAACACGCCGAAGATCCAGATCAGCTCGCGCGGCTTGCGGTAGGAACCGTAGAGCAGGGCGCGGAACATGTGCAGATACACGGCGATGAAGAAGGCCGACGCCCCGGTCGAGTGCAGGTAGCGGATCAGCCAGCCCCACGGCACGTCGCGCATGATGTACTCGACCGCGGCGAAGGCGACCGGCACCCCCGCGCTGTTCAGCGAGGCATCCGGCTTGTAGTGCATGGTCAGGAAGATGCCGGTGACGAGCTGCAGCACCAGGACCAGGAACGCCAGCGAACCGAAGTAATACCAGAAGTTGAAATTCTTCGGCGCGTAGTACTCGGAGAGATGCGCCCGCCACGTCGAGGTCAGCGGGAAGCGCGCATCCACCCACTCCGTCAGGTCGCCGAGGCGGCTGCCGTCGGACTTGTATTTCTGGTAGTTCGCTGCGCCAGCCATCGCGTTACACCGCCTTCTTGTCGCTGCCGATCACGATCCGGCTGTCCGAAAGGTACATGTGCGGCGGCACCTCGAGGTTGTCGGGTGCCGGCTTGTTCTTGTAGACGCGGCCGGCCAGATCGAAGGTCGAACCGTGGCAGGGACACAGGAAGCCTCCCGGCCAGTCCGCCTCGACGCCCGACTCCGCGCCAGGTTTCAATTTCTCGGTCGGCGAGCAGCCAAGGTGGGTGCAGATGCCCACCACCACCAGAAACTCCGGCTTGATCGAGCGATGCGGGTTTTTCGCGTATTTCGGCTGCATGTCACGCCGCGACTCGGGATCGGCGACACGGTCCTCGATTCTCCTCAGCCCCGCGATCATCTCGGGAGTGCGATGGACGATCCAGACCGGTTTACCCCGCCATTCCGCCACCATCATCTGGCCCGGGCCCAGTTTGCCGATGTCCACCTCGACCGGCGCACCGGCCGCCTTCGCGCGCTCCGACGGCGCCATGCTCGCGACGAACGGCACCACCGTCGCGACCGTCGCGACCCCACCGGCGGCGGCGGTCGCGACCAGCAGCCGCCGGCGCCCGCAATCGAGTTCCTCGTCGATGCTCACTTCTTTCCCGCCATTTGAAAAATGTGGCGAATTATACGGAACAACGTCCCGACACCACAACTTTTCGTGGTCAGGCCGATGATTCGAAACGATTTTGTGCCATTGCGCCGATCCCGCGCCCGCCCCGCCTCCCGATCACCGGGCAGAGGCGATCGCTCCCGGGCGATTTGCACCACCGGGGCGCATCAAGCACCTTCCAGCGGCCGGCGCTCGATCAGCGCCTGGGCGATGGTGCCGATGTCGGTGTGCTCGAGCTCGCCGCCCACGGGCAGCCCGCGCGCGATGCGGCTCACCTTCAGCCCGCGCAGCCGCAGCAGTTCCCCGAGATAATGGGCGGTGGCCTCGCCTTCGTTGGTGAAGTTGGTCGCCAGGATCACTTCGCTCACCACGCCGTCGCAGGCGCGCGCGAGCAGCCGCTCGAGATTGAGCTCGCGCGGACCCACCCCCTCCAAAGGCGAGATGCGGCCCATGATGGCGTAATACAGCCCGTTGTAGGCGTGGGTCTGCTCCATCATGTTGAGGTCGGCCGGCGTCTCCACCACGCACAACTGGGTCGCATCGCGCCTACCCGAGGCGCAGCGCTCGCAGACCCCGCCTTCCGTGAACGTGTTACAGCGCTCGCAGTGGTGCAGTCCTTCGAGCGCACGGACGAGCGCACGAGCGAGCCGGGACGCACCGGCGCGTTCCCGCTGCATCAGGTAGTAGGCCATGCGCTGCGCCGATCTCGGCCCCACGCCCGGCAGGCAGCGCAGCGCCTCGATGAGCTCGTCGAGGAGCGAAGGCATGGATCGGCGCGCGCCGTCGTCCCTCAGAACGGCAGATTCAGTCCACCGGGAAGTCCCAGCCCGCTGGCGAGCCCTCCCATCTTCGCCTGCACGGTCGCCTCGACCTTGCGCACCGCATCGTTGATCGCCGCGGCCACGAGATCCTCCAGCATTTCCCTGTCGTCGCCGACGAGCGAGGGATCGATGGCGACGCGGCGCACGTCGTACTTGCAGGTCATCGTCACCTTCACCAGGCCGGCACCGGATACGCCCTCGACCTCGACGCTCGCAAGCTCCTCCTGCATCTTCTTCATCGTCTGCTGCATCTGCTGGGCCTGCTTCATCAGGCCCGCCAACTGCTGTTTCATCGTCCTGGACTCCTCGGTGTTTCGATGGGTTTGATCGTCGATTCCGGCAGCGTCGCGTCGAACACGTCGATCACCTCGCGCACGAAGCCGTCCTGCTCGAGCGCCTCGAGCGCCCTCGCCTGCCGGTCGCGCCGCTGCCTGCTGCGCCGCTCGGCCGGCGTCTCGGCTTGCGGTTCGCCCAGCTCGATCTCGAGTTCGAGCGGCCGGCCGAAATGGGCACGAAGCCGGGCGCGCAGCTTCTCGCGCACCGAGTCGTTGATGGCGAGCGAGCGGTGAGCGGGCGCGAGCCGCAGCCGCACCGCAGCCGCACCGAGTTCGACCAGCGCGCAATGCCGCGCCAGTTCGCGCACCATGCCGCCGAGTTCGAGACGCTCGACCAACTCATGCCACGGGCATTCCGTGGACGCTGCCGCAGCGCCCACGGGAGCTCCTGCGGCCGCCCGCGCGCCGGCCGCAGCCGGCGCGGCTGCCGCGGCCGGCTTCGATTCGCAGGTCGCCACGATGGCGCTTCCCTGGGGCGTCTCGGGCCGGAACGCGAACAGCCGCATCAGGGTCATGACGAAGCCCGCGGCATCGTCGGGCGCGAGCGGCAGGTCGCCGCGCCCCTGGATGACGATCTGGTAGGCGAGCTGGAGGAATTCGGCGTCGAAACGCGCGCCATACGGCACGAGGCGGGCGCGCTCGCCGGCATCGGCGATGGCCTCGGGCGCGAGCGCGGCGAGCGCGATCCGGTGCAGCAGGCTCGCCAGATCCTGGAGCGCGGAATCGAACGAGAGGCTACGCTCCTCGACCGCGCGCGCCACCGCCAGCATCCCGGGCAGGTCTCCGGCCGCGAGCGCGTCCAGCACGGCGTACAGGTGATCCTCGCCGACGGCTCCCAGCATGTCGCGCACGTCGGCCTCGGCGAGTCTGCCCGCACCGTGCGCGATGGCCTGGTCGAGCAGCGAAAGCGCATCGCGCATGCTGCCGCAGGCCGCCTTCGCGAGATGGGCGAGCGCGCCCGCCTCGCAGGCCACGCCCTCCGCCTCCAGGATGCCGGCGAGATGGGTCGCGATCGCGCTCTGCGACATCTGTTTGAGGTTGAACTGGAGGCAGCGGGAGAGCACCGTCACCGGAATCTTCTGGGGGTCGGTGGTCGCGAGGATGAACTTGATGTGCTCGGGCGGCTCTTCGAGCGTCTTCAGCATGGCGTTGAAGGCCGCCGTCGAGAGCATGTGAACCTCGTCGATCACATAGACCTTGAAGCGGCCGCGGGTCGGCGCATAGGCGGCGTTGTCGAGCAGCGCCCGCATCTCGTCGACGCGGGTGTTGGTGGCGGCATCGACTTCGAGCAGATCGACGAAGCGCCCGCCGTCGATCTCGCGGCAGGAGGAGCATTCCCCGCACGGCCGGGAAGACACGCCCCGCTCGCAGTTCAGCGCCTTGGCGAGGATGCGGGCGAGCGTGGTCTTGCCCACGCCGCGGGTTCCGGTGAAGAGATAGGCGTGATGCAGCCGACCGCTGTCGAGCGCATGGGTCAGCGCACGCACCACATGCTCCTGGCCGACCAGGGTCTCGAAACTCTTCGGCCGCCACTTGCGGGCCAGGGCTTGGTAGCTCATCGGGAAAGGGAAATGGGTGGCGAGCCTGACCCCGGCACTTGCAGGAAGCGGCTATGGCTGCTTCCTTCCGGACCTGACCAGGTTTGCCACGCTGCAATGCGGGGAGACCCGCCACGGCGCATTCTACCACCGCGCCTTCCGGGATCACCCCCCGCCGCGCCGGAAATTGACCTCCCAGCGCGCGAGCCAGCGGCGGCGTTCGTCCTCCGCGAAGCCGCGCAGTTCCAGCGCGACGCGATGCCTCGGCAGCCGCATCGCACCCAGGACGAGATCATCCAGCGGCTCGATGCGCGCCGTCCAGCTCCGCTGCGCATCGCCCGAGCCCCAGGCCAGCGGCCCGAGCCGGGCCGGCGCACAGCCGGTCGCGCCCGGCAGGATGCGCTCGAATTCTTCGCGCGAGATCGTCATCTCCCACGCGAGGCGGCTGAGCGCTTCAGCCACCCGCGATCGGCGGCCAGATCGCGACCACGTCGCCCTCGCCGAGCATGCGCGCGGCGCGCTCGGCGGGCGCGACATACAGGCCGTTGACCAGCACCAGATGGGTGAGCCGCTCGGGAAGGTTGAAGCGCCCGACCAGTTCCGTGAGGCGCGTACCTTCGGGCAGATCGAGCTCCAGCGCACTGCCGGCGCGCGCGGCATCGGGCAGATAATCGGACAGGGCCGCATAGAGCTTCAGCGTGACCTTCATGACGCCCGCGGCCCTCAGCTCATCGCGCCCGCGCCCCCCGCCAGAGCGCCTCCGGCTGGGAAGACGCGAGCCAGGCATCCATGGCGAGCGCCGGGTTGCGCAGCAGGCGTTCCTTCCACGCGCCCAGGCGCGTGTGCGCGCGCACGAGGCCATGCAGCACGCCGATGTGTTCGGTGTGCCCGATACTGGTCGCACCGATCAGCACGTCGTCCTGAAACTGAAGGCTCAGATAGTGCCAGGCGCCCTCGTCCGCGAGCTCGACCGACTCGCCCCCCGGTGCGCCCTGCCACTGGCCGAAGGACGCGGAGACGAGCCCCAGCGTGTCGAGCACGTTGATCGCGAGCGCGCCGGCCGAGCGCGCTTCGCGCCCGGCCATGTTGAGTGCGGCGATGCGTCCCTGCTCGACCGCGTTGGGCTGGATCGCGTTCAGCGTCCGCTCGCCCGTGGCGAAGTCCGCCGCCTCGGCCACGTCGCCTGCGGCATGAACGCCCGCGACGTCGGTCCGCATGCGCTCATCCACGAGCACGCCACGCGCGGTCGCGATCCCGCTGCCGGCGAGAAATCCGATGTTCGGCTGCACGCCCGCGGCGAGAATCACGAGATCCGCCGGAGCCGTCGCGCCGGTCGAGAGCTTCACCGCCAGAGCCGCGCCGGAACTCGCGATCGACTCGACGGCTGCGCCGGTGTGCACCTTCACACCCTTGCTTTCGCACCACTTGCGGATCATGCCGCCGGCCTTGCCCGTCATCATGCGCGGCACCATGCGGTCGCCCATTTCGACCACGGTGAGATCGACCCCGCGCGCGGCGAGCGCTTCCAGCACGATGCAGCCGATGAAACCGGCGCCGATCTGCACCACCCGTGCCCCGCGCACGGCGCGCGCGGCGATGCTGCGCGCATCATCGAGCGTCCAGCAGGTGTGTACCCCGGGGGCGTCGATGCCCGGGATCGGCGGCCGCACCGGATGCGATCCGGTGGCGATCAGGAGGCGGTCGTAGCCGCCCTGCGTGCCGCCCGCGAAGCGCAGCCGCTTCGCCGCCGCATCGAGCGCCTCGACACGGGAGTGCACCAGCCGGATTCCGAGCCGATCGAAATGCGCGGGATCCTTGCGCAGGCGGGTGCCCGCTTCGTCGATGCCGCCCGCCAGCAGGTAGGGGATCGCCATGCGTGAATACGGCGGGGACGGCTCGTCTCCCACCAGATCGATCGCCGCATCGGGATCCAGTTTGCGCAGCGTCTCGGCCGCGACGACGCCGGCCGGGCCGTTGCCGATGATCACGTGCTTCATCCGGAGTCCTCCGAAATGCGTGAGGCGCGGGGAGCACGCGCCCCCCGCGCCCCGCGGGCCTGTGCTAGCGAATCACAGACCCAGCCGCTGCAATGTCTCCGCGGTGGGCACGCCCTGCGGCGTCCATCCGCGCACCCGGTAATACACCGGCAGCATCTTGTCGATGCCATTGACAAGCCCCTTGGCCGGTCCCGTCTTCGCGGGTTCAGTCTTGAGCCGCCTGGGCAGGTCATCGTCCTTTGCGGTGAACCCGGCGGCCAGGTTGAACTGGCGTTCGAGGTTCCAGATCCGCTCGCCCATCTTCTCCAGCTTCTCGAGCGACCAGTCGCCCTCGCAGGCGGCCTGCAGTTGCGGCGCCAGATCGGCCATCGTCCAGGCGAAGGTGGTAAACACGCACACGCCGGCGGAATCGAACACCGAGGTCGCGTCCTGGAACGCCTTGACCAGCTCGGGCTTGCCCTCGGTCGCGAGAGGATCGGTCTTCACCGGCACGCCGAGAATCTCCGAAGCGACCGTGTAGCTGCGCAGGTGACAGGCCCCGCGATTCGAGGTCGCGTAGGTCAGGCCCATGCCCTGGATGCCGCGCGGATCGTAGGCCGGGAATTCCTGGCTCTTGACCGTCATCGACAGCTCAGGATGGCCGTACTTCTCGCACAGCCTCCTCGAACCCTGCCCGACTTCGCGCCCGAAGCCCTCGCCGCGCACGGTGATCTCGGCCAGGTGGGCCAGCGCCTTCGCCGAGCCGAACGGCGCCTCGATGCCGATCTGTTCCTTCGTGAGCACGCCCATCTCGTAGAGCTCCATCACCGCACCCACCGTCGCGCCGAACGAGATCGGATCGATGCCGTCCTCGTTGCAGAGGATGTTGGCATAAGTGAGGGCTTCCAGGTCCTCGACGCCGTTGGCGCAGCCAAGCGCCCACGCGGCCTCGTACTCGAGCCCGCCGGTCGCGCCCCAGTACTCGGGCCGGTTGGCCACCGTGAAGTGGGTCTCGTCCATCTTCGAGATGCGCCCGCACGCGATGGTGCAGCCGAAGCAGGCGGCATTGGTCACCAGATTGGCCTTGCCGTCGGTCGGGCGCTTCTCCCGCATCGCTTCGGCAGAGATCTTGCGCGCGCCCTCGAACTGCACGTCGCGCGAATTGCGCGTGGGCAGCGCACCGACCTCGTTGATCACGTTCATCAGCACCTGGGTGCCATAGGTCGGCAGCCCCTGCCCGGTGACCGCGTTGTCGGCGAGAATCTTCTTCTTCTCGGCGGTGACCTTCATGAATTCCTTCGGGTTGGCGATGCCCGTCACGCCCCGGGTTCCGCGTACCGCGATCGCCTTCAGGTTCTTGGAACCCGCCACCGCGCCCACCCCGGAGCGGCCCGCCGCCCGGTGCAGGTCATTCACGACGCAGGCGAACAGCACCCGGTTCTCGCCGGCGCGCCCGATCGATGACACGCGCATGAGCGGATCCTGATGGCCCTTCTTGAGCAGCTCCTCGGTCTGCCACACGGTCTTGCCCCACAGGTGCGCGGCATCGCGCAGCTCGGCCGTATCGTCCTGGATCAGCAGATAGACCGGCTTGGGCGAGACGCCCTCGAAGATGACCATGTCCCAGCCCGCCATCTTCAGCTCGGCGCCGAAGTATCCGCCCGAATTCGAGCAGGCGATCGCGCCGGTGAGCGGCCCCTTGGTGATCACCGAGTAGCGCCCGCCGGTGGAAGCCATGGTGCCGGTGAGCGGACCGGTGGCCCAGATGATCTTGTTGTCGGGTCCGAGCGGATCGCATTTCGGATCGATCTCGGAGGCCAGATACTTCGTGGCGAGACCGCGCTGGCCGAGATACTGCGCGGCCCACTCCATGTTGAGCGGCTCGGCCGCGCAGGTGCCCTTGGTCAGATTGACGCGCAATACCTTTCGTGCCCATCCCATGATTCTTCCTCCTCCGCTCAGGCCGCCGGTTGAACGCTGGTCTTCTCCGCCCACTGCCGCATGCGGTCGAGGCCGGTCCAGTTGGCGTCGATGTAGGTGATCGCCCCGGTCGGACAGGCCGCCGCGCAGGCCGGATCGCCGCCGCACAGGTCGCACTTCTGCACCTTGCCGCTTTCGGCCACGTAGTTGATGGTGCCGAACGGGCACGCGATGGTGCACACCTTGCAGCCGACGCAGACGTTCTCGAGCACGATCTTGGCGCCCGTGGCCCGATCGATGCGGATCGCCTCCACCGGGCAGGCGTGCAGGCACCAGGCCTCGTCGCACTGGGTGCAGGTATAGGGCACCTTGCGCCCGGCATGCTCGAAGTCGAACACCTTGATGCGCGAGCGCGACGGATTGAACATCGCGTAATTCTCGAACGAACACGCCATCTCGCACTGACGGCAGCCGGTACACTTGGCCGCATCGATGTGAAGGGATTTCTGCATCGCCTTTCCTCCTCGTTTGCCATGTCACCGCGGATTGCGCCGCCCGGGCGCCGGGGGTCGCTCAAACCATGCAGGCTTCAACGGACCCGCGTGCAGTATAGCGGCCTCGCAGGTGGGCGGCTATCCCGATTCGGCATCCCGGTGCGGGCCGCGTGCGCGCGGCGGCCGGGCTCGATGCGCCGGGGCAAGCGCGTCGATCGCAGGGCCGAGTCGGGGCAGCACCGCGCGCGCGTTCGCCGTCGTGCGGGCTGCGATTTCCTCGATCGGCACGCCACGAAGCGCGGCGAGCATGCCCGCGATGCGCGCGAGATGGCCGGGCACGTTGCGCGAGTGTGCCGCCCACGCCGGCGCCATGTCCGGCGCATCGGTCTCCAGCACGATGGCATCGAGTGGAAGCCGCGCCGCGAGATCCCGCAGGCGCCTCGCGCGCTCGTAGGTCATGGCCCCGCCGAATCCGAGCCGGAAGCCCAGGCGGATGAATTCGTTGGCCTGCTGCATGCTGCCGTTGAAGGCGTGGGCGATTCCGCCGGCGCCGCCGATCCGGCGCAGGTGCTTGAGCACCGTATCCTGCGCCTTGCGCAGATGCAGCAGCACCGGCAGACCGAACTCGCGCGCGAGCCGCAACTGCTCGGCGAAGAACCGCTCCTGGAGCGCGCGGTCGCATCCCTCGACGTAGAAATCGAGCCCGATCTCGCCCACCGCAACCGCTCCTCCCGCGCGAAGCGCGCCGGCGAGCGCATCGAGCGCCTCCTCGCCCGCGGCCTCCACGTACAGCGGATGGATGCCGAACGCGGAAACGCAACGCGGCTCGGCCGCAGCGAGCGCGCGCACGGCATCGAAGCACCCGGCCTCAACCGCCGGCACCACCATCAGCGCGACGCCAGCCGAAACCGCTTCCGCGATGACGCCGCTGCGGTCGGCGGCGAATTCCGCCGCGTCGAGATGGCAGTGGGTATCGATGAGCTGCATGGCCTCGACCCGGGATTCGGCGTCTGCGCGCCTCCGGCAGGTGAGCGAGCGCCCTGAGGGACGCGAGTCCGGAGCGGGATGCCGACCGCGCTTCGCTGCGGGCGGCGGAGAGAGAGGGATTCGAACCCTCGATACAGGTTTTGGCCCGTATACTCCCTTAGCAGGGGAGCGCCTTCGACCACTCGGCCATCTCTCCGGTCGGGCGGCGATGATAACCGCCCGGCGCGGCGAGCGTCAAACCGCCTGCGGGGGCTGGTCGAGTTCGAATGCCCGGTGCAGCACCCGCACCGCCAGTTCCAGGTATTTCTCGTCGATCACGACCGAGATCTTGATCTCGGAGGTGGAGATCATCTGGATGTTGATCCCCTCCTCGGCCAGGGTGCGGAACATGCGGCTGGCGATGCCCACGTGCGAGAGCATGCCGACGCCGACGATCGACACTTTCGCGATCCGGTTGTCCCCGGTGACCTCGCGCGCACCGATGTGCTCCTTCACCTGCTCCCGGAGAATCGCCATCGCTGCCGCGTAGTCATTGCGATTCACGGTGAAGGAGAAATCGGTGGTCGCGTCGTGGCCGATGTTCTGGATGATCATGTCCACGCCGATGTTCGCATCCGAGATCGGCCCGAGGATCTGATAGGCGATGCCCGGACGATCGGGCACGCCGATCACGGTGAGCTTGGCCTCGTCGCGGCTGAACGCGATGCCGGAGATGATTGCTTGCTCCATCCTGGTGTCTTCCTCGTAAGTGATCAGGGTTCCCTCGCCCCGCTCCTCGAAACTCGAGAGCACGCGAAGCTTCACCTTGTACTTCCCCGCGAACTCGACCGAGCGGATCTGCAGCACCTTCGAGCCCAGGCTCGCCATCTCGAGCATCTCCTCGAAAGTGATCGTGGAGAGCCTGCGCGCCTCGGGCACGATGCGCGGATCGGTGGTGTAGACGCCATCGACGTCGGTGTAGATCTGGCACTCGTCCGCCCCGAGTGCTGCGGCGAGGGCGACCGCCGAGGTGTCGGAGCCGCCCCGGCCCAGGGTCGTGATGTTGCCCTCGGCATCGACACCCTGGAATCCGGCGACGACGACGATGGTGCCCTTGTCGAGTTCGGCCCGGATCGTCTCCTCGTCGATGGAGACGATGCGCGCCTTGGTGAATGCGGTGTCGGTGAGGATCCTGACCTGCGCACCCGTGAAACTGCGCGCCGGGCAGCCCAGCTCCTTGAGCGCGATGGCGAGCAGCCCGATCGTCACCTGCTCGCCGGTCGAGGCGATGACATCCAGTTCGCGCGGCTCCGGATCGGCGGACAGCTCGCGGGCGAGTCCGATCAGACGGTTGGTCTCGCCGCTCATGGCCGAGACGACCACCACCACCTGGTCGCCCGCCGCGTGGAAGCGCGCGACCCTGCCGGCGACGTTGCGGATGCGCTCGGTCGTTCCCACCGAGGTGCCGCCGTACTTCTGGACGATCAATGCCATCTGCGTGAATTCGGGACGGGGAAATGCCGCCATTCTATTCCAGCCGGCGCTGCGCCGCGGCTCGCCGCGAAACCCGGATCGCGCAGCCGCGGCCGAAGCGGTGCACCCGTCGATTGTATGTAATCAGAATAATGCCTTATACTTCGATCGCATCGTCCGGAACCGGGCGCATGCACGCGGACTTGCCTTTCAACCCCTGAACGAGGACAGACCATGAAGACTGCCGAAAAGATCGACGCCCGCGAAATCCGGCGCAAGCTCGGGATGAACCAGTCTCAGTTCTGGTCGAGCATCGGTGTGACCCAGAGTGGCGGTTCCCGCTACGAGAGCGGTCGCAGCATGCCGCGGCCGGTGCAGGCGCTGCTGCGCCTGGTCCATATCGAGGGAGTGGACATCAACAAGATCCGGCGCGAGGATTACGAAGTGATCGAATATCTCAAGGCGAGCGACCCGGAACTGTTCAAGTCGCTCAAGAAGCAGGCCCGGGCGAAGCCCAGGAAGTGAGCTTTTCCGCAATCAGGGGCTGACGCGTACTCTCAGCCCCGTTTCGCGGATGCGCCCCGCGATCGCGTCGAGTTCGCCCGCCGGCAGGGCGGACAGCCTGGGGGCTTCGGGCTGCATCGAGGGGCGCGCCAGACCGTAGAGCAGCACTCCCTGCAATCGTTCGATCCCGGCAGTACGCAACAGCGTGAGGTATTCGTCGATTTCCCGTGACTGCGGACCCGCGCCATCCAGCCTGAACACGCAGCTCTGCACCCAGGTGCGGCACAGGCTCGCGCAGCGGGCCAGCCTGCGTGCAACCGCCTGAGGGGAAAGGCGCGTGTCGTTGATCCGCCGAAAACCCGCCGCACTGCCGGCGTCCACCTTGAACCACACCTCGCCATCCAGCTCGCCCAGGGTTCGGATGCCGCGCGAGACCGGCGCGCGCTCGACCAGGCTCCCGTTGGTGATGAGCCGGATCTGGACATCCCGAAGCGCCGGTCGTTCGGCCCGCATCCGGCCCAGCAGTTCGACCACCTGCGGGAACTCGGACGCAGTGGTCGGCTCTCCATTTCCCGAAATCGCGAGATCCGCCACCCTGCGCATGTCCCGCGCGACGCCGGTGAAGATCGACTCGTCCTCAGCGAGCCGGCTGAGGAAGCCTCGCAACTCGTCTTCGAGCCGGTCCATTTCGATTTCCGGTGCGCGCCCGCGTGTCAGGCCGGGGACCTGGCAATAGATGCAGCGCCAGTTGCACGCGTTGTTCGGGTTGAGGTTGATCCCGATCGAGATTCCCTGCGCGCGCCGGGACAGCACTGGGTAGACGTAACGCAGGCCCGCGGCTGCGCGGTCGTGATCGGCGATGGTCAGCACGCGGCGCCCCGCGCCTGAGGCGGGCTGCTAGAATCATCGCGCAGCCATTCCGTCGCCTTCATCGTCCCGCGCTCCCTCGCCCACCGCACATGCGCATCACCCGCCGCCTGGAGTTCGATGCCGGCCACAGGATTCCGGATCACCTGAGCCGATGCCGCCACCTGCACGGCCACCGCTATGCCATCGAGATCACCCTTTCGGGCGCGGTGGAGATCGGCACCCATACGCCCCGCGAAGGCATGGTGATGGATTTCGCAGAGGTCAAGGCACTCGCGTGGCGACACCTCGTGGAGAAATGGGATCACGCTTTTCTCGTGTACAGGGACGACCTCGAACTGGTGGCGCTGCTCGCCAGGCTTCCAGACCACAGGACCGTGCTCCTGGATGTCGTGCCCACCGTCGAGAACCTGGCGTCGGTCGCCTTCGCAATCCTAGACGAGGTCTATCGGGACCGCTACGGAAAGGAGCTCAGACTCGAACGCATCCGGCTGTACGAGACTCCGAACTGCTGGGCGGACGCGCACAAGGGGGTCAGGTCTTGACATCGCGCATCGGTGGCTCGCTCGGATATCCTGCTCGATCCCGTTTCCCTTCACGCGCGGACATAAGGGTCAGGTCTTGACATCGCGCATCGGTGGCTCGCTCGGATATCCTGCTCGATCCCGTTTCCCTTCACGCCGCCCGGGTGAATTCTATCGCGCCTCCCGGCAGCAGGTAGAGCACCAGCGCCCTGCCTCCGCTCACGGTCGGGAAATGCGCGCTGCCCGGCGGGTAGACGAGCCAGCCCCCGCCGTGTCCGTCGAATTGCGCCCGGGCATCGATCGGCAGGATCAGGTCGGCTTCGCCGTTCGGATGGCGGTGATGGGGCCCGCGCACGTCGTTCATGTCGACCACGTCGACGCTCAGACCGTGGGTCGCCGCGCCGGGCTTGAGGACGCGGCCGTAGCGGATCCCGCCTGCCTCGCGGTTGCACATCCAGCCCGCGGCGATCGCTTCCTGGCAGGCCGAGAACATCTGCGCGAACCACGCAGAGCCGGCGCCGAAGTCGAGATCGAGGCGCGCCTGGAGCGCCGCATCGAAGGGCTGCCCGCCGGCGATTTCGGTCACCGGCGCCAGCACCACGGAGAACTCGTCGGGGGTCATGGCATCTCTCCTTTCATCGTCCGATCAGGAAGCGCCGCACCGGGGCGATCTGCGCCTCGTCGAGCAGCATCGGGGCGTGCCCCACGCCCGCGATTTCGGCCAGTTCGGCGCGCGGTCCGCGCCGGGTCATTTCGAGCGCGGTCGCGTGCGTGAGCAGGTCGGAATGCTCCCCGCGCAGAAGCAGCGTGGGCACGCGGATGGCATCGTAGAGCGGCCACAGGTCGAAGTCCTCGCCGGAGCGCACCATCGCCTCGCGGAATGGCACCGCGATGGCCGGATCGTAGGCCATCCGGTAGCCACCGTCCGGGAGCGCGCGCAGCGCATGCACGGTGAGGTGCCGCCACTGCCCGTCCGAGAGCTTCCCGAACGGGGCCGACACCATCCGCACATAGCCTTCGGCTTCGTCGACCGACGCGAAGCGCGGCGCGTTCCCGACGTACTGGGCGATGCGGCCGAGCGACTGCGCGGTGATCAGCGGGCCCACGTCGTTGAGCACCAGCCGCGTGATCGGCGCGCCGGGCTGCGCGGCGATCAGCATCCCGATCAGCCCGCCCATCGAGGTGCCCACCCAGTGCACCTCCTCGACGTCGAGCCGCGCGATCAGGGTGATGATGTCCGCGGCATAGACCGGGAGCACGTAGTCTTCGGCGGCCGCGAGCCATTCGCTGCGCCCGCGCCCGATGACATCGGGGCACACGACCCGGTACTCGGCAGCGAGCGCGCGTGCCAGGAAATCGAAATCCCGGCCGTTGCGGGTCAGGCCATGCACGCAGATCAGCACCCTGGGGCAACGCGCATCGCCCCACTCCACGTAGGCCATGCGGTGCAGTCCGTGCGGTCCCATGCACCGCACCGAGCGCTCCCGCATCGGAATCTCCCCGTTCTTTTCCATCGTTTCTCCGCCCGATGATCGAGCCTCGAAGTGTAGCAGCGCCTGCCGCCTAGGAGCCGTGCCAGTAACGCCGGTGTTTCCCGCGCGCGGTCTCGATCCGCATGCCCGCGGCGCCGAGCCGCAGCGTGACCGCGCCGTCGCGATCGGTGCGCAGCACCCGTTCGGCCCGATCCAGGTAACGCCGGAGCACCTCGGGATGCGGGTGATGGAAGCGGTTGCGGTAACCGAGCGGGATCACCACGGTGCGCGCCCCCACCGCGTCCAGAAACTGCGCAGTGGAGGACGAACGGCTGCCGTGATGCGGCGCCACCAGGACGTCGGCACGCAGCCGCTGCGCCCCGCGCGCGAGCAGTTCGGTCTCCGAGCGCGCTTCGATGTCCGCGCTGAGCAGCACGCTCGCGCCCGCCGCCTCGATCCTGAGCACGCAGCTCATCGCGTTCGTGCGCGGACGCGGGCGCCCATAGTCCTCCGCCGCCGGATGCAGCACCTCGAATGCGACCCCGTTCCAGTTCCAGCGGCTGCCGGCCGTACAGACGAAATTGCGCGGCGTGGCCGCGCGCAGCGGATCGTCCGCGGGCAGCGAGGACAGGAACCAGTCGGCGGGAATCGACTCGAGCACGGCAGCCGCGCCGCCGGAGTGATCGTTGTCGCGATGGCTGATGATCAGGGCGCCCAGGCGGCGCACGCCGATGGCGTCCAGGTAGGGCACGATCACCCGGTTGCCGCTGTTCGCGTCCCGGGAGTAGGCCGGCCCGGTGTCATAGACGAGGTCATGGCTGCGGGTCTGGACATGCACCGCCAGCCCGTGGCCGACATCGAGCACGGTGACGGCCGCCTCGCCCTCTGCGGGGCGCGGCGGGCTCACGGTCGCGAGCGGCAGCAGCAGGACGATCCCGGTGGCGCGCGCCGGCACCCCGCGCGGCAACAGCAGCACCGCACATCCGGCCAGCCCGAGCGCGACCGCCCAGGGGGGCGGAGCGGCCTGCTGCCACATCGCGATCGGCAGCCCTGCCATCCATTCGAGCGCCGCCATCAGGGCGGAGAGCACGGCGTGGTCGACGAGCAGCAACACGTCGAATGGCAGCACCGCGGCGGCGAGCGCGAGCGGCGCGACGATGAAGCTCACGATCGGAATCGCCAGCGCATTGGCGAGCGGGGAAATCAGCGAGAACTGCCCGAACAGCGCGAGCAGGGCCGGAAGCAGCCCGACCGTCACCGCCCACTGCGCGGCGCCCCACTGCGCGAGCCAGTGTCGGGGCGCGATGCGGCCGGCGCCGATAAAGAACAGCGCCGAGACCGCACCGAAGGACAGCCAGAATCCGGCCGAAGTCACCGCCCAGGGATCGATCAGCAGCACGAGCGCGAGCGCAAGCGCGAGCACCCGGCTCGCAGCGAGGCTGCGGCGCATCAACAAGGCCGCGGCGACGACGCTCAGCATGTAGAGCGTGCGCTGGGCCGGCACCCCGAAGCCGGACAGGAGCGCATAGGCAGCCGCCCCCAGCCAGCCTCCGACCGCCGCCGCCTGCTGGGCGGGAACCGCCAGTGCGAGGCACGGTACGCGCCGCCAGACGAATCCGACCAGCACATAGACGAGCGCACCCAGCATCGTCACATGCAGGCCCGAGATCGACATCAGGTGCGTGGTGCCGGTACGCCGGAACACCTGCCACAGATCCGGATCGATGGCGCGCTGGTCGCCGAGCGCGAGCGCGATCAGCACACCGGCATACTCGGCTTCCGGCAGTGCCTGCCGGAATCGTTCCCGCACCACCTCGCGCATCCGCTCGATCGCGAGTCCCGGCCGGGCGACGAAGGTCTCGATGCGCCGGTTGTCGGGGCGGGTGCGCACATAGCCGGTCGCCCGGAGGTTGCGCTCGAACAGCCAGGCCTCGTAGTCGAAGCCATGGGGATTGGCGTTGCCGTGCGGGCGCTTCAGGCGCACCGTGAGCGCCCAGCGGCTGCCGGCATGCACGCCCTGCAAGGCGTGCCATTGCTCTTCGCGCCAGCCACGGTACCAGGCGAGCGACAGGCGTTCGGGCACGCGGGCCTCGGCCGCCTCGACTTCGAATTCGAACCGCAGCCCGCGCTCGAATTCCTGCGGCAGTCCGGCGATCACCCCGACGATGCGCAGATCGCGGCCCTCGTTTCCCTCGGGCAACGCATCGGCCAGGCGTTCCTGGGCGCGCAGGCCCGCCCACGCCAGTCCCAGGCACAGGCCGGCGAGCGCCAGCAGGGCCGCGCGCGGCCCGCCGGCGCGTGCGCGGAGCACGGCGGCGAGAAGCAGCACGACAGTCCCCGCGAGTGTCGCGGCCCCCACGCTCTCCTGCGCGGGCAGCGCCGGCAGGAGCTGGACGATCCAGATTCCGGTGGCAAGCGCGAGGATCAGGATGCGCATGCCGGCCGCCCGCGTCCTGCGCCGGCGGCGAAGCGCATGCGCCGCGGTAGAATCGACTCACATCCCCGCCCGAGTCCATGCGAACGCTTCTGCGCAAGTTTCTCCCGGACCACGAAAAGATCCGCGCGAACCGGTGGCTGGCCCTGTTCGGCAACACCCTGCTCCACCCGCGCCTGTGGCACATCAACCGTCACTCGACCGCGGGGGCCATCGCCGTCGGGCTGTTCTGCGGGCTGATCCCCGGCCCGCTGCAGATGCTGGGCGCGGCGATCGCCTGCATCGTGCTGCGGGTCAATCTTCCGCTCGCGCTCGTCACCACGCTCTACACCAACCCGCTCACCATCGTGCCCTTGTATTTCGCGGCCTACGAGCTGGGCCGCCTGGTGATCCCCGCATCCGGCAACTTCATCGCGCCCCCGGACTTCGATCTGGCGAACTTTTCGCAGTGGGCCCAGGCGATCCTCGCCTGGAGTGGCGGCCTCGGCAAGCCTCTCGCGCTCGGCGTGCTGATGCTGGCGAGCCTCCTCGCCGCCCTCGGCTATTTCTCGACGAGGATGATCTACCGCTGGTACCTGGTGCGCGCCTGGCATCATCGCAGCGCGCGCCGCGGTTGAGGTGGCGCGCCGGCTCGCAAGACGCTTCCTGCCCGCGTGCGCAGACGCTCGCTCACGCATCGCCCAGCTTGCCGTCTTCCAGCCGCAGCACCCGCCCGGTGCGCGCGGCCAGCCCTCGATCGTGGGTGACCACGATCAGGCTGGTGCCGTAGTTCGCGTTCAGGCCCAGCATCAGCTCGAACACATGCTCCGCCGTGTGCCGGTCGAGGTTTCCCGTGGGCTCGTCGGCGAGCACGCAGGCCGGCCGGGTGACCAGGGCGCGGGCGACCGCCGCGCGCTGGCGTTCGCCGCCGGACAGTTCCCCCGGCCGATGTTCGAGGCGATGGGCGAGTCCGACCTCGCGCAGCAGCGCCTGCGCGCGTTCGAGCGCCTCCTCGCGCGGCAGGCGCCGGATCAGCAGCGGCATCGCCACGTTCTCCGCTGCCGAGAACTCCGGCAGCAGGTGATGGAACTGATACACGAAACCCAGCGCGCGGTTGCGCATGCGCCCGCGCTCGGCCTCCGACTGCGCGCTGAAATCGCGCCCGAACAGCGACACCGTTCCGGCGCTCGGCCGGTCGAGCCCGCCCAGCAGGTGCAGCAGCGTGCTCTTGCCGGAACCCGAGGCGCCGACGATCGCGAGCCGCTCGCCGCGACCGATCTCGAGATCCACGCCGAGCAGCACCGGAACCTCGACCCGGCCCTGGTAGAACACCTTGCGCAGCCCGGCGCAGGCGATCACCGGAGCGTCCGGCTGCACCGTTTCGATCGCCTCGGACGCCGCGCTCACTCGTACCTCAGCGCATCGGCCGGGTTGACACGCGCCGCGCGCCAGCTCGGGTACAGCGTCGCCGCGAGCGTGAGCGCGAACGACAGCCCGGTGATGACGGCGACATCCGGCCACTGCACCTCGGAGGGCAGCCTGCTGATGAAATACACTTCCTTGGTCCACAGCGTGGTCCCGGTCGCCCGCTCGATCAGCGGCACCACGACCTCCAGGTTGTTCGCCAGCACGAGACCCAGCCCGACCCCGGCGATGAGCCCGATCATGCCGATCAGCGCGCCCTGGATCACGAAGACGGTCATCACGCTGGCGGGGCTCGCGCCGAGCGTGCGCAGGATCGCGATGTCCGCCTCCTTGTCGGTCACCGCCATGATGAGCGTCGAGACGATGTTGAAGGCCGCCACCGCCACGATCAGGGACAGGATGATGAACATCATGTTCTTCTCGATCGCCACCGCGCGGAAGAAGTTCGCATGGCTGCGGCTCCAGTCCGCCACATGCAGTCCGGGCGCGATCAGGCGCGCGAGCTCGGGCGCGATGCGCGGGGCCGCGAACAGGTCGTCGAGCTTCACGCGCACCCCGCTCACCGCATCGCCCATCCGGTAGAGCGTCTGCGCGTCGCGCAGGTGGATCAGCGCGAGCCCGGCGTCATATTCGTACATCCCCGATTCGAACACCGCGAGCACCCGGAACTGCTTCAGGCGCGGCACCACCGCGGCCGGCGTCACCAGCCCCTGGGGGGCGATCAGCGTCACCTTCTCGCCCGAAAGCACGCCCAGTGCCCGCGCCAGTTCCGAGCCCAGCACGATGCCGAACTCGCCCGGCCGCAGCGCATCGAGACGCGCTCCCCGCATATAGCGGCTGAAATCCGCCACCTGCTCCTCGCGCTCGGGAAGCACGCCGCGCACCAGCGTCCCGCGCACGCCCTGATCGAAGGCGAGCATCCCCTGTGCGGAGACATAGGGCGCGGTGGCGAGAACGCGCGGATGCCTCGCGAGGCTCGCGGCCACGTCCTCCCAGCGATCCAGATCCCCTCCCGGCGCCGAGACCTCGGCGTGCGAGGCGACCCCGAGGATGCGCTGCCGCAGCTCGGTCTGGAAGCCGTTCATCACCGAGAGCACGACGATCAGCGCTGCGATTCCCAGCGCGATGCCCGCCATCGAGATCGCCGAGATGAACGAGATGAAGTGGTTGCGCCGCTTCGCGCGGGTGTAGCGCAACCCGATCGTCAGCTCGTAGGTCATGGGGCCGCCATGCTACACTGAGTCACGCTTCCGACGCGCGCCTCATGCGACTCACGCTGGTCATTCCGGGGCTGATCTGGCCGCCGTCTCCCGAGCAACATCCCGCACGAGACATCCGCCTGCCCGGCCTCGCCCGGATGCTCGGTCGCGCCGACCCGTGCCGCAGTCCTGCTTCCGATCTCCACCAGTGGCTCGCCGCGGCCTGCGGTCTCGACGCGGAACCGCCCTGGGCATCGCTGAGGCTCGCAGGATCGGGGCTCGATCCCGGCGATGCGGTGTGGATGTGCGCGGATCCGGTGCACCTGCGGCTGCTGCGCGAGTGCTTCGTGCTCGCCGACGACGACGAGCTCGCTGTCGATGCCGGGGAGGCCGCCGCGATCCTGGAGACGCTCAACCGCGAATTCGCTCCCGCGCTGGAGTTCGTCGCCAGCGCTCCCGCGCACTGGCATCTGCGGCTCGGGGAAATCCCGCGCCTGCAAACTCAGCCGTTGTCGCGCGCGGTCGGGCGCCGCCCCGACGCCCTGCTGCCGCAGGGGCCGGACGCCGCGGCGTGGATGCGCCGGCTCAACGACATCCAGGTCCTGCTCCACGATCACCCGGTCAATGAACGGCGCGAGGCAGCCGGGCGGGCGGCCATCAACAGCCTCTGGTTCTGGGGATGCGGCCGATCCCCGCGCGCCGTCCGCCGTCCCGCGGCGGTGATCGCTTCGGCCGAAGCCATCGCGCGCGGGCTCGCGGCGGCATCGGGTGCGCGCGCGATCGCGCTGCCGGCCTCGGCTGCGGATCTGCCGCTCGACGGGGCCGAAGATCTGCTGGTCATCCTCGATGCGCTGCACGCGCCCGCCCTCCACCGCGACGAGGCGCGCTGGCGAAGCCGGCTCGGCGAGATCGGACGCGACTGGATCGAGCCGCTGGAGGCTGCCGCGCGCAGGGGTCGGATTTCGCCCCTCGCGCTGGCCGCGCCCGGCGATGCCGGAGGCATCGAACTCGAATACGGGCGCGCGCAAGGCTGGAAGCTGTGGCGCGCGCCGGTGCCGCTCTGCGCGCTCGATCTTTCGCGCGAGGCCGCGTGAGCGCGATCCTGAGCCGGCGCGTGCCTGAGCGCAGCCGTTTCGCGCTCGAGTCGGCGGGCGTGCACCCGCTGCTCGCGCGGCTGTACGCCGGCCGCGGCATACAGAGCACGCAGGAACTCGACTACAGCATCAAAGCCCTGCTGCACTACGACCGGCTCAAGGGCATCGATGCCGCCGCGGCGCTGCTCGCCGACGCCATCGAGCGCCGCCGGCCGCTGCTCGTCGTCGCCGACTACGACTGCGACGGCGCCACCGCCTGCGCGGTCGCGGTGCGCGGTCTGCGCGCGCTCGGCGCGCAGGTGGACTACCTGGTTCCGAACCGGATGACGGACGGATACGGGCTGACTCCGGAACTGGTGCGCCTCGCACTCGAACGGCATCCGCAGATCCTCATCACCGTCGATAACGGCATCGCCAGTCTCGAAGGCGTGGCCGAAGCGCGCCGGGTTGGCCTGGCCACCCTCGTCACCGACCACCACCTGCCGGCGGCGAGTCTCCCCGAGGCCGATGCCATCGTCGATCCCAACCAGCCCGGCTGCGCCTTTCCGAGCAAGAACCTCGCAGGCGTCGGCGTGATGTTCTACGTGCTGACCGCCACACGCGCCGAACTGCGCCGGCGCGGCGCCTTCGCCGCCCGGGCCGAACCGCGGCTTGCCGGGCTGCTCGACCTCGTGGCGCTGGGCACCGTCGCCGACGTGGTGCGGCTGGACCACAACAACCGGCTGCTGGTCGCGCAGGGGCTCGCGCGCATCCGCAGCGGCGACTGCCAGCCCGGCGTGCGTGCGCTGCTTCGGGTGGCAGGACGCGATCCGGCGTGTGCGACGCACTTCGATCTGGGGTTCGCCGCCGGACCGCGCCTGAACGCCGCCGGACGCCTGGCCGACATGAGTCTCGGCATCGAATGTCTCGTGAGCGCGGACAGCGCTCGGGTGCTGAACATCGCGGCCGAGCTCGACCAGCTCAACCGCGAGCGGCGCGCGATTGAGGCCGGCATGCAGGAGCAGGCGAACGCCATGCTGGAGCGCCTGACATGCGGAGAGCGCGTCGCCTACACGCTGTTCGATCCCGCGTGGCATCCCGGCGTGATCGGCCTGCTCGCCTCGCGCATCAAGGAGCGCACGCATCGCCCGGTGATCGCCTTCGCCCGCGCCGAGGGCGGCGAGCTGCGCGGCTCCGGGCGATCGATCGGAGGCTTCCACCTGCGCGATGCGCTCGACGCCGTCGCCAAGCGCGCCCCGTCGCTGCTGCGGCGCTTCGGCGGCCACGCCGCGGCGGCCGGCGTGACCATCCGCGAGGCCGATCTGGAACGATTCACGCAGGCGTTCGAGGACGAGGCTGCGCGAGCGCTCGGGCCGGAGGAACTGCGCACGCGGATCGAGACCGATGGTGCCCTGGAGGGCGGCCACTATTCGCTCGGCATCGTCGCGATGATCGAGCGCGAGGTCTGGGGCCAGGGCTTCGCGGCGCCGCTGTTCGACGGCGAGTTCGACGTCGACAGCCAGCGCCTGGTCGCGGAGCGTCATCTCAAGCTCAGGCTGCGGGCCGCAGGCTCGCGCTTCGACGCGATCTTCTTCAACCGCGCCGAGGCCGCGCCCGAACGGCTGCGCGCGGCGTTCCGGCTCGCCGCCAACGAGTACAACGGGCTCGCCGGCCTGCAGCTCCTGCTCGAGCACATCGAGCCGGCCTGATGCGCGCAGGGGCTACGGTATAATCGCCGCATTCCCCGCCCGGAGCACGATTCATGGAAGCCGAACGCATCAACGCCATCGCCAACCGCCTCGCCGATCTCGACGAACGCGCGCGCGACCTGCGGAGGTTTCTTTGACTACGAGGGCAAACGCGCGCGGCTGGAGGAAGTAAGCCGGACGCTGGAAGATCCCGCCGTGTGGGGCGATGCCGCGAAGGCGCAGGCGCTCGGGCGCGACAAGAAGGCGATGGAGGCCGTGGTCGGGGGGCTCGATGCGATCGGCCGCCGCCTAGCGGAGTCCTCCGAGCTGCTCGCGCTGGCGCGCGCCGAGCGGGACGATGAAACCCTGGAGGCGGTCGGCCACGATCTCGAAGCGCTCGAGCAGGAAGTGGCTGGAATGGAGTTCCGGCGCATGTTCTCCAACCCGCTCGATGCCGGCAACTGCTTCGTCGACATCCAGGCCGGCGCCGGCGGCACCGAGGCCCAGGACTGGGCCTCGATGCTGCTGCGGATGTATCTGCGCTACTGCGAGCGCAAGGGCTTCGCGGTGGAGTTCCTCGAGGAGTCCGAGGGCGAGGTCGCGGGGATCAAGACCGCCTCCGTCAAGGTCAGCGGCGACCATGCCTACGGCATCCTGCGCACCGAGACCGGCATCCACCGCCTGGTGCGCAAGTCGCCGTTCGACTCCAATGCCCGCCGCCATACCAGCTTCGCCAGCGTTTTCGTCTATCCGGAGGTCGACGAGTCGATCGCAATCGAGATCAATCCAGCCGAGCTGCGCGTCGATACCTATCGCGCCTCCGGCGCCGGCGGCCAGCACATCAACAAGACCGACTCGGCGGTGCGCATCACGCACCTGCCGACCGGCATCGTCGTGCAGTGCCAGAACGACCGCTCGCAGCACCGCAACCGGGCCGAGGCGATGGCGATGCTGAAGTCGCGCCTGTACGAATTCGAGCTGCGCAAGCGCCAGGCCGAGCAGCAGAAGCTCGAGGATTCCAAGACCGACATCGGCTGGGGCCACCAGATCCGCTCCTACGTGCTCGACCAGTCGCGCATCAAGGATCTGCGCACCAACGTCGAGATCGGCAATACCCAGGCCGTGCTCGATGGCGATCTCGATCCCTTCATCCAGGCGAGTCTGAAACAGGGCGCATGAAGCACGCAGAGGGCCCACCCATGAACAGCGAATCCCGGACGCAGGAGGACGAGAACCACATCATCGCGGAGCGCCGCGTCAAGCTCGCGCAGTGGCGCGTGGCGGAGCGGGCCTACCCGAACGACTTCCTGCGCGAGAACACCGCGGCGCGGCTCGACGAGCTCTACGGCGAACACACGCGCGAGGCGCTGGAGGCCGAGCCGGTCGCGGTGAGGATCGCCGGCCGAATCATGCTCCGGCGCGTCATGGGCAAGGCGAGCTTCGCGACCGTGCAGGACCTCTCCGGGCGCATCCAGATCTTCGTCAGCAACGATGTCACCGGACCAGAGATGCACGCAGCCTTCAAGCACTGGGACATCGGCGACATCGTCGGCGCCACGGGCACGCTGTTCCGCACCCGCACCGGCGAGCTGACCGTCCAGTGCAGCGAGCTGAGGCTGCTCGCGAAGGCGCTGCGCCCGCTGCCGGACAAGTTCCACGGGCTCACCGACACGGAGAGCCGCTACCGCAACCGCCACCTCGACCTGATCATGAACGAGGACACGCGCCTGACCTTCGTCGCGCGGGCCCGCATCATCGCCTCGATCCGCCAGTACATGACCGGACACGGCTTCCTCGAGGTGGAAACGCCGATGATGCATCCCATCCCCGGCGGCGCCGCCGCGAGGCCCTTCCGCACCCATCACAACGCGCTCGACACCGACCTGTATCTGCGCATCGCCCCCGAGCTCTACCTCAAGCGGCTGGTCGTGGGCGGCTTCGAGCGCGTCTTCGAGATCAACCGCAACTTCCGCAACGAGGGTTTGTCGACCCGGCACAACCCCGAGTTCACGATGATGGAGTTCTACGAGGCCTATTCCGACTACCGGCTGCTCATGAACTTCACCGAGGGGCTGCTGCGCCACGCGGCGCAGGAGGCCCTCGGGCGCACGCGTTTCGAATACCAGGGACGCGAACTCGACCTGTCGCGCCCGTTCGAGCGCATCACCGTGTTCGATGCGCTGCGCAAGTACCATCCCGGATTCAAGCCCGAGGAGTTGCGCGACGAGCGGTGGCTGCGCGAAAAGCTCCGCAGCCTGGGGATCGAGGCGCACAAGCACGCCGGCCTCGGCTCGCTCCAGCTCTCGCTGTTCGAGGAGACCACCGAAGCCGAACTGTTCCAGCCGACCTTCCTCATCGACTACCCCGCCGAGGTCTCGCCGCTCGCCCGGCGCAGCGACGCCGACCCGCAGGTCACCGAGCGCTTCGAGCTCTACATCGCGGGGCGCGAGATCGCCAACGGCTTCTCCGAGCTCAACGACCCCGAGGACCAGGCCGCCCGCTTCGAGGAGCAGGCCCGCGCCAAGGCGGCCGGGGACGAGGAAGCCATGTACTACGATGCCGACTATATCCGCGCACTGGAAGCCGGGATGCCGCCCACCGCTGGCTGCGGCGTGGGCATCGACCGCCTGGTGATGCTGCTCACCGACCGTCCCAGCATCCGCGACGTGATCCTGTTTCCGCAGTTGCGCCCCGAGGGCTGAGCGGCGGCGAGGCGGCAGGCGCGTAAGGCTTCTGGCCTGGAAGCCGACCATTGCGCCGACCGGTGCTGCTCGCGCAAGCGGCGAGCGAAGGTGTAATCATTTGTCAGCGCGGTCAGCGGCCCGACCGGTGGCGCGTTGATCGCGTGAGTTCGTGTCAACGAGAGGAGAAGAAGCGATGGAAACGGCGACACCCCGTGCAAGGCTGCATCCGGCCCTTTGGGTCGCCGCGGTATCGGTGACTGCCCTGAGCATCGCAGGCATCGGTGCGATCTTCGGCTGGATTCCTGCCGGCGGCGCGGCGCACGCCTCGATCGAGGCACCCGCGCCTGCGGCTGCCGTGATCGAGCAGCAGCAGGAGACCGCGGAATCGCCGCGCGTCGCCGAGCCGAAGGCGAGACTCGAATCCGAAGCGGGCGCCGTGCCGAAGGCGAGGCTCAAGCGAAAGACAGGCGTCCAATCCGGACCGCCGGTCGTACTGGCATCCACACCCGCGAAGGCCGAGCCCGGCCGCGAGCCGGTGCCCGCGCCGGTCGAAGCACAGCCCGCCACCCCGGTGCATACGGAACCGGTGGTGCTCGCGCAGGCGCCGGAAGCGGCGCCGGTGAGACGTTCCTGCGCCGAGTGCGGAGCGGTCGAATCGGTCCGCGAGATCAAGCAGCAGGGTGAAGGCAGCGGACTGGGCGCGGTCGCCGGCGGCGTGCTCGGCGGACTGCTCGGGCATCAGATCGGCAAGGGCCGCGGCAACACCGTCGCGACCGTGGCCGGCGCGGTGGGCGGCGCGGTCGCCGGCCACCAGGTCGAGCGCACCGTCAAGAGCGTGAGCCGCCACGAGATCACCGTGCGCATGGACGACGGCAGCCTGCGCACCGTGAGCGTGGAAGGCGCCGCAGTCTGGCGCACGGGCGAGCGCGTGAGAGTGGTCGACGGCAAGCTGTTCGCGGACAACTGAGGCTGATCTCGCACTCCCGGTGAGCCGCCCGCGGGCGGCTCACCGGCGCGCCTGGAGCAGGTGGCGGTCGAGCCGGCCCAGGGTCGCCTCGCGCCCGAAGGCTTCGAGCAGCAGCTCGATCGAGGGCGTCTGCGGCTGCCCCATGAGGATCACCCGCAGCGGAATCGCGACCTGCGGGAACTTGAGGCGGTGGGCGGCGACGACTTCCTTCAAGCTGCGGCTCAGGTCCTCCCGCTGCCAGGCGCACGCCGCGAGCCGCTCGCGCAGCGCCTCCAGCGCAGCCAGGGCGGACGCATCGAGATGTTTCTCCAGGAGCGCCGAGTCCGGCTCCGGGTCGATGAAGAACGGCTCCACCGCGTCGGCCAGTTCCTGCACCGTGCTCACCCGTTCCCGGTAGAGGCCGGCCGCGGCCTCCAGGCGGAGGCGCTCGCGCGCAATCCCGCGCTCGGCGAGGAAGCGATCGACTTCGTTGGCGAGCCGCTGCACCGTCGCAGTCTTGAGATAGTGCTGATTGATCCAGTCCAGCTTCTTCGGATCGAATTGCGCCGCCGAGCGGCTGATGCGGGCGAGATCGAAGCACTCGACGAAGTGTTCGCGCGAGAAGATCTCCTCGTCGCCATGGGACCAGCCCAGCCGCGCCAGGTAATTCACCAGCGCTTCGGGCAGGTAGCCTTCCTCCTTGTACTGCATGACGCTCACCGCCCCGTGGCGCTTGGACAGGCGCTCGCCGTCGGCCCCCAGGATCATCGGCACGTGGGCGTATTTCGGCAGCGGCGCGCCGAGGGCGTGCAGGATGTTGATCTGCCGCGGCGTGTTGTTCACGTGGTCGTCGCCGCGGATGATGTGGGTCATCTCCATGTCGAGGTCATCGACCACGACGCCGAAGTTGTAGGTCGGCACGCCGTCGGCACGCATCAGCACCAGGTCGTCGAGCTCGGCGTTGGCGATCTCGATGCGGCCCTTGACCAGATCGTCCCAGACGACGCTGCCCGTGTCCGGGGTGCGGAAGCGCAGCACGGGGCGCCGGCCTGCCGGCGGCGTGCGGTCGCGCGCGTTCTCCGGCCGCCAGCGCCCGTCGTAGCGCGGCTTCTCGCGTCGTGCGCGCTGCGCCGCGCGCAACGCCTCCAGCTCCTCGCGGCTCGCATAGCACCAGTAGGCATGGCCCGCACGCAGCAGATCTTCGGCGACCGCGCGATAGCGGTCGAGACGCTTCATCTGGAAGAACGGCCCCTCGTCCCAGTCAAGTCCGAGCCATTTCATGCCGTCGAGGATGGCCTGGATCGAGGCCTCGGTCGAGCGCTCCAGGTCGGTGTCCTCGATGCGCAGGATGAAGCGTCCCCCGTGCCTGCGGGCATAGGCCCAGGAGAACAGCGCCGTGCGGGCGCCGCCGATGTGGAGGTAGCCGGTGGGGCTGGGTGCGAAACGGGTGCGGATCATGGTTGAGCGATGGTATGCGATTCGTGACCGCAACGCCATCGCACCCCTCGCGCCGCAGGCGCGCACCGGTTCATTCGCCGAACAGGTGGCAATGTACGACATGGGTCGGCGAGAGCCGGGTCTCGCCGGGATAGCGCAGGCGGCATGCCTCGGTCGCCTTCGGGCAGCGCGGATGGAAATGGCAGCCCTCCGGGGGATGGGCAGGAGACGGAATCTCGCCGCGCACCTCGATCGCGCGGCCCATGCCGGCGGGATCGGGCCGCAGGACCGCCGAGAGCAGCGCCTGGGTGTAGGGATGGGCGGGCGCAGCCAGCACCTCGTCCGCGCTGCCCGCCTCGACGATGCGCCCGAGGTACATCACCGCCACCTCGTGCGCGAGATACTCCACCACCGCGATGTTGTGGGTGATGAACAGGTAGGACAGGCGCATGCGCTCCTGAAGATCGCGGAGCAGGTTCAGGATCTGGGCCTGCACCGAGACGTCGAGCGCGCTGGTCGGCTCGTCGCAAATCAGCAGCCGCGGGGTGACCGCGAGCGCGCGCGCGATCGCGATGCGCTGGCGCTGCCCGCCGGAAAATTCGTGCGGATAGCGCTCCGTCATCCCCGCATCGAGCCCCACCGCGGACAGCAGCTCGCCGGTACGCTCGCGGGCTGCGCGGTCCCCCGCCGCCTCGATGCCCTCGGCGATGATCTCGCCCACCGGCAGCCGCGGATTGAGCGAGGCGTACGGGTCCTGGAAGATCATCTGCATGCCGGCGCGCGCGCGCTTGAGTGCGCCGCCTTCGAGCCCATCGAGCGCGTTGTCGTCGAAGCGCACGCGGCCCGCGGTCGGCCGGATCAGGCGCAGGATCGCCTTCCCCGCCGTCGTCTTGCCGCAGCCTGACTCGCCGACCAGGGCCAGCGTGCGTCCCGCCGGGATGGCGAGCGAGACGCCGTCGACCGCGCGGACATGGCCGACGGTGCGCTTGAGGAGCCCGCGCCGGATCGGGAAATGCACCCGCAGGCCGTCCACCTCGAGCAGCGGCGCGTGCGCCTCCCGGGACAGCACCGCTTCGCCACGCGCGGGCCGCGCGCGGCTGCGGGCGGGCGTCATACCCGCCGCATACAGATGGCAGCGCACGAGCTGCCCGTCGTCCGCGGGATGCCATCCGGGTCGTTCGACCTTGCAGCGCTCGAGGGCGAAATCGCAGCGCGGCGCGAAGCGGCAGCCTTCGAACGCGGCGGTGAGCGAGGGCACCGTGCCGCGGATGGTGGCGAGCGGCACACCGCGCATGCGCGGGCGCGGCAGGGCCTCGAACAGCCCCCGCGAATACGGGTGACGCGGGGCCTTGTAGAACGCGTCGCGGGGCGCCGTCTCGACCAGCTCGCCGGCATACATCACGCCGACCCGGTGCGCGAGCCGCGCCACCACACCGAGGTCGTGGGTGATGAGCAGGATCGCCATCCCGCGGCCAGCCTGGAGCGCGGCCAGCAGGTCCAGCACCTGCGCCTGGATGGTCACGTCGAGCGCGGTGGTGGGCTCGTCGGCGATGAGCAGCCGCGGCTCGCCGGCGAGCGCGATGGCCGTCATCACCCGCTGTTTCATGCCGCCGGAGAGCTGGAACGGGAATTCGCCGAGACGCCGCTCGGCATCGCCCAGCCCGACCGCAGCGAGCAGCTCGGCCGCTTTCTGGCGCGCCTGCCGCCCGCGCAGGCCGGCGTGGCGGTCGAGCACCTCGGCGATCTGGGTGTAGACCGTGAGCACCGGGTTGAGACTGGTCGAGGGCTCCTGGAAGATCATCGCGATGCGTCCGCCCCGCACCTCACGCATCTCGGCCTCGGTGAGCGCGAGCAGATCCTCGCCCTCGAGCGCGACCCGCCCGGCACTGATCCTTGCGGCCTCCGGCAGCAGCCGCAGCAGGGACAGCGCGGTCATCGACTTGCCGCAGCCCGACTCCCCGAGCAGCGCGAAGGTCGTTCCCGCCTCGACCGAAAAGGACAGCTCATCGACCGCCCGCAGCGCACCGGCAGGCGTGTCGATGACGGTGGAAAGTCCGGTGACCTCGAGCAGGCTGCGGTCCATGCGAGGCTCAGCCGGCCGGGAGGCGGCGCCGGGCGCGCCCCACCAGGCGCGGATCGAACGCGTCGCGCACCGCGTCCGCAACCAGGTTGGCGGAGAGCACGAGCGCGAACATGAATACGAAGGCCGCGGCCAGCGACCACCACACGACCGGCTCGCGCGACAGTTCCAGGCGCGCCGCGTTGATCATCGTGCCGAAGCTGTAGGTGTTGGGATCGACCCCGATGCCGACATAGGAGAGCACCGCCTCGGCGAGCACCAGGCCGGAGAAGTCCATCACCATCGCGATCATCACCAGGTGCATCAGGTTGGGCAACACGTGGCGCGCCAGGATGCGCGGCGTGGGCACACCGAAGGCGCGCGCCGCCTCGACGTACTCGAGTTCGCGCAGCTTGAGCGTCTCGCCGCGCAGCAGCCGGCACAGTCCGGTCCAGCTCGTGACGCCGAGGATCGCGCACAGCGCGAGCAACCGCGCATCGGCGCGCTCGGCCGCGCTCTGGAACCACTGCGGATGCGTGTCGATCAGCACCTGCATCATCAGCACCGAGGCGGCGATGAGCAGCACGCCGGGGATCGAGTTCAGCGTGGTGTAGAGATACTGGATCAGGTCGTCGATCCAACCGCCGAGGTAGCCGGCGAGGATGCCCAGAACGACCGCGAAGGGCAGCATGACGAGCGTGGTCAGGGTGCCGATCACCAGCGCGGTTCGGATGCTCTTGAGCGCAGCCAGCAGCACATCCTGGCCGACCTTGTCGGTGCCCAGCACATGGTACTGGCCGGAGAGGAACGCGACCGGAAACGCGACGAGCAGCACCACCCCGGCGGCCGCGAGCACCGCATTCCACGCGACCGCGGTCTGGCCGCTCCAGATCCGCCACCAGGCCGCGGACGGACTGCACGCTTGGGCACGCGCGAGGCGGCGCACGACCGCGGCGGCGAGCAGCAGCCAGAGCGCGAAGCCGGCCGCCACGCCCTCGACCGCGCGAAACACGACATCGGCAGCGCGCGCGCCGGGACGCTTCAGATGGCTGCCGCCGTAGCGCAGCCGCGGGGTGTCCCGGAACTGCCTGCCGCCGGGCCCCTCGAGGGTTTCCTTCGCGTAGAGGTGGGTGGCGAAGGGCGCGGAGTAGGTCTTCTCGCCGCGGCTGCGCAGGCCCGCGACGAGCCGGTCGAGCAGGCTCACCACCTCGGCCGCGGGAACCCCCACGCCTGCGCCCGGCGCGTCCAGCCTCGGCCGGTAATGGATCGAATCGGCGAGCCCGATCACGACGAAGCACGCGAGCACCACCGCGGCCGCCATCCCCGGCCGGCTCTCCGCGACCCGCCGCCAGGCATCGCGCATCAGCCGATTGCGCCGGCCGGCCCAGGCAAGCGCGACCGAGCCCGCGAGCAGCAGCCCGATCAGCGCATCGGTCCACAGGACGACGGGCATCATTCGAAGCGGATGCGCGGATCGACCAGCGTGTAGGAGATGTCGGTCAGGATCAGGCCGACGATGTAGAGCACCGAGCCGAGGAAGACCATCGCGCGCACGATTGCGAAGTCCTGGGCGTTGATGGCGTCGATCGTGTAGCTGCCGAGCCCCGGGATGCCGAAGAAGGACTCGGCGATCAGGCTGCCCATGAACAGCAGCGGGATCACCACGACCGCCCCGGTGAGGATCGGGATCAGGGCGTTGCGCAGCACATGCCGAAACAGCACGGCGGTCTCCGCGAGCCCCTTCGCACGTGCGGTGCGCACATAGTCCCGGCCGATCTCCTCGAGGAAGATGGTGCGGTACCAGCGGGTGTTGGCGCCGATGTTGCCGATGACCCCGACCACCACCGGCAGCAACAGGAAGCGCACGACGTCGATGCCCTCGCCATAGCCCGAGATCGGCACCAGCCGCCAGAGCTTGGAGACCACGAACTGGCCGCCGATGATGTAGAACAGGCTCGAGATCGACATCATCGCCACGCACAGGATGACGCCCCAAACGTCGAGCCAGGTGCCGCGGAACAGCACCTGGAACAGCGCGAGCGAAACGGTCACATAGAGCCCGAGAACAAACACCGGGAGCGCCAGCGCGAGGCTGGGCACCATGCGGTTGCGGATCTGCCAGGAGATGTCGTCGCCGTTGTCCGAGCGGCCGAAGTCGAAGGCGAACAGCCGCACCGACTTCTCGAAGAAGATGGTGTCGGTGAGCGCGCGCACCCCCTGGCTGCGTTCGTTGTAGACGAGCGGCTTGTCGTAGCCGCGCTCCGCCTTCCACTTGACGATCGCCTCCGGGGTGACGCGCTTGATGCCCAGTTGCATGCGCGCCATGTCGTCTGGTGTATTGACGACGAAGAACAGCGTGAAGGTGAGCAGGTTCACCCCGATCAGGATCGGAATCGCATAGAGAACGCGGCGGACGATGTAGGCCAGCATGCGCTCAGGCTCCGGCCGAAGCCCGGCGCCGTTCGCGCCGCCGATAGCTCAGAGCCGCGGGGATGGCCGGCGCCGCCACGAGCAGCGCCAGGCCGGCGAGCGGCCACCACAGCGGCAGGTTCCACTCGGCGCGCCGGCGCGCGCGCAGTTGCGCGTCGATGCGCTGGTACTTGAGCCGGTTGCGCGCCATCTGGTTCGGCTTCACGTTGGCCATCCATGCATGAAGCAATCCGAAATCCTTGGGAAAATAGCCGAACGACCACGGCGCATCCTCGTGCAGGATCGCCACCATCCGGTCGATGAGCGCCTGGCGCTCGGCGCCGTTCGGCAGGTTCTTCATTCTCTCGAACAGGCGATCGAACTCGGGGTTGGAATAATTCGCCGCATTCTCGCCCTGGAAGCGCGCCCGGCTCTGCGTGCTCTGGAACAGGAACAGGAAGTTCTCCGGGTCGGGATAGTCCGCGTTCCATCCCCACACGAAGATCTGCGCGGCGCCCTTGCGCACCTTTTCCTGGAAGCGGTTGTAGTCGGTGCCGCGCACCTCGAGCTGGATGCCGAGCTTGGCGAACTGCTTGCGGAACCAGTCGAAGCGCGACTTGTCCCCGGGGCCGCGATCGGTGGTGTCCAGGTAGAGCACGAGCGGCACGCCGCTGCGCGCATCCCGTCCGTCCGGATAGCCGGCCTGCACGAGCAGCCGCCTCGCTTCGGCGATGTCCTTGCGCCGCGGCCCGCCCGGCGCCCAGTCGTAAATGGTCGAATCGAGCCCGGCCTGCCCCTCGCGGTGGCCGAAGATGCCGGGCGGGATCGGCCCCTGCGCCGCGATTCCGCGGCCGTTGGCGAAGATCGAGATGAACTCCTCCCAGTCGATCGCGATGCCGATCGCCCGGCGCAGCTTGCGCGAGCGCTCGTCCGCGCCGCCGACCACCGGGTCGAGCCAGTTGAAGGCGAGATAGCGCACGGCGGTCGCCACCGTGGTCTCCAGCCGGATTCCCTGCTGCGCCATCTCCGGGCTGATCGTGCTTTCGCCGCCGGCGCCGACCTGCACCGCCTGGTCGAAACTGTCCGACGAGATGCCGGATGAATCGTAATAGCCCTGCAGGAACTTGTTCCAGTACGGGATCGCTTCCTTCTCGCGCGAGAACACCGCCTTGTCGATGAAGGGGATGCGACGCCCGGCATCGGCGAGCAGCCCCGCTGCGGCGTCCTGCGGCTCACCCTCGGCGGGATAGCGCTCGTCGCGGTAATTCGGATTGCGCTCGAGCACGATGCGCGCGTTGGGATCGTTTCGGGTCAGCATGTAGGGGCCGGTGCCCACCGGATACCAGTCCAGCGTCAGGTTCTTCTCGGCCATGCCCGGCTGGCCGTAGAAACGATCGGCCTCCGGCGGCACCGGCGCGAAGAAGCTCATCGCCAGCCAGTAGGCGAACTGCGCATAGCGCCCGCGGATGCGGATGCGATAGGTATGGCGATCGACCAGCTCGACGCCAGCGAGCGGGAAGGCGTCGAGATCGAGCCAGGCTTTCGGGCGGCCGGCCGCCCGCAGCTTCTCGTCGGCCTGCCTGAGCGCGGCGGCCAGTTCCTTCAGCCCGACCACGTACTCGCTCATCAGTCCGAAGATCGGAGAATGCAGGCGCGGATGGGCGAGCCGCTTGATCTGATACACGTAGTCCGCGGCCACCAGCTCGCGCGTTCCCGTGTAGGCGAAGTCGCGCAGCTCGTGGACATCGCGCAGCGCCTGCGCGTCGAGCCTCTCGTAGCGCAGCCGCCCCGCCCCGTCGCGCGCAAACGCCGGGTGCGGCTGATACAAAATCCCCGGCCGGATGCGGATCTCATACACGCTGAAGGCGAGCTCGGGCGCGTCCGCGCCGACCCGGTTGCCCCCGGCATCGAGGAAATACGGCTCCGGCATCGCGCGGGCGGTGAGCGGCACCAGCGTATAGGGTCGCTTCAGGTAGTGGTACTGGAGCGGCGGCTCGTAGATCTGGGCGTTGAACTCGGCCTCGTCCTCGCTGTAGGACTGCACCGGGTCGAGATGCTTGGGCCGCTCGGTGAATCCGGCATAGAGGATGTTGGCCGCGTTCTCGGAGGCGGGATAGGGATCGTTCCAGGCCCGGCCGCAGCCCGCGAGCGCCAGGCCGATCGCGACCATCCACATCCATCGCGCGCGCATGGGCGCAGTTTATCAGGCACCCGGCGGGCGCGAGCACCCCCAGCGGGTGAAGGGCTTTCCGCTATAATCCGCGCCTCCTTTCCCTGGAGTCGACATGGCCCTTCTCGCCGGCAAACGCGTCCTGATCACCGGCCTGCTGAGCAACCGCTCCATCGCCTACGGCGTTGCCCAGGCCGCGCACCGCGAAGGCGCGCAGCTCGCCTTCACCTACCAGAACGAGCGTATTCGGGAACGCGTCGCCGAGCTGGCGGCCGACTTCGGCAGCAGCCTGCTGTTCCCGTGTGACGTTTCTTCCGACGACGAGATCGTCGCGCTCTTCGAGGCCCTGCGCGGCCACTGGGACGGACTCGACGGCCTCGTGCATTCGATCGCCTACGCCCCGCGCGAGGCACTCGCCGGAGACTTCCTGGAGACGCTCTCGCGCGAGGCCTTCCGCATCTCCCAGGACGTGAGCGCCTACAGCTTCCCCGCGCTGGCGAAGGCGGCCCTGCCGATGATGGCGGGACGGCCCGCGGCGCTGGTCACTCTCACCTACCTGGGCGCGGTGCGCACCATGCCGAACTACAACGTCATGGGAATGGCGAAGGCGAGCCTGGAGGCCGCGGTCCGCTACCTGGCTGTCAGCCTCGGCCCGAAGGGCATCCGCGCCAACGCGGTCTCCGCCGGGCCGATCAAGACGCTCGCCGCGGCCGGCATCGGCAACTTCGCCCACCTGCTCGCCTACAACGAGAAGCACGCTCCCCTGCGCCGCAACGTCACCATCGAGGAAGTCGGCAACGCGGTGGCCTTCCTGCTCTCGGATCTGGCCAGCGGCATCACCGGCGAGATCCTCTACGTGGACGGCGGATTCAACACCACCGCGCTCGGCAACGCGGAAGCCGCGAGTTCGTAGCTCCGGCGGCGGACAATCCCGCCCATTTGCCAGGCCGTCGCAGCTCGAACCGGGACGACGCGTCGGTCGATTGACACCATCGGAGGCTGCGAGTAGCGTCGATCGCGCGCTGCCGCAGGCAGCGGTGCGCCGCGCCCGCTCGCCTCGGCGCCGCCTCTCCGGGAGGGCCGCGAACGCCCACAATGCCATGGCGTTTTCCACGATCGCGAAAACGATCGGCGGTTCCCGACGCCCATTCTTGCGAGAAGGAGGAGCCTCGTGAAAGAACTGGCCTGGAGTGACATCCTGAGTGTCTCGGTCGAGGAGATCGACGAGGATCATCGCAAGCTGTTGCACATCTTCAATATCCTCAATCACGCCGTGGCGGACAGGGAATCCGCGGAATATGTGGCGGCGGTTCTCGATGAGCTGATCAATTGCACGGTCTGGCACTTCAGTCATGAAGAGCGGCTGATGCTGAAGTACGGCTACGGCGGGACGGAGGAGCACAAGGCGCAACACCGGAGATTGCTCGACAGCGTCAGGGAGCTGCAGAAGGGGATCCTCCAGGCACAGGGAAGAGTGTCCGATGAGGACATCGAGTTCCTGGAACGTTGGCTGGCCGAGCACATCCTCACCGCAGACATGAGACTCGGTTCTTATCTTTCCCGGGCGATGTAGGCATGTGACGTCCGGGGAACAAGGAACAAGGGGTCAGGTCTTGACATCACGTCTTTCCATTCCAAGTCGAACAAGCCTGTGCGGCGGAAGCCCGATGTCAAGACCTGACCCCCATAACTTTCGATGAGCTCCTCCGCGCCGCTCGCAATGCCCGTCAGCGCTCCTTCGCTTCGAGCGCGCTCTGGTTGATCTCGACCGTGTAGCGGTCGCGCAGTGTCGCGAGGTAGGCGGCGACATCGGCCTCGGCGGTAGCACGCGCGATGTTTTTGCGCAGCGCCTCCACCTTCGCGGGCTCGGGCGCTTCCCCTGGGCGCGCGGCGAGCACCTTGTAGATGGCATAGCCGCCTCCCGGCAGCGCGCCACCCGCGTAGGCAGGCATGCGTTTGGCCGCGACCCGGAACACGGCACGCACGCCTTCCTGCGAGATCGAGGCATCGGGCAGGCGTTGGACCGCGCGCGCCGGCTGCCAGTCGAGCGCGACGTTCTCTCCCTTCGCGAGCCGGGCGAGCGCCGCCGCCCCCTCGTTCGTCGCGAGCTTCGCGGCCTCCTCCTGCACGTAGCGGCGTTCGAGTTCGGCACGCACGCTCTCGAACGGGCGCAAGCCGGCCGGCCTGTGCTCCAGCACGCGCGCCGAGACGAGCGTATTGGGCGCCACTTCGACCGCCTCGGTGTTGCGCCGGTTCGTGATCGAGTCCTCCGAGAACAGCGACTCGACGAGGCGCGGGTTGGCGAGCTCGCCCGCGGCGGGCGGCGCGCCGCGCACGACCCAGTCCGACTGCCTGATCTCGAGCTTGAACTTCTCTGCGGCCGGCTTCAGGCTGTCGGCCTGCTCATAGACGATGTTGCTGAAGTTCTCCGCGAGCTGCGCCATCTGGCGGCCCGCGGCCTGTTGCCGCAGTTCGCGCAGGATGTCCTCGCGCACTTCCTCGAACTTCTTGCCTCCGCCGCCCTGGATGCCGGTGAGCCGGATGATGTGGAAGCCGAAATCCGATTGCACGAGGCCGCTCGTCTCGCCCTCCTTCAGCGAGAAGACGGCGTCCTCGAACGGCTTGACCATCGCGCCGCGCGCGAAGAAGCCGAGGTCGCCGCCGCTCGCCGCCGAGCCCTGATCCTGCGAGCGGCTGCGCGCGAGCGAGGCGAATGCATCGGGCCTGGCGCGGACCTGCTTCAGGATTTCCTCCGCGGCCGCGCGCGCCTTCTCGATCTCGGCCGCGGGCGCGTCCTTCGCCGCCGCGATCAGGATGTGACTCGCCCGGCGCTGCTCGGGCTGGGTGTAGCGATCCTTCTGCCCGTCGTACCAGGCCTTCGCCTCCTCCTCGGGCACATTCACCTGCGCGGCCACCGATGCGGCGCTCAGCACGACATACTCCGCCCTCACCTCCTCGGGAGTCTCGAACGATTTGCGGTTTGCCTCGTAGTACTTGCGCAGCGCCTCCTCGGTCGGCTCGACGCGGGAGGCGAACCGTTCCGGCTTGAACAGGGCTTCGCTCACCTCGCGCGTCTCGGCCTCCAGCGCGAGCCAGCGCGCGACCTCGGAGCGCGTGGCGAAACCGCCCTCGGCGAGCGCCGCCAGGATCTGCTGCACGAGCAGATCCTGGCGCAGGCTCTGTTCGAAGCCGGCTTCGGTCATGCCCTGCGCACGCAATAGCTCCTCGTAACGTGCGCGCGAGAACTGGCCGTCGGCCTGGAGCTGCGGGATCGAGGCGATGTACGCCCGCAACTCCTCGTCGCTGACCCTCAGGTGGCTGTCGAAGGCCTGCAGAAGCAGCAGGCGCTGGTTGATCATGGTCTCGAGCACGGCACGGCGCGCTTCGGGGCGATCGAGCATCGCCGGCGAGAACTCCTTGCCGAGGGCGGCACGCAGCCGGTCCTGCTGCTCCCGCAGGGTGCGGCTGAAGTCCACCGCGCCGATCTTGGTGCTGCCGACCTTGGCGACGTCGGTGCCGCCGCCGATGAAGCCCACGTAGGACTCGACGCCCCAGAAGGCGAACGGCAGGATGATCAGCGCCAGGATGATCTGGACGACGCGCTTGCTGCTGCGGATGGAATCGAACATGTTTTCGGACGGGTTTTCGGGAAGGTTGCGCCGCAGCCCCTGCCGGCACGATGGGCGCGATCCTATCAGAGGAAGGGTCGTCTACGGCGCACCTTCGGGCAGTCGCGCCGGCTCCGCTGCGCGGATGGCGCAGATGCGCTGGATCACCGCGCGCTTCGGCGACCCGACCTCGCCCTGCTCGAAGGCGACCACGGCAAGCCGTCCCGACACGCGCTCCAGCAGTTCGCCCGGCTCGAGCAGGAACTCCGGATTCGCGGGCCGGCCGTAGCGCTCGTTGCCGCGCATGAAGGTTTCATACAGCAGCACGCCGCCCGGCGCGATCGCATCGAGCAGCGGGCCGAACAACGGGCGATGCAGGTAGTTGGTCACCACGACGCAATCGAATGCGCGCCCGGCGAACGGCCACGGGCCGGCTTCGAGATCGGCCGCGAGGGCGCGGATCCGCTCGATGCCCGCCAGCGCGGCAACCGATCCGGCGTCGCGGTCCACCGCCTCCACCGCATGGCCGCGCGCGGCCAGCCAGCGCGCGTGCCGGCCCGCGCCACAGGCCAGATCGAGCACCGATCCGCCGGCGCGCACGAGCGGCGCGAATCGCTTCACCCACGCCGAGACTTCGATCGGCAGCGTATGACACATGGGACTGCACACCTCCGGAATTGCGAGACGCGATTGTAGCGCCTGCACCGGCGTGGTTTTGCGGCGTGCTCCGCCCACGCGTATGATGTCGCCCGCATCCGACCCCGGGAGGAACCTTCATGGAGCGCATCCTTCGCAGCCTCGCCACGGCACTGCTCGCGGCGGCCGTCGTCCAGTCCTCGTTCGCGGCCGAGTTCAAGCCCGCCAAACCCGAATGCGTCGCCGGAGCGAAGCCGGGCGGCGGCTTCGACCTCACCTGCCGGCTCGCGGCGCAGGCGCTACACGACTTCAAGCTCATCACCGAGCCGATGCGCGTGACCTATCTGCCCGGAGGCATCGGCGCGGTGGCCTACAACACCATGATCACCCAGCGCGCCGAAGACGCCAATGCCATCGTCGCGTTTTCCGCCGGCTCCTCGCTCAACATCGCGCAGGGCAAGTTCGGCAAGTACGACGAGAACGCCGTGCGCTGGCTCGCCGTGATCGGCACCGACTTCGGCGCGATCATGGTGCGCAAGGACTCACCCTACCAGTCGCTCAAGGAGCTGATGACCGCGCTCAAGGCCGACGCGTCCAAGGTGGTCTTCGGCGCCGGCGGCACCATCGGCAGCCAGGACTGGATGAAGGCCGCGATGATCGCCAAGCAGGCCGGCGTCGATCCCAAGGGCATGCGCTACGTCGCCTTCGAGGGCGGCGGCGCGGCGATCACCGCGCTGCTCGGCGGCCACGTGCAGGCGGTGTCGGGCGATGCCTCGGAGTCGATCGGACAAATGGAAGGCGGCGCGATCCGGGTGCTGGCGGTGCTCTCCGAGCGGCGCCTGCCGGGCAAGCTCGCCGCGGTGCCCACCGCGCGCGAGCAGGGCTACGACGTGGTGTGGCCGACCTACCGCGGGTTCTACCTCGCGCCCAAGGTCACCGACGAGCAGTACAAGGTCTGGGTGAGCCTGTTCGACCGCATGCTGGCGAATCCGGCCTACGCGAAGCTGCGCGAGGAGCGCGGCCTGTTCGAGTTCGCGAAGACCGGCAAGGATGCCGATGCGTTCGTGAAGAAGAGCGTCGCCGGGTACCGGGATCTCGCACGCGAAGCCGGACTGCTGAAGTAGCGCGTCTGCCGTGAGCGACCGGCTGGCCGCCCTGCTGCTCGTCGTCGCGGCGGCGGCCTACGGCGCCGCGGCATGGCACCTCGAGGTTCCCTTCGCCTACGAGCCGGTGGGGCCGCGTGCCTTCCCGCTCATGATCGCCGCGCTCGTCGCGCTGGCCGCGGCTGCGCTGGCCGCGCAGCCCGACCCGGAACCGCACTGGCCCAGCCCGGCGTTGCTCGCCCGCTCGGCACTCGTGGTGGGCACGCTGGCGCTCTACGCCGCACTGTTTTCCGCGCTCGGCTTTCCGCTGTCCACGGCTGCGGCCACGCTCGTGCTCGGCCGCACCTTCGGCGCCGGCTGGACGAAGTGCGCCGCGGGAGGTCTCGGGCTCGGGCTCGGGCTCTACCTGCTGTTCGACCGCGTGCTCGATGTCACGCTTCCGCTCGGCCCGCTGTCACCGGGATGAGCACCCTCGCCCAGCTCTCGCACGGACTCGCGCTCGCGGTCACGCCCCTCAATCTGGGGCTCGCCGCGCTCGGCAGCTTTCTCGGCACCCTGATCGGGGCGCTGCCCGGCCTGGGCCCGATCAACGGCGTGGCGATCCTGCTGCCGATCGCCTACGCCATCAAGCTGCCCGCGGCGAGCGCGCTCATCCTGCTCGCGGCGGTGTATTACGGCTGCGAATATGGCGGCCGCATCTCCGCGATCCTGCTCAACGTGCCGGGAGACGCCGGCGCGATCATGACCGGCCTGGACGGCCATCCGCTCGCGCTCAAGGGGATGGCCGGGCCGGCGCTCTCGCTCTCGGGCTGGAGTTCGTTCGTCGGCGCGATCGTCGCCTTCCTCGGCATCGTGGCTCTGGGTCCGCTGCTCGCGCGCTGGGCGCTGCTGTTCGGGCCGGCGGAGTACTTCGCTCTGATGGTGTTCGCCTTCGCCTGCCTGACCTCGATGGTGGGACGCAATCCTGTCAAGACCCTGCTCGGCGGCTGCCTGGGGCTCGCGCTCGCGACCGTGGGCGTGGATGCCGGCACCGGGGTCTATCGCTACACCTTCGACGACGTGCATCTGTCGGACGGCATCCCTTTCCTCGTGGTCGTGATCGGCCTGTTCAGCGTGAGCGAGATCCTGATGCTGCTCGAGCAGACCGCTGCCGGGCAGGCGATGATGCGGGTGTCGGGCCGCTTGCTGTTTACCCTCGCGGAGATGCGCGCGACCTGGTGGACGACGCTGCGCGCGAGCGTGACCGGCTTCCTCATCGGCGTGCTGCCCGGCACCGGCGCCTCGATCGCGAGCGCGGTGAGTTACATGACCGAGAAGCGCCTGCTCGACCGCGAAGGCACGTTCGGCAAGGGTGACCTGCGCGGGCTCGCGGCGCCCGAAGCCGCCAACAACGCGGCGGCCGGAGGCGCGCTGGTGCCGATGCTGACCCTGGGCGTTCCGGGCAGCGGCACCACCGCGATCCTGCTCGGAGCCCTCACCCTGTACGACATTCAGCCCGGCCCGCTCTTGTTCACGCAACAGCCCGACCTGGTGTGGAGCCTGATCGCCTCCATGCTGATCGCGAACGTCATGCTGCTGGTGATGAACCTTCCGCTGGTGGGGATCTTCGTGCGGCTGCTCCGGATTCCGTACTGGCTGCTGGTGCCGGGGATCGCGGCGATCAGCTTCATCGGGGTGTATTCGGTGCATGGCACCACGTTCGACCTGCTGCTCATGACCGGCCTCGGCGTACTGGCCTGGGTCCTGCGCAAGTTCGATGTGCCGCTGGCGCCGGTGATCCTCGGCTTCGTGCTCGGCGACATCATGGAGCAGGAGCTGCGCCGCGCGCTGTCGATCTCGGGCGGAGACTGGCGCATCCTCGTGCACAGCCCGGTCTCGATCGCGCTGTGGGCACTCGCCACAGGGATGGCGTTCGCGCCCGCCCTTCTGCGCCGGCTGCGGGGAAGGCCCTGAAACGCGCGAGCGGCGACCGGTCGTGACCGGCCTCGCGCACCTGCCCGGCGCGCCCGGGATCGCACTCTCGCTCGCGCTCGGGCTCGCGGGCGGAGCGCTGGCGAGCCTCGCCCACGTTCCGCTGCCGTGGCTGGTGGGGCCGATGCTGACGATGGCGGCGGCGCGCCTCGCGCATGTGCCGGTGCGCCCGCCGCCGGGCGGGCGCCAGGCCGGCCAGCTTGCGATCGGCGTCGCGCTCGGCCTGTACTTCACCCCCGAGGTCGGGCGCGAGGTGCTCGCTGACGGGCACTGGATGCTGTTCGCCGGAGCCGCCGCCATTCTCGTCGGTTACCTTTCGGGGCGCGTGCTGGCGCGGCTTTCCGGAGTCGATGTCGCGACAGCGTTCTTCTCCAGCGTGCCCGGCGGCGCCTCGGAGATGGCGGTGCTCGCCGAGCGCTTCGGCGCCTCGGTGCCGCATGTCGCCATCGCGCACTCGATGCGCATCCTGCTGGTGGTGCTGATCGTGCCGGGCACGCTCACCGCGCTCGGCGTGCGCGGCGAGGACGCCTACGCCGGCGCCGCCGCGGGCGAATCCCTGGCCGGACTGACCCTGCTCGCGGGGCTCGCCGCGTGCGGGGCCTGGGCGCTGCGGCGCACCGGGCTGCCCAATGCCTGGGTGCTCGGCCCCCTCGTGGTGGCGATCGGGATGACTCTCGCGGAACTGCATCTTTCCTCGGCGCCGCACTGGTTCACCGCGACTGGCCAGATGCTCATCGGGATCGCGCTCGGCAGCCGTTTCGACCCCGACTTCCTGCGCGCGGCGCCCCGCTACGGCCTCGCGCTCGCCGCCAGCATCGCGGTGGCCCTCGCACTGTCCGCGGCTGCCGGACTGGGAGTGGCGTGGCTCGCCCGCCTGCGGCCGGCCGCGATGGTGCTCGCCGCCGCCCCCGGGGGGATCGCCGAAATGTGCATCACCGCCCAGGTGCTGAAGCTGGGCGTGCCGCTCGTCACCGCCTTCCACGTCACCCGCTTCGTGATGGTGGTGACGCTCACCGGTCCGCTCTACCGCCACGCACTGCGCGGGGGCGGCTGAGACCTCACTCGACGATGGTCTGCGACTGCTCGCGCAGGTACTGCGGGAGGTAGTAGAACGAGCCGGCGGCCTTGCCGGTGCTGCCGGAAGCCTTCCAGCCGCCGAAGGGCTGGAAGCCCGGCCACGCCCCGGTGGTGGCGCCCTGCGGGCGATTGACGTAGGTGACGCCGGCCTCGATGCGCTGGAGAAACTGCTGCGTTTCCTCGCGGTTGCCGTAGAAGCCCGCGGTGAGGCCGTAATCGACATCGTTCGCGCGCCGGATCGCCTCGTCCAGCGAATCGACCTCCCCCACCAGCGCGATCGGCAGGAACAGCTCCTGGCGCCATAACGCGTGGTCGAATGGCAGCTCGGCGAGCGTCGGCGCACAGTACAGGCCGGCCTCGAGCGCTTTCCCGCCGAGCCGCTCGCCGCCGCAGAGGATGCGTCCGGCATTGCGCAGCTCGGCGCAGATGCGCTCGTAGCGTTCGCATGCGCGCTCGTTCGCGACCGGCCCCATCCAGTTCTCCTTCGCCGTCGGATCGCCCACCCGGATCGCAGCGGTGAGCTCCACGAGCCTCGCCCGCAGCGCTTCTGCCGCCGGACGCTCGACGAAGACCCGCGAGCAGGCGGAGCACTTCTGTCCCTGGAGTCCGAATGCCGACCGCATGATGCCGAGCGCAGCGCGCTCGATGTCGCCGTTGCGGCTGACGATGGCGGCGTTCTTCCCGCCCATCTCCGCGATGCACGGGCGCGCATGAGTGCCGAGCGCGAAGGCGCGCTGGAGCTCCATGCCGACTTCATGCGAGCCGGTGAAGGTGATCCCCGCGATCGAGGGATGCGCGACCAGCGCTGCGCCCGCGCCTGCCCCTGCTCCGGTCACGTAGTTGAAGCTGCCCGCCGGCAGCCCCGCATCGCGCAGGGCCTCGGCGAACAGGCGCACGCCCCAGGGCGTGTCGCTCGCGGGCTTGAACACCACGGTGTTGCCGGCGGTGAGCGCCGCCCCGATCGGGCCGGCGGTGAGCGCCACGGGGAAGTTGAACGGCGAGATCACCGCCCACACGCCCCAGGGCTTGAGCACGCTGCGGTTGCGGCTGATGTAGCCCTTGAGCGGGTCGTTCGGCAGGGCGCGGTCGAAGCCGTTGTGCTCCTCCATCTGGTCGCAGTACCAGAGCATCAGGTCGGCCGACTCCTGCACCTCGCCGATCGCTTCCATGCGGTTCTTCCCGACTTCGAGGGCGACCGCCGCCGCGATGTCGAAGACGCGCTCCTCGACGAGCTGCGCCGCCTTGCGCAGGAGCTTGACGCGCTCGCGCCAGGGCAGCCCCGCCCACGCCGGGAAGGCGCGCCGGGCCGCGGCGACCGCCTGCCCGACGGCCTCCTCCCCGGCGTCCTGGAACACCCCGATCGTCCAGTCGCGGTCAATGGGGCTTCGCCGCTCGAACTTCTTCTGCGAGCGGACCTCGGCGCCGTCGATGATCATGGCATGTTCGGCGCCGAGACGGGCGCGTGCGCGCGCGAGCGCGCCCTCGAACTTGCCGTGCAGTTCCGGAGGCGGATCGAACATGGTGCCGTAGGTGAGCTTGAAGCCGCCGTGCTTCGCGTTGCCGCCGTTCATCGCATTCGCTCCCGGAAGTCTTCCGCTACCATTGTATCGTCCCGCCCGGCGAACCATCTGCGGCATGTGACGCGCCACCGCCCGCGTGCCCGGAACCCGGTACGATGCGCGAGCTTTCTCACGGGAGGATTTGGTGCACCGCAGTATAATGCAATCCATCCAACGCCTGCGCCGCGGCGGCACCTCTCAAGAGGGGGCGGCCAAAGCGGCCTGCGCACCATGACCGGAAGTCACTACCTCGCTCCGCTGTTCGCGCCGAAGTCAGTCGCCGTGATCGGAGCGAGCGAACGCCCGGAGTCGATCGGCGCCGTCCTCATGCGCAACCTCCTGGAGACGCCCTACGCCGGCAGGCTGTTCGCCGTCGATCCCGCGCACCGCGAGGTCTTTGGGCTTCCCTGCTTCCCCTCGGTGGAGGAGATCCCGCAGCGGCTCGACCTCGCGGTGATCGCGACCCCCGCGCCCACCGTCCCGGGCATCATCGAATCCTGCGCGCGGGCCGGAGTCCGGGCGGCGGTGGTGCTCTCGGCCGGCTTTTCGGAAGCCGGCGCGCGCGGCGAGCAGCTCGAGCGGGCGCTGATCGAGAACGTCCGCCGCCACCGCATCCGGCTCCTCGGCCCCAACTGCCTGGGCGTGATGCGCCCCGAGATCGGTCTGAACGCGACCTTCGCGCACAGCGGCGCGACTCCGGGCTCGATCGCGCTGATCTCGCAGTCCGGCGCGCTATGCTCGGCGATCCTCGACTGGGCGCGGCCGAACAACGTTGGCTTCTCCACCGTCATCTCGCTCGGCAGCTCGGGGGACCTGGACTTCGGCGAGATCCTCGACTACCTGGTGAACGATCCGAAGACCGAAAGCATCTTTCTCTACATCGAGGGCATCCGCCACGCGCGCCGCTTCGTAAGCGCGTTGCGGGCCGCCGCGCGCGGTGATCGAGGTCGCCTCGGGAAGCGACAAGCCGCTGGTGACCTGCTGGATGGGGGAGGCGCGCGTGCGCGAGGTGCGCGCCCTGTTCAAGAACGCCGGCATACCGACGTTCCGCACCCCGGAGCCGGCAGTCGAGCTGTTCTCCCACATCTCCGCCTACTATCGCAACCAGCGCCTGCTGATGCAGACGCCGGCGCCGCTGTCGCATCTCGCGAGCCCCAACGTGGAGAGCGCACGCCTGGTCATCGAGACCGCACTCGCCGAACGGCGCAGCGTGCTCACCGAAATGGAATCGAAGGCGCTGCTCGCGGCCTTCCGCATCCCGATCGCGAGCACCGTGGTGGCCCGCTCGGTCACCGAGGCGATGGTGCTCGCCGAGGAGATCGGCCTGCCGTTGGCGATGAAGATCGACTCGCCCCAGATCACCCACAAGAGCGACTCCGGCGGCGTGAGGCTGAACCTCACCACGCTCCAGTCGGTGCGCTCGGCCTACCAGGACGTCCTCGACGAGGTCCGCCGCAACCGGCCCGATGCCTCGGTCAACGGAGTCGCGATCGAACCGATGATCCTCAAACCGAACGGGCGCGAGTTCGCCGTGGTGGTGGCCGACGAATGGGCGCACCGCGGCATCGCGCGCAGGCTCATGGGCCTGCTGATCGAGACGGCACGCGCCAAGGGCCTCAAGTACATGAACGGCGAATTCCTCTCGAGCAACGCGCGCATGCTCAAGTTCGTGGCCGACCTCGGCTTCGTGCTCTCGAAGAGCAGCGACGATCCCACGGTGGCGAGCGGCGTGCTCGCGCTGCAGGAAGGCTGACGGCCGCTCACCGATTTGCCGCACACGTAGATCCGCATGGCCAGCATGCGATCCAGCGACGTGACGATGGGTGCTTCCTGACCGGCGATCAGCAGATTCGCCAGGGACTCGACGGGGATGCGCAAGGATTTGGCATCAGCGATGATGCCATCCGTGCCCGCTGCGCCGCGTTCTGCCGCAGCTCGAATCGGCGAGAGCAGCGGTATGACCCCGTTCATCGGCAAGGTCCGGTATTCGTGGTGCGAGGGGGAGCGCGACCTTGTGCATCGCGGACACCGCGCTGAGCGCGGGATCGGACTTGCCGCAGTGCCGAGCATCCGCCGCCGCGCGGCCACTATCCGAACCACCTGACGAGTCAGCGGCCTGCGGACGCCGGCGCCTTCGGCCGATTGCAGCCGAACACCGCGGCACCGGCGAATCGCGCCCGCCCGCCCAGGCGCTCCTCGATGCGTAGTGCCTCGTTCCACTTGGCCATCCGCTCGCCGCGAGCGAACGCGCCGACCTTGATCTGCCCCGCCTGCCAGCCGATCGCCAGATGCACGATCGTCGTGTCCTCGGTCTCGCCCGAGCGCGCCGACACGATGCCGGCGTAGCCCACCGACTGCGCCGCCTGCCAGGCCCGCAGCGTCTCGGTGAGCGTGCCGCGCTGGTTCGGCTTGAGCAGCACCGTGTTGGCCGCACCGATCGCCGCGGCTTGTCGCACCAGCGGCGCGTGCGACACCAGCAGGTCGTCGCCGACGATCTGCAGCCGGTGCCCGGCGGCTTGGGTGAAGCGCGCGAAGGCCTGCGCGTCGTCTTCGGCCAACGGGTCTTCGATCGAGACGATCGGGTAGCGGTCGATCCAGCGCAGCAGCAGTTCGATCAAGGCGTCGGAATCGAGCTGCCGCGACTCCAGCGCCAGCGTGTAGCGACCCTGGCGTCCGAACTCGGAGGCGGCCACGTCGAGGGCGATCGCCACCTGCCCACCGGGTACGAAACCGGCGCGCTCGATGGCCGTCACGAGCGTTTCGAGCGCCTGCTCGTTGGTGGCGAAGTCAGGCCACCAACCGCCTTCGTCGGCAACGCCGAAACGCGAGCCGCGCTGCTGCATCAACACACCGGCACAGCGATAGACCTCCGCGCTCCACTCGATGGCCTGGCCGAAGTCGCGCGCGCCGGGGCAGACGACCATGAAGTCCTGGATATCGATGCGACGGCCGGCATGCGCGCCGCCGCCGAAGATCTGAATCTGCGGCAGCGGCAGCATGGTGGCATCGGGCCCACCCAGGTACCGGTACAGCGGCAGGTGCAGCGACGCCGCCGCCGCATGCGCCGCGGCCATCGACACCGCGAGCGTCGCATTGGCGCCGAGCCGCGTCTTGGCCGGCGTGGCATCGAGGTCGATCAGCCGCTGGTCCAGCCCGGCCTGGTCGTCGGCAGCGCAGCCGATCACGACGCGCGCGATCTCGCCATTGACGTTTCCCACGGCACCCAGCACATCCAGCCCACCGAAGCGTGCCGTCGAATCGCGCAGATCGAGCGCCTCGCGCGTGCCCCTGGACGCACCCGCCGGAACGATCGCGCGACCGATCGAGTCGTCCTGCAGCGACACCTCGGCCTCGACCGTCGGCCGGCCGCGGCTGTCCCACACGCGCCGGGCGTGGACCGACCGGATGGCGCGACCATTCATGGTCCGAGTTCCTCGCGCCATGCCGCTGCGACCTGCTGCAGCCGTTCGACCGGCCGGCGCAGCAGCGAGCGCGCCACTTGCCGCACCGCATCGCGCCCGGCGTCCTCGGTGATGTACTCGACAGGAGACTTGCCGTCGACGCGCGCGAGCAGGAGGCCCGGCAGCAGCGCCGCTGCGCGGCGCTCCAGTGCATCGCGCGGTTCCCAGTCCGCCGCCTGCAGGTAGCCTTCCGACAGCGCGTCGAAAGCGGCCAGAAAGGCTGCGGTCGCCGGCACATTCCACAGGCACTTGAGCAGCAGGTGATTGAGGCAGAACGCGAGGTCGAACGCCGGGTCGCCCCAACACGCGCATTCGGCGTCCAGCAGCACCGGCCCCCGCGGCCCGACGAGGATGTTCTTCGGGCTGACATCCCCATGCACGAGCGCCACGGCATGGGCCTGCGTCACCGCCACCAGCCGCAGCAGCGCCGACGCCAGATCGGCATGGCGCCGGGCGGTGGCCACCAGGTAGGGCTCGAGGCGGATGTCGTGGAAGATCGCGCCAGCGTCGAATTGCGCCGCCAGATCGACGCGCGCCGCCGAGTAGGCATGGATTCGCGCCACGGTGCGGCCCAGCGTGCGAGCGAGCGCCGGGTCGGCGTTTCCATCGCGCAGGGCATGCTTCCACAGCAGGTAGTCGGGCGGCGGCAGGTAGCCCATCACGAGCACGCCGAGCCCGGGATGCTGGCCGAACAGCTCCGGTGCGCAGCCCGGGACAGCCTGGTTCGCAACGCGCATCCAGCGCGCTTCGTAGACGTTGCGCTCGATCGGCGCCCACCAATCGGCGAGCACGCGCAGCTTCGGCAGCGCGCGCTTGACGCACACCGGTCCACGGCAGGTATCGACCCGCCAGATGTCGGACGACACGCCCCCGGCGAGCGGCATTCCGGTCATTCGGCCGGACCCGGCAAGACCCAGTTCGCGCAAGGCCTGGGCGAACCCGCCGGGGACCGAACGCGACGCGTCAGGCCGCGCCGCCATAACCGGCTTCGATCAGTTTGACCAGCGCATGCAGCGTCTGATTGACCGGGGTGGCGACCCCCCGCTCGCGCCCGCGCCGGGCCACGAATCCGTTCAAGTGGTCGATCTCGGTTGGCTTGCGCCGGGCCATGTCCTGCGCCGTCGACGAGAACTGATCGGGCATCGCGACGGCGATTCGTTCCATCGCCTCGAGTGACGGTCCGAGCGGCAGCGCCACATGCTCGGCAGCAGCGAGCGCCACCACTTCGCGCACGATCGCGTGCTGCAGCGCGCGCACCGCCGGCAGCGCGGCCAGTCGCGCGTAGTTGGCCTGCGCGAGGCCGGAGATCGCGTTGTAGGCGCAGTTCACCATAAGCTTCGACCACAGCTCGGCCGTCACGTCGTCGGCGATGCGCACCGGCACCGCGGCGCCGGCGAAGAACTCGACCAGCGCCTGTAGCCGGCGGGCCAGCGCCGGGTCGCGCGAGGCTGCCGCGTCGATCGCGCCGATGACCAGGTTGCCGCCACCGTGGTGCCGCACGCAGCCCGGCTGCGGCATCGCGGTGGCCACGTACACCACCGCGGGAACGACGCTCTGGCGAACGTATTGCGCGATCATCGCGGCGTTCTCTACCCCGTTCTGCAGGCTCAGCACGAGCGCGCCGGCGTCCAGGTGCGGTGCAAGTTCGCGCGCCACCGCGTCGGTGTCGGAAGACTTGACGCAGAACAGCACCAGGTCGGCGCCGCGCGCCGCCGCCAGGTCGACGCTCGCCGCGACGCGAACCACCTCCATGCGACCGGCCATCTCGAGCCGCAGGCCGTCGCGTTCGATGGCCTGCACATGCGCGCGGCGTCCGATCAGCGTCACCCGACGGCCCGCGCGTGCGAGCAGGGCGCCATAGTAGCTGCCGACGGCGCCCGCGCCGACCACGGCAACCGAATGGAACGATTCGCTCATCGGCCGGTTCGGGCCACCCTCAGGCAGCGTCCACCGAGCGCAGGAAGGCGTCGATGGCGCCGGTATGGGCAGCGGCAGTGCCGACTCGCGCGTTGACCTCGCCATGCGACAAGTCCTGCGGCAGCACGCCGCGAATGCAAGGCTTGCTCCCCATCACGACGCTGTCGAAGGGTATGCGATCGAGGTTCTTCATCTCGCCGTCCGCCTTTGTCGAAACCGGTTCATGGCAAGTATACCCGGCCGCTTTCGACGCAACGTTCCCGAAACCGCTGGCGCCGGACCGTTGTCAGTGGCGGGCCGCGGGGCGAGAATGGCGGCATCCAGCCACGCGGAGCCACCACCATGACGAATCCCGCCGAGCCCCCGGCACGAACCGCAGCCGATGCGCCTGCACCGGGCAATCCGCTTTACCGCCGCCCGGTCGCGATCGATCGCGGCAGGCACCAGGACCTTCGCATCGCGCGACTCGCCCGGTTCGACTTCAGCGCCGGCGCACAGTCGGTGCCGGTGACCGCGAGCGAGTTCAAGGAGGCGCACAAGGAGTTCCCGCTCGTGTTCCTGCGACCCGGCGAAGGCCGGATCGTGCCGGCCGTACTGCTGGGGCTGCGCGCCGCGGAGAACCTGTTCGTCGGCGCGCGCGGCGAATGGCTGGCGCGCTACCTGCCGGCCTTCATCCGCCGCTACCCGTTCATCTTCGCCGAGGGCGCGGGCGGGCGCCTGGCCCTGTGCTTCGACGAGGCCTGGGAGGGCGTGGGCGCAGCCGATGGCGAGCGGCTGTTCGAGAACGGTGCCGAGACCCCCTACCTCAAGGGCATGCTCGACTTCATGTCCGCCTATCAGGGCGAGTTCCTCGCCACCGAACGTTTCTGCAGGCAGCTCGATGAACTCGGGCTGTTCACACCGATGTCCGCAGCCGCCGAGCTGAAGACCGGGCAGAAATTCGTCGTGCAGAACGTCCTGGTCGTCGACGAGGCGAAATTCAAGGCGCTCGACGCGGCGGTGGCGAGCCGCATGTTCCAGTCCGGAGAACTCGGGCTGGTCTATGCACATCTGATGTCGCTGTCCAACCTGGGGCGGCTGATCGACCTGCTCGCACCCCGGCTCGCGGCGCTGCAGTGACTCCCCGGAAGCCCGGCCGCTGTGCCTGGGCGCTCGCCGACCCGCTGCTCGCCGCCTACCACGACGCCGAGTGGGGCGTAGCGGTGCATGACGACCGCCGCCTGTTCGAGTTCCTGGTGCTGGAGGGCGCGCAGGCGGGCCTTTCCTGGCTCACCATCCTGCGCAGGCGCGAGGGCTACCGGCGTGCGTTCGCGAACTTCGATCCTGAGCGCGTCGCGCGCTTCGGCGAGCGCGACCGGGCGCGCCTTCTCGCCGATCCGGGCATCGTCCGCAACCGCGCCAAGATCGGCTCGGCGATCGCCAACGCGCGGGCCTTTCTCGCCATCCGGGAGGAATTCGGCTCCTTCGACGCCTACCAGTGGCGCTTCGTCGATGGCGCGCCGATCCGCAATCGCTGGGCCGAAGCGGCGCAGATTCCGGCGAGCACGCCGCAGTCCGATGCGATGAGCCGCGACCTCCGGCGCCGCGGCTTCAGCTTCGTCGGCCCCACCATCTGCTATGCCCACATGCAGGCGGTCGGCATGGTCAATGACCACGTCATCGACTGCTTCCGCCACGCGCAGCTGGCCCGCTGAGCCGCGCTCACAGGCGCAGCGCGCCGGCGTAGCCGGTCAGCTCGAGATGGCCGCGGCCCAGTTCGCGGCCGCCCTCGTAGGCGCGCACCGCGCCTTCCCAGTAGAAACCGCCGGTGCTTCGGCGTGCGTCGACCTCCTGGTCGTCCATCAGCGGGCGCAGCTCCACGCTGTGGTCCGGAACGCGGAGCATCATCCCGATGGGATACTCCGCGAGGCTGCGCGCAGAGCGCCACAGGCGCAGGGGCTCGAAGGCGAGCTCGCCGGGATCGAGCGCACGCGACGCCCCGCCCGGCGCGCGCAGCGTTCCCCCGGCCCACAGGGTCCTGCCGTCGCTCCCGCGCAGGCGAAACGCCATCCAGGCCGATCCGTCCGCCAGATTCAGTCCGACCCAGTCCCAGCCCACCGCGCCACCCGAGAGCAGCTCGCTCGACCATTCGTGATCGAGCCATGCGAGACCCGACACGCCGGCGCTTCGGCCGGCGCGGGCGACCGAGCCGCTCACGCGCAACTGCGGCTCGCTGTAGTAGTAGCTGGCCGCGCGCGGATCGATTCCCTTGCGGCTGTAACCCGCTTCCCCCTGCGGCAGGATCTCCTGGCTGCGGGCGAGCTGGAGTTCCAGTGCGAAAGTCCCGGCGTCTGCGCGCGCGCGGTAGCCGTCCGCGGTCTGATCGAGCGACCAGTCGCCGATCCACACGCCGGTGCGCTCCCGTCGCGCCCCGGCCAGCTCGAAACCGGCGCGCGCGCTGCGCTCCGCGGTGAGCAGGCGGTGCTCGCGGGGATCGGCCAGCGCGGCGTGCGCGAACAGGATCTCGCGCGGCGCGAACCGGCTCGGATTGTCGCCGGCAATGCCCGGGGCGACCCGGAAGAAGGTGATCTGGAAGCCGTTCGGCGCGCCGGCGGCGGAATCGATCCAGCCGGTCACGTACCACCACTCGATGCGGAAATCGGGATGCGCACCCTGGTCGCGCGGGAAGACGAGCGGAATGCCCGGCCGAACCGCTGCGAAATGCGCCGCCCGCGCGAGCCGGACGGCGGCGGCCAACGACAGGCACAGGAAAGCGCGGCGGCGCATCTTCCTCACCAGTCTTCCCGCACCGCGCGCACCGCATCGACGTTCATCGCGCCTCGTCCGGCGAGCACCGCGGCCGCGGCTGCGAGCACCGCCGTTGCAAGGGCAAAGGCGAGCAGCGGAGCCAATGGCATCGTCATTGCAAGGCTCCAGTGGAAGGACTGGCGGTTGACCACCTGCACCAGCACGACGCTCATCACTGCGCCCGCGACGAGTCCGGCGCCGACGCCGAGCACCGCGACCGCCGCCCCTTCCAGCGCCAGCATGCGGCCGATCTGCGCGCGCGACATGCCGAGGTGGCGCAGCATCCCGAACTCGCGCCGGCGCAGCACGGCGAGCGAGGCGAAGCTCGCCGCGACCGCCGCCAGCGCGATCAGCACCGCCGCCGCTTCCATGCCGTAGGTGACCGCGAAGGTGCGGTCGAAGATCGCCAGGCTGCGCGCGCGTACCGCGCCGGACTCCGAGATCTCGACCGGCTCGCTCCCGGCGAACGCCGCGCGCAGTGCGCGGGCGAATTCCGCGGCCGGCACGCCGGGCGCGAGCCAGATCTCGGCCACGCTCGCCCGCCGGTCGCCGGTGATCCGGCGGTAGACGTCCGCCTCCATCGCAGCCGCACCGTGGCTGCGCGCGTAGTCGCGCCAGATGCCGGCGACCACGAATTCGTGCTCCGCGCCCGCGAGCGGAATCCGCACCCGCTGCCCGATCCGCCAGCCGTACAGATCCGGGATCGCCTCCGAGACCCACACCCCGGGAACCCCTTCCGGGAGCGCGGCGGCACGCGCGAGAAGCGGCAGGGAATGCGCGGGATCCTCGCGCGCGATCAGCGCCAGCTCGGGCCGGCCGGCCTCGATCAGCACTCCGGCATTGCGCACGAAGCGCACGCGGCCCGCCCCCGCGACGGACGCGATCGTTCGTTGCGCGGCTTCGTCGAGATGGCCGGTCTGCCCGGGGACCGAGGCGCGCACATAGACGTCGGCCGGCAGCACCTCGGCGAGCCAGTTCTCCACCGACTGCCGGAAGGACGCCACCATGATCGCCATCGCCACCACCAGCGCGACGGCCGCGAGGACGCCGGATGCGGCGAGCTGTGCCTGCCCGGGCGCCGCACGCAGTTGCGCGAACGCCAGCATCGTCTGCGCGCGAACGCCTTCGGGCAATGCGGCGAAGACGTGAAACGCGAGCCACGGCAGCAGGCCGAGCGCGCCGAGCAGCAGGAACAGGATCGAGACGTAGCCGAACACCGGCAGTTCGCCCACCGGCGGCGCGAAAGCGATCGCGACACCGCAGGCAACCATCGCCACGGCAGGCAGCGCACGCGGCCTGCGGTTCGCCTCGCGCCCCACATCCCCGGCCTTGAGCGCGGCTGCGCTCGACGCGAGTGCTGCGGCGCGCGCGGGAACGAAGGCGCCGAGCGTCGCAGCGCCGACGCCGAGCGCGACGAATGCCGCCGCCGATGGCGCATCCGGCACGAGCGCCGGCCGGCTGCCCGCGAAGAAGCCTGCACCGAGATCTCCGCCGAACCAGGCGATCGCCGCCCCCGCCCCGGCGTAGCCGATCGCCACTCCGAGCACCCCGCCGGCGAGCCCGATCGCCGCGCCTTCCGCGCTCAGCCAGGCGACGATCTCGCGTGGGGTCATGCCCGCCGCGCGCAGGAAGGCCAGCTCGCCGCGCCTGCGCGACACCGCGAGCGCCTGCACGCACAGCACCAACAGCGCGCCGGTGAGCAGGGCGATCATCGCCAGCATGTTGAGATTGACCCGGTAGGCCCGCGAGAGTGCCGCCTGGCGCTCCTCGGCGGCCAGCGGTGGCGCCACCGAGAGGCCCGCGGGCAGCAGGGCGCGCACCCGTTCCTGCGCCTGCCCCACGCTCGTGCCGGGAGCGAGCTCGATGCCGATGGCGGTCAGGATTCCCAGCCGGTCGAAGCGCCACTGCGCGGCGGCGATGTCCATGAGTGCGAGCCGCTGCCCGGCGGGCAGGCCCTCCAGCACGCCCGCGACGCGAAGCTCCCGCCGCGCGAGACCGGACTGCACGGCGAGGCGCCCGCCTGCGGCGAGCCCGAGCCAGTCTGCCGCCGCGCGGCTGAGGATGACCGCATCGGGATCGAGCAGGGCGAACCGGTCTCCGGCCCCCGCGCGCGCCGCCATCGTGCCCGCCGGGCTCCCGGCCTGGAAGATGTCGATGCCGACCAGCCGGAGCGCGTCCGTCCTGCCCGCGAGTTTCGCTTCGAGCTCGATCCTGGGACTTGCCCGCCCGACGCCCGGCAGGTGGCCCAGTACGCCATAGAGCCGCTCGTCGAAACCCTCGCGGGGGCCGCGCACCTCGAGGTCGGCCGCACCCGAGACGGTGCGCATGCCGCGCGCGAATTCGCCGAGTGCCGAACGGTTGATCCCCTCGACCGCCACGCCCAGCGCGACCCCCAGCGCGATGGCGAAAATGCACAGCAGGCTGCCGCCCGCATGGCTGCGCAGCCGGCCGAAGAAGTAGATCGCCGCGCTCATGCGGGCGCTGCGGCCGACCACAGGCGGGAGTCGCGCAGAACGAGAACGCGGTCGGCGCTCGCGGCGGCGAGTGGGGAGTGGGTGACCAGCAGGCCCATCGCACCCTGGCTCCTGATCTGCGAGCGCAGCAGCTCGATCACGCGTGCAGCGTTCGCGGGATCGAGATTCCCAGTCGGCTCGTCGGCCAGCACCAGGCCGGGGCGTAGCGCGAGCGCGCGGGCGATCGCCACCCGCTGCAGCTCGCCTCCCGAGAGTTCGCGCGGAGCGCTGTGTGCCCGCCCGCCCAGCCCGACCGCCTCCAGCATTTCCGCCACCCGGACATCGATCGCCGCGCGGCTCCATCCGTTGAGCACCAGCGGCAGGGCGACGTTGCGCCCGACGCTCACGTGCGGCAGGACGTGGAAGGCCTGGAAGACGAAGCCCATGCGGGCGCGCCGCAGCCGCGTGCGCGCGTCCTCGTCGAGCGCGGTGACCTCGACACCGTCGAGCTCGATCGTCCCCCCCTGGGATCGCTCCAGCCCGGCGACGAGGTTGAGCAGCGTCGACTTGCCGACCCCCGACTCCCCCATGATCGCGACATATTCGCCGTCGGCCAGTTCGAGATCGAGTCCGCGCATCAGCGCGCGCGAGCCGGAATCGATGGCGTAGCAGAGGTCGCGGATGCGAAGCACGGGGCGGATCGGGTGCAATGCCTGCCGGAAACGGCGCAAAGATACACCCGCGAGCACTCCTTCCGGCCTCGCTCGCGCGGACTTCGGACGGAATTCAGCCCGAACCCCGAAGCCCGCGAAGAAATCGCGCGCGAGGCGGCTCTGCGCCCGGTCGCTTTCTCTCAGGCCCGAAGCGCGCCGCTCAGCTCGTCCAGCTCGGCCGCAGATTCAGTCAGGATCGCGTCGACGGCAGCGGCGTGCTCGCCGAGCAGACCGCCCGCATCGGACGCGGCGAACGGATTCTGCGCGCGGGCCGCCCCGTTGGCGATCCACAGCAGATCGCCGGTACAGGCGGGCGGAAAATCGCCGCCGTACAGTTCCAGCCCGTCGATCGCCGCGATCACCGCTTCCGGCGTGCCCAGGGACTCGAGCACCGCGCGGCCGACCGCCTTGTGCCAGTCGAACATCAGCGACGAAAGTTCGCTTCCCGATTCCAGCAGATCGGGGTAGTCGGCTGCCCGTGAGAGCAGATAGAACTGGCCGATGTCATGCACGAGGCCGGCATACAGCGCCTGGTCGGGATTCAGCCGGGTGAGCCGCCTCGCCAGCACGCAGGCGTTGGCGGCGACCTCGACGCTGTGCGCCCACAGGCCGCGCGCAAGGCCCATCACTGGAATCATGTGGCGCGACTGGACGAGCTGATCGATCGCAACGGCGATGGACAGCGTGCGCGTGCGCGCGAGCCCGACCCGCAGCACCGCGGAGCGCACGTCAGCCACTGGCGCACCCGCACAGCGAAGGGCGGCGGAGTTGGCGAGCCGCACCAGCTTTGCCGCAAGCAGCGGCTCGACGCAAACCGCTTTCGCCAGATCGTCCATGCCCGATTCGGGATCCTCGACCAGACGCCGGATGCGCAGCGTCGCGTCGATCGAAGTCGGAAAGCTCACGCCCCCGGATGCGATCTCACGGGTGATGTCCAGAACGAAGCTTTCCGTTCGTGGCGACGCGCACTGCGGCACCGTCGCCGCTTCGTTCGACCGTTCCGCCAACATGAGACCTCCTCGCGCCATGGTTCAGGCCGCGGCACCGAACCCCTCTTCCTGGAATCAACGGCAGCGGCGGGAGCAAACCTTAACGAATGAAAGGGACTTCCCCGTCCCAGCCGGCCGTGCGGATTGAGCACGGAAACGGCAACGAAGTGCCAAGATGGGGTTTTCGGACAACGCTCATCAACTCGACTCGGGAGGGGAAATCATGGAAATCGTAACGCTCGGCATCGATCTTGCCAAGAACATATTCGCACTGCACGGCGTCGGTGCCGATGGCAAAGTGCTGTTGCAGCGCCCGGCGGTGAAGCGGGCCAAGGTGCTCG
>MNXU01000054.1:0-811 GCA_001872285.1 Betaproteobacteria bacterium CG2_30_68_42
GTTACCACGTCCAGTTGCCGTCCGGCGCCAAGGGAGGGCCGGATGAGATCGACAACGCGGTCATTGCCGGTGTTGCGGACGAGTCTCATGCGAGCACGACCTCGGAAGCGTCGGATGACCCAAGGCTAACGTGAGTGGGCTGGCCATGGGTTTGGTGGGTCATATCGTTCACGCAGATAGCATCCCTCCCGCTGATCGTGGCAGCGGCCGTCGCCTGGTCGAAAACCTCTCCCTCGGCCACCTCCACCTCGTTCTCGGGGGCGTCGTCGAGATCGTCGAGGTCGTCTTCGTCGAGAACGCGGCCGGCGAGCGCCGGGGCTGGAGGCGCGGCGCCGCGTTGCAAGAGCTCCATCTCGCGCAGGCGCTTCTCGAGGCGCTCGCGCCGGCGGCGCAGCGACTGGTAGATCGCCTCGGGGGAGGAGGCCAGACGCCGCTGCAGGATGGTGAGGGCGAAGCCGACCGTGCCGGCGCGCTTGTCGTTTTCCAGCGCCTCGGCACGATTGAATTCCTCACGCACGTAGTTTGTGACGGCCGTGTAGAGCGCGGCTTCCGCATCAGAGAGCTTGTAGGGCACCGTGTAGGCGATACGCTGGGGGAACAGCGGGGTGCCGTCGAACTTCAACAGCCGTTCCTTGACCATCCGGCGCATCAGGTCGGAGACCTCTGCCTGGTGCACACCGTCCCGGAACTTCCCCTCGAAGCGATCGCCGTCGAGCAGGGCCATGAAGAGCTGGAAATCGGCTTCCTTCCCGTTGTGCGGCGTGGCGGTCATCAGCAGGAAATGACGTGTGAGACCCGAGAGGAGCTGGCC
>MNXU01000054.1:823-24707 GCA_001872285.1 Betaproteobacteria bacterium CG2_30_68_42
CTTGGTGTACTTCACCTCGCCACCGAAGAAGGTGGCCGACATCTTGTGGGCTTCGTCGCATACCACCAGGTCCCAGCGGCAGTCGGGCGCCCGGAGCTTCTGCTGCACCTCCTCGTTGCGGGAGAGTTTGTCGAGCCGGGCGATGGCGAGGTCGTTCTCGAGGAACCAGTTGCCGGTGCGCGCGGCTTCCAGCTTGTCGTTGGTCAGAATCTCGAAGGGAAGGTGAAAGCGCCGGTAGAGTTCGTCCTGCCACTGCTCGGCGAGGCTGCCGGGGCAGACAATCAGGCAGCGCTTGAGATCGCCGCGCGCGACCAGTTCCCGGATGAGCAGCCCGGCCATGATGGTCTTGCCGGCGCCAGGGTCGTCGGCGAGCAGGAAGCGCAGCGGCTGGCGCGGCAGCATGGCTTCATAGACCGCGGTGATCTGGTGCGGCAGCGGATCGACCATCGAGGTGTGCACCGCGAGCACGGGGTCGAACAGATGCGCGAGGCGGATGCGTTGCGCTTCGGAGACCAGGCGGAAGAGCGCGCCGTCGCCGTCGAAGCCCCAGGGCCGCCCCTGCTCCACAACTTCGATGCGAGCTTCGTCGTGACGGTAGAGCAGCTCGTTGGCCACCGTGCCCGCGGCGGTTTTGTAGGTGAGTTCCAGCGCTCCCTGGCCGAACCACTGCACGGCCACGACGGTCACGAGCGCATCCGGCAGGATGCCGCGGATCACCGCGTTCGGCCGCAGATCTTCCAGGGATGACATATTCGACAGACTACTCATGACGGCGGCGTTGCGCGAGCGCCCCGTGCTTCGGGCCCTGACGGCCGTATGCGCATTTTCGCTGCAACCGCCACGGCCGACAAGCGGCGATCGCGCGCAGCCAGGCCCGCGCCTGAGGCCACCGTTCAGCGGCCGGCGCGCGCCTCGGCGAGGAGTCGCATCCGGTAGAGATTGTTCGCCACCAGCGCGGCCAGCACGAGGGCGGCGCCGCCGACTTCGGCCGCGGTCAGCTCCTGGCCCTGGACGACCACGATGGCGAAGGTGACGACCGGGGCGAAGTTGGCGAACAGCGATGCCGCGAGCGCTCCGATGAGCCGCACCGCGGTATTCCAGAGGAATACGGCCAGCACCGACACGATCATGACGACATAGGCGAGCGGCCAGGCGATGCGCGCCAGTTCGTGCGCCGGAGGCGGCGCGGCGTGGCCGAGCGCGGTGGCGATGAGCGTGGCGGCGACCACCGCGAGCCAGCCGAGCGCGCCGCTCAGCGCCGAGTAGCGCAGCGGGCTCCAGCCTGGAAAGCGCTGCAATCCGAGCGTGTAGGCGGTCCAGAACAGCGAGGCGACGAAGATCAGCGCGCTTCCGGTCAGGTCGCCGCCGCCGGCGAGCCGCGCGAGCTCCCCGCGCGTGACCACGAACGCCTCCCCGAGCAGGGCGGTCGCGATGCAGGCGAGCACCGGCGCACGCGGCCGGCGCCGGGTCGCGATCCAGTCGGCGATCACGACCCAGAGCGGAACCAGGGCGAGGATCATCGCGCCATGCTCGGGGCGTGCGCGCTCGATGCCCTCGAACACGAACAGGCTGAAGCCGCAGAAGCCGCAGGCGCCGAAGACGAACAGAGAGGCGGCGCGGCCCTCGGTCGAGAGCTTCGCGCGACCCTCGATCGCCGCGGTGAGCGCGAGGAAGACCGTCGCGGCGACCCCGTAGCGCAGCAGGGTCAGCCAGTAGGGGTCGATCGCTGTCAGCACGACCTTGCTCACCGGCAGGAAGCTGCCCCAGATGAGCACCACCGCGGACATGACCGCGGCTCCCTTGAGGGAGTCGCCCGCGGTCATGGCCTCGGGCGCGAAACGCTCAAACGCGCCCCCGCAGGTCAGTCATCCGACGCGCCCGCAGCGATGAATCTCGCATACAACGCGGGATCGAAGCCGACCAGGAGCTGCGCCCCGGTGTCGAGCAGCGGACGCCGGATCGCGCCCGGCCATGCGCGCATCAGTGCCAGCGCGCGCTCATCGTCGAGATTCTCGCGCCCGGTCTCCGGGATCCGCCGCCAGGTCGTGCCGCGCGCATTGAGCAGGCTGCGCCAGCCCAGTTGCGCGATCCAGCGCTCCAGTTCGCCTGCGGGGACGCCCGACTTGCGGTAGTCGTGGAAAGCGTAGCGCACGCCGCGCGCGTCCAGCCACGCGAAGGCCTTCTTCATGGTCGTGCAGTTGCGGATGCCGTAGATGCGGATCATCGCGGGACGCGCCGGCTCGGGGGCGGCCATCATACCGGAGGCGCGGGAATGCGGAATGCGCTACGATCGCGGCCGCGGCGCTCTCCATGTCGATCCGCAATCTCAATCGCCTCTTCCAGCCGCGCTCGGTCGCGGTCATCGGCGCTTCGCTCCGGCCTGAGCGCGCCGGATCGGTCGTGATGCGCAACATGCGCGCCTGCGGGTTCAAGGGGCCGCTGTTCCCGGTCAATCCGAAATACGCCTCCATCGACGGCATCGAGGCCTATCCCGACGTCGATCATCTGCCGGCGGTGCCGGATCTCGCCATCATCGCCACGCAACCCGTAACGGTTCCCCGGCTGGTGGCGCGACTGGGCAGGCGCGGGACCAGGGCAGTCGTCGTGCTCACGGCCGGCGTCACCGGCGCCGCGCCCCATTGGGGCGAGAGCCCGAGGGCGCGCATGCTCGAAGCCGCGCGCCCTCACCTCGTGCGCATCCTCGGGCCCGACAGCCTCGGGCTGCTGGTCCCCGGGGCCGGGCTCAACGCGAGCGTGGCGCACACCTGCGCGAGCCCGGGTTCGCTCGCCTTCGTGACCCACTCGGGCGCGATGGGCGAGGCGGTGCTCGACTGGGCGCGCAGCCGGGGCATCGGGTTCTCGAAATTCGTCTCGCTGGGGGATGCCGCGGACATCGACTTCGGCGATTGTCTCGACTACCTCGCGAGCGACGCCGACACCCGCGCGATCCTGCTCCTCGTACGCGAGGTGGGCGCGGCGCGCAAGTTCATGTCTGCGGCGCGCGCGGCCGCGCGCAACAAGGCGGTGGTGGTGTTCAGGATCGGGCGTGAGGCGCCGCCGGATTCCGCATCTCGCGGCCCGCGCCTCGCGGCGGGCGCGCTGGCCGGACCCGACGAGGTGTTCGATGCGGCCGTGAGGCGCGCGGGGATGCTGCAAGTTTCCTCGACGGAGGAACTGTTCGGCGCGGTCGAGACCGTGACCAATGCGCGCCCGCTCGCCGGCGAGCGCCTGTGCGTGATCGCCAATGGCGCAGGTCCGGGCGTGATGGCGATCGACGCGCTGATCCGGCGCGGCGGCACACCGGCTCGGTTGAACGCGGCGACCCGCGAGCGGCTGCGCGCGCTCGGTGCGGCCCGGGGAAGCGCGGAAAATCCGGTCGCTCTCGCCCGTGATGCCGCGCCCGGACGCTATGCCGAGGTCCTGAACGCCGTGCTGGAGGACGCGGGCGCCGACGCGGTGCTGGTGATCCACACGCCCAATGCGCGGGTCGCCGCGGGGGAGGTGGCCACGGCGCTCGTGCCGGTGGCCGCGGGCGCGCGGCGCAACGTGTTCGCCTGTTTCCTGGGCGGGGACACGATGGCGCCGGCGCGGGAAGCCTGCGCCCGCGCCGGGTTGGCGTCCTACGACACGCCCGAGAAGGCGGTCGGCGCCTTCCTCGAGATCGTCGAACACCGGCGCAACCGCGACCTGCTGATGGAAGTTCCGCCTTCGCTGCAGGAGGGCTTCGAGCCGGACACCGCGCTCGCCCGCGCGCTGGTGCGCTCGGCGCTCGCGCGCGGCCGCGGTCTGCTCTCGGAGCCGGAGGCGAAGTCGGTGCTGAGGGCCTACGGCATCCCGGTGGTCGAGACCCACATCGCGCGCTCGGGCCGGCAGGCGGTGGAGATCGCCATGAGCCTGGGCTTTCCGGTGGTGGTCAAGATCGTCTCCGACGAACTGGCGCGCCGCTCCGAGGTCGGCGGCGTGGCCCTCGAGCTGGAGTCGGCCGGAGAGGTGCGCGGGGCGGTGCGTGCGCTGCGCAGGCGGCTGCGCACGCTGCGCCCCGACGCCCGGCTGCGCGGCTTCGCCGTGCAGCGGATGGTGAACCGGACGGGCGCGCAGGAGCTCATCGCCGGCGCCGTGGCGGACCCCGTCTTCGGTCCCGCCGTGGTCTTCGGGCAGGGCGGCACCGCGGCGTCGATCGTCGCCGACCGGGCGGTCGGACTCGCGCCCCTGAACGGAACGCTCGCCGGCGACCTGATCCGGCGCACCCGTGTCGCGCGCCTGCTCGGCGGCTATGACGGCCATCCGGGCGCCGATCTCGATGCCCTCCGGCTCACGCTGGTCAAGGTCTCGCAGATGATGGCGGACATCCCCGAGATCGTCGAGCTCGACATCAATCCGCTGCTGGCCGATGCGGACGGCGTCATCGCGCTCGACGCGCGCATGCGCCTGGCGCGGCCGGCGCGGCGAGGCGTGGGCCGGATGGCGATCCGGCCGTATCCGAAGGAGCTGGAGGAATGGATCGACTGGGGCGGCGAACGGGTGCTGCTGCGCCCGATCCGCCCCGAGGACGGCGAGCGTCACCTGCGCTTCTTCGCGCGCCTCGATCCCGAGGACGTGCGCATGCGCGTGTTCGTGCCCCTGCGGGAGCTCCAGAGCTCACAGCTCGCGCGGCTCACGCAGATCGACTATGACCGCGAGATGGCGTTCGTCGCACTCGTGCAGAGCGCGGGCGGGGACTGGGAAACGCTGGGCGTGGCGCGTGCGGTCACCGATCCGGACAATACGGAAGCCGAGTTCGCGGTGATCGTGCGCTCGGACCTGAAGGCGAAGGGGCTGGGCGCGCTCCTCATGCGCAAGCTGATCGCCTATTGCCGTTCGCGCGGCACCGCCCGCATCGCCGGCGAGACCCTGTTCGACAATGCGCCCATGCAGAAACTGGCCACCCGCCTGGGCTTCACGCTTGAGCCTGCGCTCGAGCCCGGCGTCCTGCGGATGGAGCTCGCGCTGCACGACAAGCGGTGACGGCCCGGGAGCCGGTATGTTCCCGGGTTTCGGGTTCCAGGTTTCGTAGGGCGGATTGGCGCAGCGTGATCCGCCGAATGTGTCCCGCCCCGCGGCGCAATGGGCTTCGCCTATCGCGCGCCCGCTCCGCGGTTCGCGCGCGTTGCGCGGACCTTGCGCGAGTTCCGGGAGGGTCCGGGATCGCCGAGGGCCGGGCGAGGGGGGAACGCGAAGACCGCGTCCGCCTGCGCCAGGCGCGGTTTCGTGGATAATCCGATTCTTCCCGGACGGCCTCCGTCATGCCACAGGTGCTCAGCTTTCGCGGTCCGGCCGCGTTCTCCGAAGGTCGACTCGCGCGGCTCGCCGAGCGTGCCCGGCGTGCCGTGCCCGCGCTCGGGCGCATCGCCGCAGAGCAGCGCTTCCTCGTGGAGGTCGACGGCGAGCTTTCGGCCGGCGACCTGGAAAGGCTGCGGCAACTGCTTTCGGTGCCGGAACGCGAGGCGGACGCGGGCGGCGCACTGCTGCTGGTCGCGCCGCGCCCCGGGACGGTCTCGCCGTGGTCGTCCAAGGCGACCGACATCGCGCATCAGTGCGGCTTCGGCGCGGTGCGGCGGATCGAGCGTGCCATCGCTTGGCGCTTCCATCCCGCCGCGGTCCTCGACGCGCAGGCCATCCGTGCGCTGGCGCCCCTCATCCACGACCGCATGACCGAGGCGGTGCTCGATCCGGCGCAGGCGGCGGATGCGCTGTTCCGCCATGTCCTGGCGCGGGCGATGCGGCGCGTCCCGGTGATCGCGCGCGGGCGGGAGGCGCTCGTCGAGGCGAACGCGGCGATGGGGCTGGCGCTGTCCGCGGACGAGATCGACTATCTGGCCGAGGCCTTCTCGCGCCTCGGCCGCGATCCGAGCGACGTCGAACTGATGATGTTCGCGCAGGCGAACTCGGAGCATTGCCGGCACAAGATCTTCAATGCCGAATGGATCATCGACGGGGCGCGGCAGGAGCATTCCCTGTTCGCGATGATCCGCGAGACCCACCGGCGCAGCCCGCAGGGCACCGTGGTCGCCTACGCGGACAATGCCTGTGTCATCGAAGGGGCGGCGGTGCCGCGCTTCGTTCCGGGGCCGGACGGGCGCTACCGCCAGCGCACGGAACTCACCCACATCCTGGCCAAGGTCGAGACCCACAACCATCCCACCGCGATCGCGCCCTTTCCCGGTGCGGCGACCGGGGTCGGGGGCGAGATCCGGGACGAAGGCGCGACCGGCCGCGGCGCCAGGCCGAAGGCGGGTCTGGCCGGCTACAGCGTGTCGAACCTGCGCATCCCCGGCTTCGAGCAGCCGTGGGAGGCGGACTTCGGGCGCCCGTCGCGCATCGCCTCCGCGCTCGAGATCATGATCGAGGCGCCGATCGGCGCGGCCGCGTTCAACAACGAGTTCGGACGCCCCAACCTCGCCGGCTATTTCCGGACCTTCGAGCAGGAGGTCGGAGGGGAGCTGCGCGGCTACCACAAGCCGGTCATGCTCGCCGGCGGGATCGGCAACATCGCCGCACACGATGCCTTCAAGCGGCAGTTTCCGCCCGGCACGCTGCTCGTCCAGCTCGGCGGGCCCGGCATGCTGATTGGGCTGGGCGGGGGCGCCGCCTCCTCGCTTTCCACCGGCGCCAACGACGCCGAGCTCGACTTCGCCTCGGTCCAGCGCGGCAATCCGGAGATCCAGCGCCGCGCCCAGGAGGTGATCGACCGCTGCCGCCAGATGGGTGAAGCGCGCGGCGACGGCGCGCAGCCCGGCGACGGCAACCCGATCGCCGCCATCCACGACGTGGGCGCGGGCGGGCTCTCGAATGCCTTCCCCGAGCTGGCGGACGGCGCGCGGCGGGGCGCGCGCTTCGAGCTGCGCGAGGTGCCGAGCGAGGAACCGGGGATGACGCCGCTCGAGCTGTGGTGCAACGAGGCGCAGGAACGCTACGTGGCTGCGATCGCGCCGGCGAGGCTGGCGGAGTTCCGCGCGATCTGCGAGCGCGAGCGCTGTCCGTTCGCGGTGGTCGGTGCGGCGAGCGAGAAGCGGCAACTCACGGTGACCGACCGCCATTTCGGCGATACGCCGGTGGACATGGATCTCGAAGTGCTGCTCGGCAAGCCGCCGCGGATGACGCGGGAGGCTGCGACGCGCAGGCTCGCGCCCGCGCCCTTCGATGTCGGTGGCATCGAGCTGCGCGAGGCCTGCCTGCGCGTGCTACGCATGCCCGCGGTCGCCTCGAAGGCCTTTCTCGTCACCATCGGGGACCGCAGCGTGGGCGGGCTCACCGCGCGCGACCAGATGGTCGGGCCGCTGCAGGTTCCGGTGGCCGACTGCGCGGTCACCTCGATGGGCTTCGAAGGAAGTCGTGGCGAAGCGTTCGCGATCGGGGAGCGCGCGCCGATCGCCTGTCTCGACGCGCCCGCATCGGGCCGGATGGCCATCGGCGAGGCGATCACCAACCTCGCCGCGGCGTCGATCGGCGCGCTGGAGCGGGTGCGGCTGTCGGCGAACTGGATGGCGGCGGCCGGCCATCCCGGCGACGATGCCGCGCTCTACGAGACGGTGAAGGCGGTCGCTCTGGATTTCTGCCCGCGGCTCGGCGTGAGCATTCCGGTGGGCAAGGACTCGCTGAGCATGCGCACGCGCTGGGAGGAGGGCGGGGTGCCGCGCGAAGTGGTCGCGCCGGTCTCGCTGGTCGCCACCGCCTTCGCCCCCTGCGAGGACGTGCGGCCCACGCTGACCCCGGAGCTGCTCACCGATGGCACCGAGACCGAACTGCTGCTGATCGATCTCGGGGGCGGGCGCAACCGGCTCGGCGGATCGGCGCTCGCGCAGGCCTGGCGGGCGACCGGCGATTCGTCGCCCGACATCGAGCCCGAGCCGCTGAAGGCATTCTTCGAGGCGATCCAGGAGCTCGGGCGCGGGGATCTGCTGCTCGCCTACCACGACCGCAGCGACGGGGGACTGTTTGCCGCGGTCTGCGAGATGGCCTTCGCCTCGCGCTGCGGGATCTCGGTGAATCTCGACACGGTCTGCTACGACCCGCTGACCAACGATGTCGATGGCATCGACCGCCGCCCGGAGTCGATCGCCGGGCGCTACACCGATCGTGTGATGGCCGGGCTGTTCAGCGAGGAGCTTGGCGCGCTCGTGCAGATCCGCCACCGCCAGCGCTCCGAGGTCATGCAGCGGCTGCGCTCCCACGGCCTGGGCGCCTGCGTGCACTTCATCGGTGCGCCCAACGAGCTGGACCGCGTGCGCGTGTGGAGGAACGGCAAACTGCTGTTCGAGGAGCGGCGCGCGAGGCTCGCCCAGGTGTGGTCGGAGGTCGGCTACCGGATCCGGCGGCTGCGCGACGACCCGCAATGCGCGGACGAGGAGTTCGAGAGCCTGCTCGACGAGACCGACCACGGGCTGAGCGCGCGGCTTTCCTTCGACCCCGCGGACGACATCAGCGCGCCGCTCGTCAATGTCGGCGCCCAGCCGCGGGTGGCGGTCCTGCGCGAACAGGGCGTCAATGGGCAGGTCGAGATGGCGGCGGCGTTCGAGCGCGCCGGCTTCGCGGTGCATGACGTGCACATGAGCGATCTGCGCTGCGGGCGCGTGCGCCTCTGCGAGTTCGCGGGGCTGGCCGCCGGCGGCGGGTTTTCCTTTGGCGACGTGCTCGGCGCGGGCGAGGGCTGGGCGAAGGCGATCCTGTTCGATGCGCGGCTGCGCACCCAGTTCGCCGAGTTCTTCGCGCGGTCCGACACGTTCGCGCTGGGCGTGTGCAACGGTTGCCAGATGATGAGCCAGCTCTCGGGAATCATCCCCGGCGCGCAGGATTGGCCGCGCTTCGTGCGCAACCGCAGCGAGCAGTTCGAGGCGCGCCTGTCGATGGTGGAGATTCTCCCGAGTCCCTCGATCTTCTTCGACGGCATGGCCGGCAGCCGGCTGCCGGTGGTGGTCTCGCACGGCGAGGGACGCGCGCAGTTCCAGGACGGGCAGGCACCCGATCGCGCGCGGGTGGCGATGCGCTTCATCGATTCCCGCGGGCAGCCGGCCGCCCGCTACCCCGCCAATCCGAACGGCTCGCCCGGCGGCATCACCGGGCTCACCAGCGAGGACGGGCGCTTCACCATCGTGATGCCCCATCCCGAGCGCGTCTTCCGCACTGTGCAGATGTCCTGGCATCCGCCGGAGTGGGGCGAGGACTCGCCGTGGCTGCGGATGTTCCGCAACGCACGGCACTGGCTGGGCTGATCGGGCGGGATTCCGGTCGGGGCCGGGTCAGGAAACCTTCCAGCGGCTCTGCGCGGCCACGTGGCGCACCAGGAAGTCCATCTGGTCCGCGAGGATGTTGCGGTTGCAGAGAATCAGGTATTCGGCCTTGTTCGGAACGTAGGGCGCGTAGAGCAACTGCATCCCGGCCTGCTCGGGCGTGCGGCCACTCTTGCGCTGATTGCAGGAACGGCAGGCGGTCACCACGTTCATCCAGGCATTGCGTCCCCCGGCCGAGACCGGCACGATGTGGTCGCGGGTCAGGCGCGTCCCCTGGAAGACGCCGCCGCAATAGGCGCACAGATGGCGGTCGCGGTGAAATAGCTCGCGATTGTTGAGCGGCGGAACCTGCGAGAAGGCGCGGGCGCCGATCGCCTTGCCCTTGATCGCGATGATGCTGTTGGCGACGACCTCCGAGCGCTCCCCGGTCAGCCGCGAGCGGCCGCCACGGAAGACGAAGGAATGGTTGCCGATCGACCAGGCGACCTGGTCCTTCGCGTAATAGAAGATCGCGTGCTGCCAGCTCACCCAGCGGTGCGGCATGCCATGCACGTCGAGGGTGAGGATGAGGGGGTGGGCGCCGCGCGGCGCCGGAATGCTGTCCATGGCCGGGGTAAAATCGAAAACTCTCGAAGCGTAGCAGAGCGACGTGATTTTGCAAGGTCCGCACCCTGGCGGTCTCACCCGGCTGCGCGGCGAGCGCCGGCTTTTCGCCGCCCTTGCCGCGTCCGTGGCGCTGCATCTGGCGCTGCTTGCATCCGGCGTGCGCGTGCCGGTGTCGCGACCCGCGGCGCTGCCGCTGCGCGCCGAGTTGCACACGCTCCCCATGCCGGCGCCGACCCCGGCGGCCGTGGCGGTGGCGAAAGAGACCGCGCGGCCGCAGCCCTCGCGCGCAAGGCCACGTATGGATCCGCCGGCTGCGCAGATTCCACCACGCCGGCCTGCCGCGGCTCCGTCTCCCCAGCCGCGAGCGGCCGCCGAGCCGGCCCTCCCGCTGGCCCAGGACGCGACGGTGCCCCCGGGCGCAGCGACGGCGTCCTCCCGCGCACCTGACCCGGTGGAGGTGCCCGGCTCCCGGCGCGGGAACGCGCCGCCGCTGCCGGAGCGCGCACTCGCCGTGCTCGCTGCGCCGGAAGGCGAGCCCGGAGGGATCGATCCGGATGCGCTGCGCGAATACCGTTTTGCGCTCGCGCGGGCGGTGATCCGGCACTATCCGTCGGCCGCGCGCGAACAGGGTCTCTCGGGAACGGCGGAAATTCGCCTCACGATGGCGGCCGACGGGCGCTCGCGCGAGGTCGCGCTCAGGCGCTCGTCGGGCCACCGGGTGCTGGATGCCGAGGCGAAGGCGATGATCTCCGGCGCGGCGGCGCGCGCGGCGCTGCCGGAGCGCCTGCGCGGTCAGGAATTTGCGGTCGATTTGCCGGTTCGCTTCGAACTGCGCGACGCAGAGGATTGACGGGCGGGGCGGCGGTCAGCGCGGAAGCAGGATGTCCTCGGCATGGAAGCGGAAGCTGCCGCTGCGGCGGTCGGCCCAGTAGTGCCGCAGCGTGAGCGAGACCGAACGGAAGGCGATCTCCGGCCATGGAATCTCGTCCTCGCCGAGCAGCGCCACTTCGGTCGTCTCGGCACCGGGCGCGAAATCCAGATCGAGCAGCCGGGCGCGGTAGAAGAGATGGACCTGGCTGATGTGCGGGACGTTGATGAGCGAGAACAGCTCGCCCATCTCGATGCGCGCCCTCGCTTCCTCGCCCGTCTCGCGCGCGGCCGCCTGTTCGGTGGTCTCGGCGTTCTCCATGAATCCCGCCGGAAGCGTCCAGAAGCCCGCGCGCGGCTCGATCGCCCGGCGGCACAGCAGGATGCGATCCTGCCACTCGGGCAGCGTGCCGATGACCAGCTTGGGATTCTGGTAATGCACGGCGCCGCAGGCATCGCACACGTAGCGCGCCAGCAGATCTCCGGCCGGGATGCGCAGCGACACCGGGGCGCCGCACTGGCTGCAGAATTTCATCGGTTCGACTCTAGCATCCGGGCCGGCCGGATGCCGTCCCACGGGCGTCGAATCCGGCCGCTGCGCCGCCGCTCTCTGCGCAGCGTTTCCCGGAACGATTCTAACCGCTCCCGGGCGATCCCGAAGCGCCGCCTGACGCAGCGCGATGCCCGCCCGTTCGGCTGAAACCTCTTTCGACGCAGAGACCGCGGGGACGCAGAGCACGCAAGGAAAAATCGGGTCGCATCGCGCAGGCCGCCACGCCGGGCTCCGGGACTCTCTGCGGTTCCCGGCCTTTCGCTGCGTTTTTTCACGGGCGCCGAGTACTTGCGCGACGAGTACCCGCGATCGCTAAAGTCGGGCCGCCGGCGGACGTAATCAGGCCAGATCACGGCGGGGAGGAGACGGCGCACGAGGCGTGCCCCGCAGCCCCGCGGGCCGCAAGGACGCGAACGACATGGGACCGATAGACCTTTCAAAATACGAACAATTGAAGGCATCGGGCGATCTGCCTTCGCCCAGGGGGGTCGCGCTGGCGATCGTCCAGATGACCCTGCAACAGGATGTGTCGCTGCCCGATCTCTGCCATGTCGTCAAGACCGATCCGGCTTTCGTGGGGCGGCTGATCCGGGCCGCCAACGGCGCGAACACGATCGGGCGCCGGCCGCTCGTTTCGGTACAGGACGCGATAATGTACCTGGGTGTGCCCGCGGTGCGCAGCCTTGCGCTCGGCTTCTCGCTGATGTCGAACTGTTCGGCCGGGATGTGCAAGGGCTTCCCTTACGCGCGATTCTGGTCGGAGAGCCTCGCCTGCGCGATCGCGATGCAGGCCGTCAGCGCGCGCACGCGCGCCGCCCTCGCCGAGGAAACCTTCAGCCTGGGCCTGCTCGCGCGCATCGGCGAGCTGGCGCTGGCGACGCTGTACCCGGCGGCCTATGCCAGCGTGCTGGAGAATTGCAACAAGTTCAAGGACATCGAACTCGTTTCGCTCGAGCAGGCCGCATTCGCGATGAACCATCGCGAACTGACCGCGGCGATGCTCGCCGACTGGAACATTCCAAAACCGTTCGTCGATCCGGTCTTTCATCACGAGGAGGTCGGGGAGACCGCCGTTTCCACCGACACGCGCCGGGGCGTCCTGACCGTCTCGCTCGCGCTCGCGCGCCACATCGCCGAACTGTGCGTGGTTGCGCCCGAGGCGCGCGGGGCGATGCTCCCGAGGCTGGATGAACTGGCGCAGCGCCTTCCGCTCGACGGCGAGGACATCGAGGAGATGTGCGACGGCATCGTCGCCGAGTGGCAGGACTGGGCACGGCTGCTCGAGGTCGAAGCCGCCGAGGTTCCTCCGTTCGCCGACCTGCGCGCCGCGGCAGGGAGCCATGCAGCCGGCGAGATCGAGGCCGGGGAAGCCGACGCTCAGCCGCTTCGGGTGCTGGTGGTGGGGGCATCCGGCGAGGCGGGAGAGTGCGTGCGAGGCGCGCTGGCGAGCCTGCGCGCGCAGGCCATCGAGGTGGATTCCGGAGCCGAGGCGCTCGGGCGCGTGCTCGAGATGTCTCCGCACATCATGCTGGTGGACTGGGCCACCGTCAATGGAGCGGGGCCGCAAGTGGTGCGATCGCTTCGCGCGACACGCGCCGGCCGCGGGATGCTGGTGATGATCCTCATCGAGCGCGAGAACGAGGGCGAACTCGCCGAAGCCTTCGAGAGCGGTGTCGATGCCTATCTGGTCAAGCCGCTCGGGTCGCCGTTGCTCGCGGCGCGGCTGCGGGCGGGGCGGCGCGTGATCGAGATGCAGGGCGAGATCGAGCGCGACCGCGAGGAGATCCGCTTCTTCGCCGCGGAGCTCGCGGTGACCAACCGCCGCCTGCAGGAAGTGGCGCTGACCGACTCCCTGACCGGGCTTCCCAACCGCCGGTTCGCGATGGAACGGCTGCGCCAGGAATGGGCGGCGAGTTCGCGCAACCGCCGGCCGGTCGCCTGCATGGTGATCGACGTCGACAACTTCAAGAAGATCAACGATACCTACGGCCACGACGTGGGCGACGCGACGCTCAAGGTGATTGCCGCGGGGTTCAGGAAGGCGCTGCGCAGCCAGGACGTGGTCTGCCGGGTGGGGGGCGACGAGTTCCTGGTGATCTGTCCGGACACCACGCTGGAGGCCGCGCTCGTGTGCGGCGAGCGGGTGCGCCGGGCGATCGAGCAGGTTCCGATCCAAGCCGGCAACGGGAAACTCTGCGCCAGCCTGAGCGTGGGCGTGGCGGTGCGCGAGCCCGGCATGCGCGACCCGGACGCCCTGATGAAGAGCGCGGATCGCGGGGTCTATGCGGCCAAGCAGCGCGGCAGGAACAAGGTCGGCACGGTGCAGAAGCCCGCGCGCTGAACGGCTTCTCCAATGCGAGGCGGAATGCAGGAACTGAAATCCGGATCGCGGGCCGGGACCGGGTGCGCGGCTGCCGGCGCGTGCTTGCCGCGCCCGATCCAGAGGCAATGATGGACCGCTCACCTGCACTGGAGCAGTTCGGGCAGCGGCGCATCCAGGTCCTCATCGTCGAGGACTCGGAGGACGATGCCTTCCTGGTGTACTCGGAGCTTGCGGTGCGCGGTGCCAACATCGGTTACCGGCGCGTATGCCAGGCGCTGGAGATGGCGGCCGCGCTGAAGAGTGAGGACTGGGACGTCATCCTCTGCGACCACAACATGCCCGGCTTCGATTCCTTCGGCGCGCTCGAAGTGCTCAAGGCGAGTGGCAAGGACATCCCGTTCATCATCTACTCCGGCCAGATCCCGGAATCGGTCGCACATCGCGCGATGGCCGACGGCGTCCAGGACTTCATTCCCAAGGGCGATCTGGGGCGGCTCGTGCCGGTGCTGGAGCGCGAATTGCGGGGGGCCGCGGCGCGCGATGCCGCCAGACGGGCCGATCAGCGCATCAAACGGATGGCGTTCTACGATTGCCTGTCGAGCCTGCCCAACCAGAACCTCCTGCGCAGCCGGATCAACGACTGGATGAGCGAGTGGGCGCAGCGCGGCAGGCAGGCCTGCGGCGCGCTGTTGCACATCGACATCGACCGTTTCCTGCGCATCAACGGGTCGTTCGGATACGAGGCCGGCAACGAGATCCTGCGCCAGGCGGCGGCGCGCCTGTCCGATTGCGTCGGCGAGCACGGCGTCGTGGCGCGGCTGGGCGGCGACGAATTCGGCATTTTCTATCCGCAGATCTCCGCGCGCGAGCAGATCGAACCGTGTGCGCGGGGAATCGTGGAGGCTTTCCGCGCGCCCTACTACAAGGACAGTCTGGAGCTCTACCTGAGCGCCAGCGTCGGCGCGGCGCTCGCACCGCACGACGGAGCCGACGCCTACGAGCTGATGACGAACGCCGAGACGGCGATGCGGGTCGCGAAGCGCGCTGGCGGGAACGGCTTCCGATGCTACGGGCGGGAGATGAACGCCACTTCGGCCGAGCGGCTCTCGCTGGAGATGGATCTGCGACGGGCCGTGGCCCGCGACGAGCTGCTGGCGCACTATCAGCCGATCGTGAGTGCGGACACGGAAGAAACGGTGAGCGTCGAGGTGCTGCTGCGATGGCTTCATCCGCAGCAGGGAATGATTCCGCCGGACCGCTTCATCCCGATCGCCGACGAATCGGGACTGATCGGCGACATCGGCGAATGGGCGCTGCGCGAGGCCTGCCAGGAAGCCCGGCGGTGGAGCGAGATCGGGCTGGACGCGCTCTGCGTCTCGGTCAACGTCTCGGCAGTGCAGTTCAGCCAGCCGCGCCTGCTCGAAGTGGTCAAGCGCACGCTCGCCGAGTCCGGCATCGACCCGCAGCGGCTCGAGCTGGAGATCACCGAGTCGGTGCTCATGCGCGAGGCCGAGACCACCATCGGCATGCTCCGGGCGCTGAAGAACATGGGCGTGCGGATTTCGGTCGACGATTTCGGCACCGGCTATTCGTCGCTCGCCTATCTGAAGCGCTTCCCGATCGACATCCTCAAGATCGACCGCGCGTTCGTTCGCGATCTCGCGGCGAGCGAGGACGATGCGGCGATCGTGCGGGCGATCATCGCGCTTTCGCGGAGCCTACACCTGACGACCGTCGCCGAAGGCGTCGAGTCGGAAGCGCAACTGCGATTCCTGCGGGTGGAAGGCTGCGATCGCTTTCAGGGGTTCTACTTCAGCCAGGGCCTGGCCGCTGCCGACTTCAGGGCCCGGCTGCTCCCGGGGCGCAACGCACAGGCGCCGGCACCGCACTGAGGACCGCTTGCCCGCCACCTCGTAGGCGCAAGTCCTACAGGGCGGCTCGTGCGCACTCGTACAGAGAATACCGCCGTGTCCCGCTAGCCGGCGGGGGCGGCGCATGCGCACAATGCGCCCGCACTTCCGACAAGAACACAGGAGGAAAAGATGAATACCGCCGAGCTGCACAACGAAGTCAGGGAGGTCAATCTCGCCTATCTGATGCTGGCCCAGCACCTGGTGCGCAGGGACCGCGACACCGCGGCGTTCCGCCTCGGAATCGGCAACGACCTCGCCGACCTGCTCGAGCGGCTCACCCCGGGGCAGGTGCTGCGCATGGCCTCCTCCCCGATGCTGCTGTGCCGGTTCCGGTTCGAAGACCGCATGCTCGCCGAGCTGCTCTGCGACCACGAACGTGAAGCGGGTATGTCGCGCCTGCACGCGGCCATCCTCGCGGCTGGCCAGCCGGTCGAGACCCTCGCCTGATGGCTGCGGCCATGCGGACCCGGAGCATCGTCTCGGAAGGAAAGGAAATCCAGCTCGCGGGCGAACTGGTGCGCATGGGCGCGCGCCTGCAACTGCTCGAGGCCGAGATCGGCCTGTCGCGCGAAAAGCTGTTGCGCCTGTACAAGGAAGTGAAGGGGGAATCCCCGCCCAAGGGCATGCTCCCGTTCTCGACCGACTGGTTCATCACCTGGCAGCCCAACGTTCATGCATCGCTGTTCATGTCCTTCTACCGGTTTTTCCTCGACCACACCGCGGTGCGCGGGCTCGATGCGCTGATCAAGTCCTACCGGCTGTACCAGGAGCATGTCGCGCTGAACGATTCGGAGCCCGTCCTGACGCTCACACGGGCGTGGACCCTGGTCCGGTTCTTCGAGGCGAAAATGCTGCAACTCACCCGCTGCGACGGCTGCGGCGGAAATTTTGTTGCACATGCGTACGATTTGACGCAGAATTACATTTGCGGCTTGTGCCACGTGCCGGCGCGGGCGGGAAAATCCCGCCGTGCCGTGCCAGTCCAAAGGACCGTGGGACCTGTAGCCGCGATCGTCTGACCTCCTCCTTGCGCTAGCAAGGGGACTTACGCCGCTCCGGGCCTGGCTTTTCCCGAGCGGCTTTTTTTTTGGCGCGCCGCAAGCGTCTCCCCTCCGCAACCCGCAACCGCTTCGAGAGTTCGGGTGCAATGCGCTTCGCTCATTGCACCTGTGGCCCGTCCCCTGAACTCAAGTCACGCCCTCGCGGGCCGTAACTTCCCACGCGGGTCGCATTGCCGCCTCCCGCCTCTGCAAGCGTTGCACGGAACCGGGGCAGAACAATGTTCGTCATCATCGGTTGGATTGCGGTCTTCGGATCGGTCATCGGGGGCTTCATCTTCGCCGGCGGTCATGTCGCGGCGCTGATCCAGCCCTCCGAGCTCATCATCATCGGCGGTGCGGCGGTCGGTGCCTTCCTCGTCGCCAACAGTCCCAAGGTGGTCAAGGCGGTACTCGGTGCGCTCCCAAGCCTCTTCAAGGGATCGAAGTACACCAAGGCGCTCTATCTCGACCTGCTCTCGCTGCTCTACGAGCTGCTCGCCAAGGTGCGCAAGGAAGGGCTGATGGCGATCGAATCCGACGTCGAGACTCCGGACCAGAGCGCGCTGTTCGGCAAGTACCCGGACATCGTCTCCGATCACCATCTGATGGAATTCATGACCGACTACCTGCGCATGATGGTCGGAGGCAACCTCAACGCGTTCGAGATCGAGAACCTGATGGACAACGAGATCGAGACCCATCATCACGAAGGCGAAGTGCCCATGCACGCGCTCGCAAAACTGGCCGACGGGCTGCCAGCCTTCGGGATCGTGGCGGCGGTGATGGGGGTCGTGCACACCATGGAATCGGTGGGCATCCCCCCGGCCGAGCTCGGCAAGCTGATCGCCGCGGCGCTCGTCGGCACCTTCCTCGGGATCCTGCTCTCCTACGGCTTCGTCGGCCCGCTGGCGAGCGCGCTCGAACACAAGCTCCACGAGGGAACCAAGGTGCTCCAGTGCGTCAAGGTGACCCTGCTCGCGAGCATGAACGGCTACGCGCCCCAGGTCGCCGTCGAATTCGGCCGCAAGGTGCTCTATTCGACCGAACGCCCCTCCTTCAGCGAGCTGGAGGAAGAGGTCAAGAGCCGGAAATCGAAATGAGTTTCGAGTTTCGGGTCGAGAGTCTGGAGTTCGGCTGCACCGCCGGCGTGGCCCGTAGGACCGGCGCCGGGAACCCGATACCCGAAACCCGAAACCCGAATCCCGAAACCTGAAGCTCGATCATGAGCGACGAAACCCAGCAGCCGATCGTCGTCAAGCGGATCAGGAAGGGCGGCGCGGGCGCGCATGGCGGTGCCTGGAAGATCGCCTACGCGGACTTCGTCACCGCGATGATGGCCTTTTTCCTGCTGATGTGGCTGATCGGCTCGACTGCGCGCGGCGACCTCGACGGCATCGCCGAGTATTTCCAGACCCCGCTCAAGGTCGCGCTGCAGGGCGGAACGGGAAGCGGCGACGCCTCGCACATCATCAAGGGCGGCGGCAAGGACCTCACCCGAACCGACGGCCAGGTGAAGAAGGGCGAGATCGAGGTGCCGAAAAAGACGGTGAACCTGTCGGCGCTCAAGGCCGAGCGAGAGAAGGTCGAGCGCCGGAAGCTCGAGGATCTCAAGCTGCGCATCGAGCAGGTGGTCGAGGCCAGCCCCAGCCTGCGCCAGTACCGCAACCAGCTCCTGCTGGATCTCACCTCCGAGGGGTTGCGCATCCAGATCGTGGACGAGAAGAACCGGCCGATGTTCGACCTGTCGAGCGCCGAGCTGAAGCCCTACACCAAAGACATCCTGCGCGAGATCGGCCGGGCGCTGAACGGCGTCGAGAACCGCATCAGCCTGTCGGGCCACACCGACGCGGCGGCCTACGCGGGTGGCGAGAAGGGCTTCGGCAACTGGGAGCTGTCCGCCAACCGGGCCAATGCCTCGCGGCGCGTGCTGGTCGAGGCCGGCATGAGGGACAGCAAGCTCATGCGCGTGGTCGGGCTGTCTTCGACCGCGCTCTTCAACAAGGCCGATCCGCTCGATCCGGTCAATCGCCGCATCAGCATCGTCGTCCTGAACAAGCGCACCGAGGAAGCGTTCCTGCGCGAGGGCATGAACGCGGAGGAACCCGGCGTGGATGCGGGCGCTGTGCAGGCGACGGCGGTGAGTGCAGCGGGCCAGGCCGCGCGGGTGCCGTTGGTACCGGGGAAGTGATGTCTTCCGCGCCTCGCAGGTGCCCTAAAGCGCGGCGCCCGAAGACCGTTATGTCTGGGGTGGGGGCGGGCACCCGCCTCATGCTCCAGAGCCGCGGGAGGCAAGCCGGATGTCGGACCTGATCAGCAAGATCGACGCGCGCACCAGGCTCGCGGGAACCAACAAGCTCGAGATCCTCCTCTTCAGCCTCGGCCAGAGCGGGTGCGGTCGCCGCGAGACCTACGGCATCAACGTGTTCAAGGTTCGCGAGGTGATGCGCACCCCGGCGATCACCGCGGCGCCGCAGATGCCCGAAGCGGTGCGCGGCATGGTCAGCCTGCGCGGCGCGCTGATTCCAGTGGTCGACCTCGGAAGCTACTGCGGCATCGAGGGCGGTGCGCGGGACATCCTCATCGTCACCGAATACAACGGCTACACCCAGGGTTTTCTGGTCGACGCGGTGGATACGATCCTGCGCATCGACTGGTCGCAGATGCGGGTGCCGCCGGAGATGCTGAACGCGGCCCTGGGCGGCCTCGTCACCGCGGTGACCGAACTCGCCGACGGCCGCCTGGTGATGATGCTGGATGTCGAAAAACTGCTCTCCGACACCACCCATTACGACGACGATCTGCTGTTCGACGGGATCGTTCCGCTGGACGCCGAGGTGACCGTGGTCTACGCGGACGACTCGCCGGTCGCGCGCGGACAGATCCGCAGGACGCTCGAACTGATGGGAGTGCGCGCCGTCGCCGCGATCAACGGGCGCGAGGCCTGGAACGCGCTGGAGAAGATCGCCGAGCATGCACGCGCGATCGGGCGCAGCGCTTCCGATCTCGTCCATGCGGTGGTCACCGACATCGAGATGCCGGAGATGGACGGCTTCATGCTCACCCGCCAGATCCGCTCGGACGAGCGCTTCGCCCGGCTTCCGGTGATCATGCACTCGTCGCTCTCGGGCGCCTCGAACCGGCAGCTCGCCGACGGCGTGGGCATCGATTCCTACGTGTCGAAACTGGAGCCGCGAGCTCTCGCCGCCGCGCTGGGGCAGTTGCTCGGGCGCTCCGCTGCGCGACTCGCTGCCTGAGCGGAAGCGGGAGGACAGCGCATGGATCGCGTCGATTCGAAGCTGCTCAGCGCGGTGGATGACCACACGCGACTGGCGGGATCGAACCGCATGGAGATCCTGCTCTTTTCGCTCGGCACCCGCGAGCATTTCGGCATCAACGTGTTCAAGGTGAAAGAGGTCTGCGCGACGCCGCCGGTCACACCGACGCCGAACATGCCGCTCGGCGTGGAAGGCCTGATCTCGCTACGCGGCGCGGTGCTTCCGGTCCTTTCGCTCGCGCGGATCCTGAGGCTGGAAGGCAATGCCGATCAGGGCATCGGCGCCTCGGTAATCGTGACCGAGTACTCGCGACGCACGCTCGGATTCGCCGTGCAGGGTGTCGAGCGCATCGTCGCCGTCGATTGGGAAACGGTGCGCACGCCCGAGGCTGCGGTGGGCGGCGCGGCGTCCTACATCAGCGCAATCACGACGACCCCGGACCGGCGGCTGGTGTCGATCGTCGATGTCGAGAGCGTCCTCGCCGACACGCTGGGAGAGGGCCCCTGCGCGGCCGTGGCCCGCATCGAAGGCCATGCCGGCTACCAGATCTTCTTCGCCGACGACTCGGCAGTGGCGCGGCGCAGGATCGCCGAAGTGCTCGATCAGCTCGGGGTCCGCCACCGCCACGCCCAGAACGGCCGCGAAGCCTGGGACCGACTGCAGGACCTCGCTGCGAATTGCGCCCGGGCCGGGCGCGCGTTGCGCGACGAACTCTCCCTCGTTCTGGTGGACGCCGAAATGCCGGAGATGGACGGCTACGTGCTCACCCGCAACATCAAGGCCGACGCCCGCTTCGAGGGCATTCCGGTGGTGATGCACTCGTCGCTGTCCTCCGAAGCGAACCGCGCGATGGGCAGGAACGTGGGCGTGGATGCGTACGTGGCGAAGTTCGATGCGGGCGTGCTCGCGGACACCCTGGGTGCTCTGCTGGCGCGATCGCGAACGGGAGCTTGAAATGATCGATCCGAAAATGAGATTTCTGGTGGTGGACGACTTCTCGACCATGCGCCGGATCGTCCGCAACCTGCTCAAGGAACTCGGCTTCGCCAGCATCGACGAGGCCGAGGACGGTGCGATCGCGCTCAACAAGCTCGCCTCCGGGGGCTACGACTTCGTCGTGACGGACTGGAACATGCCCAACCTGGACGGTCTCGCGCTGTTGCAGCAGATCCGCGCGCGCCCGCCGCTCGCCGGGATTCCGGTGCTGATGGTCACGGCGGAGGCCAAGCGCGAGAACATCATCGCCGCCGCACAGGCCGGCGCCTCCGGCTATATCGTCAAGCCGTTCACCGCCGCCACGCTGGGCGAGAAGCTCAACAAGATACTCGACAAGATGCCCAGCAGGGAGGCGGCATGAGACCACAAGAGCCCGGGATCACCGGGCGGGGGACCGGGGCGGAAGCGCGTTTCCACTGCGCGGATCTCGCGTCACCGCCCCCCGCGGCCTCGCCGTCCGCCGAGGATGGTGCCGGGGGCGACAGCGAGGAACTCGAGCGGCTCTTCGATTCCGTGGCGATCCGTTACGCCGGTCCGGCAGCGCGGGCCGCAGACGACGCGGCCGCGGACCGGACGGCGGCGAACGCGGATGCCGAGCGGCGCCTGTTCACGCGCGTCGGGCAGCTCACCCGCGAACTCCACGATACGCTGAGCGAGCTCGGCTACGCGCCGCTCATCGAGCAGGGCGCGAGGGCGATTCCGGATGCCCGCCGACGCCTCACCTACGTGAGCGAGATGACGGAGCAGGCGGCGCGCCGGGTGCTCAATGCCGTCGACGTGGCGCGGCCGCTGCAGGAACGCATCGCGCGCGAGCACGCTTCGCTCACGCAGCGCTGGGTTCAGCTGCACGAAGGGCGACTGGCGCTCGACGAATTCCGCGCACTGGCCGATGACACGCGGTCGTACTTCGCGTCCGCGCAGGAGTGCACCCGCGGAACCCAGGAGCAGCTCACCGAGATCATGATGGCCCAGGAGTTCCAGGATCTGACCGGACAGGTCATCAAGAAACTCGTCGAGACGGTCGAGAGTCTCGAGACCGAACTGCTCGGGGTGCTGGTGGAATTCGTACCGTCCGGCCCGCCGCCGCTCGCGAGCGGGCCGGCGGTGGCCGCGGAGGGGCGCACCGACGTGGTGAGCGACCAGCGGCAGGTCGATGAACTGTTGGAAAGCATGGGGTTCTAGCGGCCATGGGCGACTTCCAGGGCATGGAGGACCTGCTCAGGGACTTCCTCGCCGAGGCGGGCGATCTGCTCTCGAGTGTGGATAACAAGCTGGTCGAGCTGGAGAGGAATCCGGCCGACCCCGGCCTGCTCAACGAGATCTTCCGTGGCTTCCACACGATCAAGGGCGGCGCCGGTTTCCTCGAAGCCGGCGAGCTGGTCTCACTCTGCCATCTGAGCGAAAACCTGCTCGACAAGCTGCGCAAGGCCGAGCTCGCCGCCGGTCCGGAAATCCTCGATGTGATCCTCGCCGCGACCGGTGCGGTTCGAGAGATGTTCGGCTCGCTCGAGAAGGGCGTACGTCCTCCGCCCGCGGACGGGAAACTCGTGGCCGAACTCAAGCTCGCGATCGCCGGGAATCTCCCCGCGCGCGTGACCCTGGCGGCTGGCCGCGCGGCGTCCGGGCCGGCGTCCGGACCCGACTGGCAGGCGCTCTACCGGAGCGTGAGCCCGCCGCCGCCCGCCGCATCCGGGGTCGCCCCTGCGGCCACCGAACCGCCCCAATGGGGGCGCAGGGTGGGCGATCGCCCCGGCGCCGCCGCAACGGGCGGCAGGCGCGAGGGCGAGCGGGTCGCAGAGAGCTCGATCCGGGTCGATACCGTGCGTCTGGACGAGGTGCTCAACCTCACCGGGGAGATCGGGCTCGCACGCAACCGGCTGTCCGGCCTGCGTGCCGAGATCCTCGCCGGAGCCACCGGTCCGGACACGCTCGCCGCGCTGGATGCGGCGGTCTCCCAGCTCGACCTCCTGGTGAGCGACCTGCAGAGCGCGGCAATGAAGACGCGCATGCAGCCGATCGGAAGGCTGTTCCAGAAATACCCGCGCATCGTGCGCGACCTCGCGCGCAACCTCGGCAAGGAGGTCGAGATCGAGCTTGCGGGCGAGGCGACCGAGATCGACAAGACGATGATCGAGGACCTCGCCGATCCGCTCGTGCACCTGGTGCGCAATGCCGTGGATCACGGCGTCGAGCCGCCGGCCGAGCGCATCGCGGCAGGCAAACCCGAAAAGGCGCGGATCCGGCTGGCGGCGCGCCAGGACGGCGACAACATCGTCATCGAGGTGAGCGACGATGGGCGCGGGATGAGTGCGGAGCGCCTGCGCGCGAAGGCCGTGCAGCAGGGCCTCGTCAGGCGCGAGGAAGCCGACGCGATGGACGAGCGCGAGAGCTTCAACCTGATCTTCCTGCCCGGCTTCTCGACCGCCGAGCGGGTCTCCTCGGTCTCGGGACGCGGGGTGGGGATGGATGTCGTGCGCACCAACATCCGCAAGCTGAACGGCACGATCGGGATCCGCTCCGAGCCGGGTAAGGGCACGAGCGTCGTGCTGTCGCTGCCGCTCACGCTGGCGATCGTGCCGGTGTTGCTGGTGCGGCTCGGCGAGCAGCCGTTCGCCATTCCGCTCGCCCTGGTGCGGGAAATGCTGCCGATCGGCGAGTCGGAGATCCAGGAGGTCGGCGGGCGTGCGGCGATCGCGCTGCGCGAGGAGGTGCTCCCGATCGTTCCGCTCGCGCTCCTGATCGGGCGCTCCGGGCACGGCGACCCGCGTTACGGCGTCGTGATGCGCAGCGCCGATGTCTCCTTCGTCCTCGCGGTCGATGGTTTCGACGGACGCGAGGACGCGGTGATCAAGCCGCTGGAGAGCTTCCGTCCCAAGGGTGTGGCGGGGGTGACCACGCTCGCGAACGGCCGCATCGTGCTGATCCTGGACTTCAAGGAGCTGCTCGGGTCCAGCGCCGAAGTGCCCGGCGTGTCACGCTCCGCGCTGGTGCGCCCGCAGTTGAGGGCGGCGGCGTGAGCAGGGAGCAGGGGCCCCGCGCAGCGGG
>MNXU01000073.1 GCA_001872285.1 Betaproteobacteria bacterium CG2_30_68_42
GCGAGGTGCGCGTCGAGGGCACCGTTCGCGAACCCTACGTGGGCAACCCCGCCCTGTTGCGCCGTTCGCTCGTCAACCTCATCGACAATGCGATCCGGTACGGCAAGCGGGCTCGGGTGAGCGTGCAAGACGGCGCGGATGCGCTCACCGTGCGGGTGCTGGACGAAGGGCCGGGCATCGCGCCGCAGGAACTCGAAAACGTCTTCGAACCCTTCTACCGGCTGGAAGCTTCGCGAAGCCGGGAGACCGGCGGCACCGGACTGGGGCTCGCCATCGCCCGCGACATCGCGCGGCTGCACGGGGGCGACATCCGCCTCGCGAACCGGCCCGAGGGCGGGCTGGAGGCGGTGCTGACCCTGGCCCGCCAGCGCTGAACGGCACTGCCCGCACGCGCCGGGAGTTCCCCGGTGGCCGTGCTACCATCGCGCGACCGACATGATCTCCGAGGCCGAACTCGCCGCCGTCTTCGCCCAGGACGGCCCGCTTGCGCGAGCCGTGCCCGGCTACCGGATGCGGGCGCAGCAGGTCGAGATGGCGCGCCGGATCGCGCAGGCGCTCGATGCCAACGAAGTGCTGATCGCGGAAGCCGGCACCGGCACCGGCAAGACCTTCGCCTACCTCGTTCCGGCGCTGCTCGCCGGGGGCAAGGTGATCGTCTCCACCGGCACCAAGACCCTCCAGGATCAGCTCTTCGGGCGCGACCTGCCGTGCGTGCGCGCGGCGCTCGGCGTTCCCGTGCGGATCGCGCTGCTCAAGGGGCGCGCCAACTACCTATGCCATTACCATCTCGCGCGCACGCTCGCGACCGGCCGCATGCCGAGCCGGGAAGCCGCGGCCCATCTGCGCGCGATCTCGCGCTTCGCCCGCGTGACGCGCAGCGGCGACCGCGCCGAGCTGGCGCGTGTGCCGGAGGACTCGCCGGCCTGGCCGAGCGTGACCTCGACGCGCGAGAACTGCCTCGGCCAGGAGTGCCCGCATGTGAAGGAGTGCTTCGTGGCTGCCGCACGCCGCGAGGCGATGGCGGCCGACGTGGTGGTGGTCAACCATCACCTGTTCTTTGCCGATGTCATGCTGCGCGACGAGGGCGTGGCGGAACTGCTGCCGGCCTGCAACGCGGTGATCTTCGACGAGGCGCACCAGCTCGCGGAGACCGCCGCGCTGTTCTTCGGCGAGAGCGTCTCGAGCGCCCAGCTCGTGGATCTCGCGCGCGACGCCCGCGCGCAGGCGGCCGTGCATGCCGCCGACTTCCCGCAACTCCAGGATGCGGCGCGCACGCTGGAGACGACGGCGCGGGAACTGCGGCTGGCGATCGGCGGCGAAAACGCGCGGCTTCCGGCCCGGCAGCTCGATACGAATCCCGCATTCGGCCCGGCGCTCGACGCGGCCGCCTCGGCCCTGGCGGAGCTGGGCGCGTTGCTCGAAGCCCAGGCCGAGCGCGGCCCGGAACTCGCAAACTGCGCGCGCCGTGCGGGCGAAGTCGCGGTGCGTCTCGCGCGCTGGCGTGCGCCCGAAGAGGAGGGCTGGGTGCGCTGGGTCGAGGTCTTCACGCATGCGGCCGCGCTCAACGCCACGCCGCTCGCGGTGGGCGAGATCTTCCGGCGCGCCCGCGAGGGCCATCCGCGCGCCTGGATCTTCACCTCGGCGACGCTCGCGGTCGGTGAGGATTTCTCTCATTACCGCAACGAGCTCGGCCTCGACGAGGCACACACCGGCTGCTGGGGCAGCCCGTTCGACTACGGGCGCCGCGGCGTGCTCTACGTGCCGCGCGGGCTTCCGGATCCCAATGCGCCGGAGTACGCAGAGGCGGTCGCGGCGGCGGCCTGGCCGGTGATGCGCGCCTCCGGCGGCGGCGCGTTCATCCTGTGCACGAGCCTGCGCGCGATGCGCCGCATCCACGAATGGATCGGGGCGCGGATCGGGGAAGAGGGCATCGATCTGCCCCTGCTGCTGCAGGGAGAGAGCACGAAGAACGAGCTGCTCGAGCGCTTCCGTGCGGCGGGCGACGCGGTGCTCGTCGCGAGCCAGAGTTTCTGGGAAGGCGTGGATGTGCGTGGCCGCGCGCTGCGCCTGGTGGTGATCGACCGGCTGCCGTTCCAGCCGCCAGACGACCCGGTGCTCGCCGCGCGCATCGCGCATCTGCGCCGCAGCGGCCGCAATCCGTTTCTCGAATTCCAGCTCCCGCGCGCGGTGATCAACCTGAAGCAGGGCGCCGGCAGGCTGATCCGCGACGAGGCCGACCGCGGCGTGCTGATGATCTGCGATCCGCGCCTGGTGGAGAAGCCCTACGGCAGCCGCATCTGGCGCAGCCTGCCGCCGATGCGCCGCACGCGCGAACTCGAGGAGGTGCTGGGCTTCTTCGCCACGACCGAAACGGTGTGAAGCCAGTCGCAGTGCATGAAGACCGAGGCGGCCGGGGTGCGGCCCTTGGTCTCTTGCCGCGTTCCCCCGGCCTGGTGCGGTGCCAGGGACACGTTTTTCCGATCCGCTTCCATCACGACAGCGCGGCTGCGCGGCGGATCACGCTGCGGTACTTGTCACCGATATTTTTTCATCTTATTTCATATTTTCTCTCCTGTTTTACCATGTACCCTGTAGTTCCAAGGTTCCAATGTGGTTCCAATGGTTCCAATGCCCCTGTGGTTCAAAACCCCGGCCTGAAGGCCGGTGACTACATTGCTTTCCTTGATTCAGATCAAGGTATTCCAGACGCGCTTGTGACCAAATAACCACAATCTCGTTGTGCCTTTTCTGGGAGGTTTTTCTGGGGTGAACGTCTGGCGGTCGCTCAGAAATGCCGGTAAGCAAAGTTGGCGAGGCGCCTTGCCGCGTGTGCGCAACGCAGTTCGAGATGGATTCTTTTAGGTCGCCGGGAAATCGTGTCGTAGTCTAAAAAGGAGTGCATCATGTTACCAAGATCAAGATTGCTCGTTGTTAATACGTTTCTCGCGGTCAGCTTTATCGCGGGGAGTTTTTTCGCTGTGGGTTCTGCCGCCGCCAAGGAGTCGAATGTGAAAACCGTCTTCGAGGCAACAGTCAAGCACAAGGATCAGGAGTGCGTTGGCTGTCATATCCAGGTGACGCCGGGTATTGTCAAGGACCACATGTCGGGCAAGATGGGAAGCCCGACCAACGCCGGGGACTACGTCGGCTGCAACGATTGCCACGGCACCAATCATACGAAGAATGATGATTACAAGTTGGCCAAGATGCCAACTGCCCAGACTTGCAAGAAGTGCCACGAGGATCAGGTCGGGCAGTACAAGGCCGGCAAACACAATCTCGCATGGTTCGCCCAGAAGTCGCAGCAGGCGTGGCACGGCCAGCCTGCATCGATCGTCAAGCAGGGCTATCGTGGCTGCTCCGGCTGTCACAAACTCGGCGAGAAGGGCTGGCAAGGCAAACTGTCGGGTTTCGACAAGATGACGCACGACGGCGGCAAGGAGGCCTCCGAGTACCGCTACGGCAACGCGCAGTGCGATGCCTGCCATACGCGACACGCGTTCTCGAAGAAGGAAGCGCAGAATCCGAAGGCCTGCTCCAACTGCCACATGGGTTTCGACCATCCGCAGTGGGAAATGTATGTCTCCTCCAAGCATGGCGTCATCCATGAGAGCGATCCCACCGGTACTCGCGCGCCGACTTGCCAGACCTGTCACATGAACGGTGGCAACCATGAAGTGCGCACCCCGTGGGGCTTCCTGGGACTGCGTCTTCCCACCAAGGAAAACGTCCTGGCACTCATCAAGGTTGCACCATCGCTCAAGGACAATCTGACCAAGCTGGCTGCAGGACTACCGTCGGGCAACTACGTCGATGTGGATGACGACCCGCAATGGACATTCGACCGCGCCATGATCCTGCAGGCGGCCGGGCTTCTGGACAGCAACCTGCAACTGACGGCGCGGGCTGTCGAGGTGGCGTTGCAGGCTCAGGCGGCACGCGCTCCCGAGCAGTTCAACGCCGAGCGCGCCAAGATGAAGAATATCTGCAACAACTGTCATGCCAAGGACTTCGTCAAGGACTTCTTCATGGCTGGCGATGACATCGTCAAGCAGGTTGATAGCCGCTTCTCCAAGGCTATCCAGGCGGTTCAGGGTCTCTACAAGGATGGCATCCTGCAGAAACCCAAGGGCTGGGAGTACGGGCCCGACCTGTTGCAGTACTATGATGCCAAGACGGGAATCGAGCTTGAGTTGTTCTGGATCACGCTCGAGTACAAGCAGCGTGCCTTCCAGGGCGCCTTCCATGCCTCGAATGATTACATGCACTGGTATGGCTGGTCGCCGCTGAACCGCGCCGTTAACCAGATTCTCGAGGAGGAGAAGCGGATGCGGAAGGAACATGCCATGGGACTGAAGCTGGACATCCACTGAGACTGGTGTATGTCTGAATGAAGGAATGCGGGGGCGGAGCAATCCGCCCCCGCTTTTTCCCGACGACGCACTGTCCATTTCTGCCGACGATCGTGGCGATGGCCGTCCGAACCCGAACCGGTGGCAATCAGAGTGTCCCTATAATTCCGAAATTTCAAATAAAGGTTACTATTATGTCTGCGGATCAAGTTCTGATGGTCTTTGTACGTCGCGCCTGGTTGGTGTGTCTGGCAATTGTCGCGTTACTGAGCGTGTCCGCCCCCGCAGTTGCGGCCAAAGGGGAGGGATTGTTCGCCGAGCTGCATACGGCCAAGGGTGTCATCACGGTGCAGCTTGATTTCAAGCGCGCACCGCTGACCGTGATGAACTTCGTCGGACTGGCCGAGGGCAGCGTTGCCTGGGTCGATCCGAAGACCAATGCACAACGGAAGGACCCACTGTACAAGAACCTGACTTTTCACCTGGTGCGCGACTTTATGGTACAGACCGGTGACCCGGCTGGTACCGGCAAGGGGTACTCGGGCAGCACATTCGCCGACGAGATTGACCCCGGACTCAAGCACGCCAAGGCGGGCGTCGTGTCAATGGCCAATCGCGGCCCAGGCACTAACTCCAGCCAGTTCTTCATCACCAAACGTCCGGCACCTTGGTTGGACGGCCATTACACGATCTTCGGCGAGGTCGTCTCCGGACTCGACTTGGTGGATCGCATCGCGCAGGGTGACGGCTTAAAGAAAATCGTGATCGTTCGTACTGGAGACGAGGCGCGCGGCTTCACTCCGGCGCGCGCGCACGAACTGTCAAACAAGCGGATAGCTCTGCTGAAAGAGGCGGGGAAAAAAGTCCTTCCGGAGCGCATCGGCACGGCAGACCCGGCGAAGCTTCCAGCGCCGAACCAGCCTGCAGTCTCGCCGGGCGATTTCGATTTTCTGGTCATCGGCCATACGGGCATGATGGGAGCAGAGCGCATCGGGCGGGAGTTCTACTATGACCATGACGGCGCACTAGAGGTCGCCAAGAAGCTGGTGCAGCTCGCACGCACGCAGAACGCGGATTTCAGTGCGCTCATAAAGAAATACTCGGACATGCAACGGGACACCGTCACGCGCGGCGTGGTGGACACAACCCAGCAGCCGGCGAGCATGAAGCCGATATTCCACCTCAAGCCTGGGCAGGTGAGCGACCCCATCGACTTGCCGGTCGGTATTTACATTTTCCGTCGTCTGCCACCGCTCCCGGTCGAAAGAATCGATGGGTAGAGTAGAGAACAGGCTTTCGCCTGCCCTCCCTCATCAAACCGTGTGTGCGGTTTTGCGAGTTATCGCCTTCGGCGATATCCCTGCTAACCCCAATTCCCGCACACGGCTTTCCGATGTTCTTCACACCTGGCATACGCCGTTTTCCAGCCCGCCGTTGTCGGAACTTTGTATAGCCCATAGTGCGTATAAAGCTGTTGGCTGGGGAAACGACCAAGGCCGATCCCTCGATCCTTGACCTTGTGCCGCTTCATCAAGTGCGTGCGCAGGCGCTCCTTTGCACAAACAGGGTCTATAAAGAATGCACATCACCTGCCTCCTCGTACAATTTTTCCCCTCGTCGTAAAGTGACACCCTCAAAGCAAGTCGGGTATTGGAGCTGTCCCAAGTGGCGCTTCGACCCCTTCCTCTTTTTTGCCGTTGAGGCGGAGGTCTTTCTGTCGGCTCGATCAATCAGTATTTTCCAATTCAGGTATGAGCCTGAAGCGGTGTCGATCCGGGTGATTCAATTGTTCAGATTGACCGGGTTAAAAAAAGAAAAATTTATGGGTTTTATGCCCAAAAATAACAGTTCGGTGACATCGGTAGCACCATGCGGCCAGCAGTTGCGAACGCGTCACAGTGTGCGCGCGTATCAAGCCCGCTGTCTTGGCCTTTCAAAACCGGCAAACAATTCGCTCTTGGCGCGTTGCATTTCCTGAGCAGCGGCCAAGTCTGTTTGCGTCTTCGCCTGGG
>MNXU01000050.1 GCA_001872285.1 Betaproteobacteria bacterium CG2_30_68_42
TTGCCGGCTACTTGGCTCTGAAATGCCGCCCCCGTCATCTGCATCATCCGTTACGCCTGCCGGGATGGTGCCGTTTTCGTGGCTGTGGGTGTAGACGAGACGTGCGGAGGATGGGGTCTTGTTTGCATGAGGAGGCACGTCATGGGGGTTGTCACGCGGCTCACCCGGCGCCGGCGCCAGTTGGTCGAAGAGAAGGCCCGCGTGCTCAACCGCATGCAGTGCGACCTTCAGGCGGTGTGCCCCGGCCTGCTCGCCATCACGGGGGAAGCCGACAACCTGTGGTTCCTGAATCTGCTCGCGTGCCGGGACGACATCCGCAAGCTCGCCGGGCTGCGCCTGCGCAGCCTGCTCGGCATTGCCGCGATCGGGCGCAAGTACGCTGCGCTCATTCAGGCCTGGCAGGCCTGCGCGCTATTCTCCGATGAGGCGCAGTGGGCCGGCCCCATGATCGTCGCCGATGCACGTCGCATCCTCGCCCTGAAGCGCGAGATCGATGCACTGGAAACCGCCATGACCGAAATCGCCTGCGACTGCGAGCTGGCCCGGCGCATCGACACCGTGCCGGGCTTCGGCGCCGTGTGCAGCGCAGAGCTCGCTGGTGAGATCGGAACCCTCGATCGTTTCAGCACCGAAGCGAGCCTCGCGCTGTACCTGGGCATGGCGAGCCTCGCCCACAGCACCGGCCTGCATCCGGGCAGCAGGCGCCCGCGCCAGGTCAATACCCGCGCACGCTCCGCTATGATGACCGGCGTCGCCCGCCCTATCAGCCAGGTTCCTCGATCGCGCGCCTACTACGACAAGAAACGCGCACAGGGTAAGACCCACAACCAGGCGGTGTGCGCCTTGGGCCGTCACCTCGTCCGCGTCCTCTGGAGCATGCTCAAACACGGCCACAACTACGAGATGCGCTAAGCCTCCCCACGCTTGACAATTCCAGCGGGATGTTCAGTTCTTTAGTTTACCTGATTAGCAACGAACGTCAGCCAGGCTCATCTGGTGAGCCTGGCTGGCCGTAAAGTGACCTCCACCGAACAACGGGAGGGACACGAAATGGCGATGAACCGGATTCCATTTCAAGCGGGACTGTCGATGCCGGAATTTTTGAAGGACTTTGGTACCGAGGCACAATGCGAGCAGGCACAGGAAGCCATTCGCTGGCCGAACGGCTTTGCCTGTCCGCGCTGCGGTGAAGCGGCGCATTATGTTCTGCGGGATGGCGCCCGCAACGTCTTTCAGTCTAACGCCTGTCGGCATCAAGCCTCGCTGATTGCCGGAACGGTATTTCAGGGCACCAAGCTGCCGCTGACGATCTGGTTCCTGGCGATCTACCGGATCAGCCAAGCCAAGACCGGACTGTCGGCTTTGGGCTTGAAGCGACAATTGGGCGTCAGTTACCCGACCGCCTGGTTGATGCACCACAAACTCATGCAGGTGATGGCCGAACGCGAAGAGCGCTATGTGCTTGAAGGAACAGTGCAAGTCGATGACGCCTACCTCGGCGGTGAGCGCACTGGCGGCAAGGTCGGTCGTGGCTCGGAGAACAAGGTGCCGTTTGTCGCCGCCGTATCGCTGAGCGAGGATGGGCGCCCGTTGCGCATCAAGCTGACGCCCGTATCCGGCTTTACCCTCAAGGCGATTTCGGTCTGGGCGAAAGACCATCTTGCCCCCACCAGCGCGGTCTTCTCTGACGGACTGGCGTGGTTTGGGGCAGTCACCGAGGCAGGGTGTAGCCATCAGCCAACGGCCATGGCGGGACGCAAACCCAAAGACGTGCCCGAGTTCAAGTGGATCAACACCATTCTCGGCAATCTCAAAACCAGCCTTTCCGGTTCCTACCATGCGTTCGACTTTCGCAAGTATGCCGCCCGTTACCTGGCGGCATTCCGTTATCGATTCAACCGACGATTCGACTTGCGCACCTTGCATCAGCGTTTGCCGATCGCACCTGCTGGCTGTGCGCCGCGGCCCCGGCGCTCGATTCAGTTGGCTGACGTTCATTGCTAATCAGGTTAGTTTATAGTGTTGGGCTCCCTGCCCTGGCTCGCCGCGCTGCCGTCAGTATCGGCGCGGAAAAAAACTATAAACTAAAGAACTGACCCCATGATCCTCGGGTAGACTGGCGCCCGGAGTTCATCGCATGATCGTCGGCACACCGGTCGAAATCAAGAACCACGAGTATCGCGTCGGCATCACGCCGAACGGTGTCCGCGCGCTGCGTGCGACCGGCCACCGGGTGCTGGTGCAGGCGGGCGCGGGCGCGCGTGTCGGTTTCGCGGACGCGGCCTATGCCGAGGCCGGCGCGAGCCTCGTCGCGGATGCCGCGGCGCTCTACCGCGAGGCGGAACTCGTCGTCAAGGTCAAGGAGCTCCAGCCGGGCGAATTCGGCCTCGTCCATCCCGGCCAGATCCTGTTCTGCTACCAGCACCTCGCCCCGGATCCCGTCCTGACCGTCCGCCTGCTGGAGAGCGGGGTGAGCGCGATCGCGTTCGAAACCGTGCGCGGCCCACGCGGCGACCTGCCGCTGCTCGCTCCGATGTCGCGCATCGCGGGGCGGCTCGCTCCGCAGGCGGGCGCGTGGGCGCTCCAGATGGCCAACGGGGGCAGCGGCGTGCTGCTCGGCGGCGTGCCCGGCGTGCCGCCCGCCCGGGTGCTGGTGATCGGCGCCGGTTCGGTGGGCGCGAACGCGGTGCGGATCGCGGTCGGCTTCGGCGCGCAGGTGACGGTCATGGACCGGGACACGGACCGGCTGGACGCGCTCGACCGGCACTATGCGGGCCGGGTCGAGACCAGCGCATCCGACCCGGCCGCGCTCGACGAGGAGATCGCGCGCGCCGACCTCGTCATCGGCGCGGTGCTCGCGCCCGGCAGGCGGGCCCCTAAGCTGATCCGGCGCGAGACGATCCGCCGCATGCGCGCCGGTTCGGTGATCGTCGATGTCGCGATCGACCAGGGCGGCTGCGCCGAGACCTCGCGGCCGACCTCCCACACGCAGCCGCTCTTCGTCGAGGAGGGCATCGTCCATTACTGCGTGCCCAACATGCCTTCAGCATGCGCTCGCACGGCCACCCTCGCCCTCGCCCAGGTCACCCTGCCCCATGTCGTCGCGCTCGCCGGACTGGGCATGCCGGAAGCGCTGCGGCGCGATGCGGGACTGCGGGAGGGTCTCCAGGTGCATGCCGGGCGGCTCACCGATGCGGCGCTCGCCGCGGAACTCGGCCGCGATTTCATCCCCGTCGACCAGGCCCTCGGTCTCGCCTGAGCGCTGGTGAAAGGGCTGCGCGCTCCACCGCGACGTCATTGCGAAGAGCAAAGCGGCGAAGCGATGTCGCGGCCGCTCGTCCCCACACGGCCTCCCCGCAGTGACTCCGCGGCACGGCGCCGGGGTTCGCCGTATAGCCGGCAGACCCCACTGCTTGAAATCAAGACCTGACCCCATCTTTCCTTGAGCGGGTGCGCGCAAGGCGCGATAATCCGCACTCGCCCTCGAAGCGCGCATCGTGACCGCCTATCTCTTCATCCTGCTCGGCACCGTGTTCGTGAACAACGTGGTGCTGGTGCGCATCCTCGGGCTGTGCCCGTTCATGGGGGTGTCGCGCAAGCTCGAGACCGCCTTCGGCATGGGCGCGGCCACCACCTTCGTGCTCACCCTGGGCTCGGGCACCAGCTATCTGATCGAGCGCTTTCTCCTCGCGCCCTTCGACCTCGCCTACCTGCGCACGATCGCCTTCATCCTCGTCATCGCCGGGATCGTGCAGCTCACCGAGCTGGCGATCCGCAAGGGCAGCCCGGTGCTGCACCAGACCCTGGGCATCTATCTGCCGCTGATCACCACCAACTGCGCGGTGCTCGGCGTGCCCCTGCTCAACGTCTCGCAGCGGCACGATCTGCTGGAATCGCTGCTGTTCGGCTTCGGCTCCGCGATCGGATTCTCGCTGGTCCTGGTGCTGTTCGGCGCGATGCGCGAGCGGCTCGAAGGCGCGGACGTTCCGGTGCCGTTTCGGGGCAACGCGATTGCATTGATCACCACCGGACTGATGAGCCTCGCCTTCATGGGCTTCGCCGGGCTCGACCGGGTTCGCTGAATGACGGCACCGCACCCGCGGCGGCCTCGGGCCGTGCCATGCTGACGGCGTTGCTGGTGATGTGCGGGGTCGCGCTCGTTCTCGGCGCGGCGCTCGGTTATGCCTCGCTGCGCTTCAAGGTCGAAGCCGACCCGCTGGTCGAGAAGATCGACGCCCTCCTGCCCCAGACCCAATGCGGCCAGTGCGGCTATCCGGGCTGCCGGCCCTATGCGCAGGCGATCGCCGATGGCGAGGCCGCGATCAACCTGTGCCCGCCGGGGGGCGAGGAAGGCATCCGCAAGCTCGCCGACCTGCTCGGGCGCGAGGCACAGCCGCTCGATGCCGAACACGGCGTGGAGAAGCCCAGGCAGGTCGCGGTGATCGACGAGAACGCCTGCATCGGCTGCGTACTGTGCATCCAGGCCTGCCCGGTCGATGCCATCGTCGGCGCCACCCGCCAGATGCACACCGTCATCGCGAGCCTGTGCACGGGCTGCGAGCTGTGCGTGCCGCCCTGCCCGGTCGATTGCATCTCGATGCGACCGCTGCCCGAATCGGTGGAGACGTGGAAGTGGGCATATCCGCGCACGGGGCTACGGCGGGCCGCATGAAGGCGCAGCTCTTCCGCTTCAGGGGCGGCATCGAACCCGAGGCCCACAAGGACGCCTCCGCGGGCGCGCCCATCGCGCCTTCGCCACTGCCGCCGCTGCTCGTGGTGCCGCTGCGCCAGGCCGCGGGCACCAGCGCGCCGCGCGTGCGCGTGGGAGAACATGTCCTGAAGGGCGAGCGCATCGGCAACGCGGAAGGCCCGTTCGCGGCCGCCGTGCATGCCCCGACCTCCGGCACCGTGCGCGCCATCGAGATGCGCACCCTGCCCCACCCATCGGGCATGGGCGGGCTGTGCGTGGTCATCGAGCCGGACGGCGAGGAGCGCTGGATCGAGCGCGATCCGGTCGAAGTGCGTGCGCTCTCCGCCGAACGCCTGCGCGAGCGGCTGCGCGACGCCGGCGTGGTGGGCCTGGGCGGGGCGGCCTTCCCCAGCCACGTCAAGCTGAGGCGCGGCGGCGCCGGCGAGTGCTGCGGGACGCTCGTCATCAACGGCGCGGAATGCGAGCCGTGGATCACCTGCGACGACCGGCTGATGCGCGAGCGCGCCAACGAGATCGCGCGCGGCATCGCGATCCTCGCCCACCTGCTCCAGGCCCGGCGCGTGCTGATCGGCATCGAGGACAACAAGCCCGAGGCGATCGCGGCGATGTGCGATACGGCCGCCGGCGCCGAGGTGCTCACCAGGGTGGTGCCGGTGCCCACGCTGTACCCGACCGGAGGGGAGAAGCAGCTCATCGACATTCTGACCGGCATCGAGATTCCCTACGGCAAGCTCGGTCCGGACTTCGGCGTGCAGTGCTTCAACGTCGCCACCGCGCATGCGGTCTGGCGCGCGCTCGAGCTGGGCGAGCCGGTGATCTCGCGGGTGGTGACCGTCACCGGCAACGTCGAACGTCCCGGGAATCTCGAAGTCCTCCTCGGCACTCCGGTGCGGGAGCTGCTCGCGCTCGCCGCGCCGCGTCCCGACACCGACCGCATCCTCATGGGCGGCCCGATGATGGGATTCGCCCTGCCCGAGGATTCCGTTCCGGTGGTGAAGGCCACCAACTGCATCCTCGCCGCCTCCGAACGGCTGTTTCCGGCTCACCCGCCCGAGATGCCCTGCGTGCGCTGCGGGCGCTGCGCCGCCGCCTGCCCGGAGCGGCTCCAGCCCTTCGACCTGTACTGGTTCGCGCGCTCGCGCAACTTCGGCAAATGCCAGGAGTATTCGATCTTCGACTGCATCGAATGCGGCTGCTGTGCCTATGTCTGCCCTTCACAGATCCGCCTGGTCGATTACTACCGCTACGCGAAGGCCGAGATCCGCGAGCGCGAGCGCAACACGGCGGCCGCAGACGCGGCGCGCCGCAGGTTCGAGCTGCGCACCGCGCGGCTCGAACGCGACGCGGCGCTGAAGGCCGAACGGCTGGCCGCGGCCGCGGCCAG